>CAMYKW010000029.1 GCA_947259175.1 uncultured Gammaproteobacteria bacterium | reverse complement strand
GTATTCCAGGGCGTAACCGACGGAATTGCGCGCCATCACCTGATCTGCGGCATCGAGCTGCTGACCGATCCGCTGTCCGACCAGGCCTCCGAGGAAGGCGCCCAGCACTATGGCGGCAGTCTGATCGCGATGTCCCTTCCCAAGGCCGTAACCGAGCGCCGCACCCGTCACGGCGCCGGCGGCGGCACCTGCTTGTTCCTTCGGCCCGGTCTGGGCACAGCCGGCCATGAGCGACACAGAAAGAATTGCAACCAAAAATCTCAAATACATCATCTCTTTAACGTCTCCTAATCTGACCCACACTGTCGAGCGACTTATTCAGCGCTGCAACTTCCAGGAACCGTCGTTCTCGCGACACGCCGTCCCATAGGCCTGCTGTTCCTGACCACCGATCATAACCGACATGATGTACTCCCGACACGGACCCGCCGACGTCATGTGGGTACGGACGGGTGTGGTAGTGAAGTTCTTTCCCGTGTCCGGGTCCTGCCACGCTGTGGCCTGGCCGGTGCGGTTGTACTCCAGAACCGAGCCCACCGTCGGATTTACCGCCACAGCCGGTGCCGGCTGGTAGCCGACACTTTGGCGCTCGACATAGCGCGGCTGAGACAACAGGTACGTCGCAGCCCCGCCGAGGAGCAATCCG
Organism: uncultured Gammaproteobacteria bacterium; assembly: GCA_947259175.1. Taxonomy (GTDB): domain Bacteria; phylum Pseudomonadota; class Gammaproteobacteria; order Arenicellales; family JAANXG01; genus CALZGZ01. The sequence continues at coordinate 41,996 of CAMYKW010000029.1, read as the reverse complement.
CCCAACAGATAATCGTACTTGTGGCTGTCGTCGTAGCGGTACCGGCCGCCATGACCGCGACGCTTGTGGCGGTGACCTCGGTGGCCGGAATAGTGACCGCGGTGGCTTTTGTAGTGGCCGCCGTGGCTTTTGTAGTGGCCACCTGAGTACCCTGGTCCGTGCCGCTTGTGGTGTCCACCCGCCTGCGCGCCGCCGACCGTTACCTGAGTAACGACCAGCGCCGCCAACGTGACGAGAGTGAGTAATCCGTGTTTCATTTGCCTATCTCCCGCTCTGGTTTTCCTTGGTTGGTTGACCGTAATATTAAAACAAGTTGCATGAACACTAGCTGAATGAGCCAATTACAAAAGGGGTCGGTGACAAATGATTCTCATTCGTCACCGACCCCTTTTTCCTATAAATGATTCTCATTCGTCACCGACCCCTTTTCCCTCAGACGAAGTAGTTGTATCGATTTTTCGTACACTTCTTCAACAGAAATGTTCTGCATACAAACGTTATCCGTGCACGGCGAGAAACGATGGTTGAACGGGTTGACGCAGGGACTGCACGTGAGGTTTTTCCATATGACATATTGGTTTGTTCCTAGCGGACCGAATAGCCCCGGGGTCTCGGGACCGAACAAAATGATGGTCTTGATGTCCGTCAGAGCGGAGAAGTGCCCTGGTCCACTATCGTTTGTGATCAACAGGTCCGCGATCGTATACAGGATTATCAGGTCTCGCAGAGAAGTGTCTCCGGCGACGCTGACGCAGTTTTTCCCGATTCGTTGTGCGACGCGTTTCGCTTCCTGTAGCTCAGTGGAAGCGCCGGTAATGACTATGGTGCAATCCGCTGCGTCCGCCAATTTTTTCCCCAAGCCTACGAACTTATTACTGTCCCATTTGCGAAGCGGCAACATATCTCCTGCATTGGGATTGAAGATGACAATGGGGCGCTCGGGTGGTTGTCCGAGTTTGTCGCTTAGAAGCGCTAACACCCGGTCTCTCTCTTTATCAACCGGGTTAAAACGGGGCACCTCCACAGTGATCAATTCGTGTGGTAATTTCATCATCGGGACCTGCGCCGGGTCGCTAACCAGGGATTCGACCAATTGCAGGTAAGCCTTGGAAGTATGCAGGAACGGGTTGTATTGAATTTTGTGGGTGAGAAGGTCTCCGCGATACGGTACTTCACTCGAAAATCGGTGCAGGCCGGCTCTCATGCCGGCGCCGCTTAGAAAACCAAGGATTGCGGATGCCCGCGAGAAGAATTCCATGTCCACGATGGCGTCGATGTGGTGCTTGCGGCAGGTGGTGATAAAGGACCAAACGTCGGAGGCGAATTTCACTATGTTGTCATGCCTGAGCTCAATCACGTTTTCCGCTTGTATGACATCCATGACATCAAGAATATGTCGATTCTCCGCGAATACCGCGCAGAACACATTCTCGCGCCCTACCATCTTAACCGCTCTGTTTATGGCGGAGTACGCCAGCACCGTCGCGCCTTGCTCGACCAATTTCAAAAACAAGATTTTTGTCGGTCCGCGCCGTACAGGCTTCCTCTCCGCAACGTACCTGATGCCGGTGAGGGCGAAACACACAGGCCTGCCAAGCCACTTATCGATGAGGCGTATCGTTTCCGGAGTCACTGTGGTTTATCAATAACGAAAAGCTGTCGTGTTTTCGGGGTTACTATCTTGCGCGCTCTCGTGCTGGAGGCGGAAACTCGCGTCCGATGGTGTTTTGGATACCTGCCGCTGTCAATCGATATTATTATTCACGGCATTGCTCCTTAGTGACCTTTCAATCCCGACAAACGAGGCGGTCATTCGCACCGTAGATTTGATTTCGGGCTATGATACGTGAAATTCCACCAATTGGGATCGGGATGTGCGCGCACCACCACGGTTCTAGGGCATCCCGTCTGTACTGACTGTCTCAGCGCGTCGCTGGTCTGAGACCAAAATGCTTCTTGCCCGTACCTGCCCACGTTAAAGTAGTACTGAGCTTGAAATACATACGAAAGCAGAATGACCCAGGTGACAACGGTGCGGTGTTGAATGGGCTTCATAGGGCGTTTCGGCCTGAGCACCATTAACCATAGCAGCACGCCTGCCGCCGAAAATATGTAGTTATAACGCATCCACCAGCCAAAACTATGCCACTCCTTATCAAACATAAACAGCGCGAAACCAGACGGTCGGAAAAAGAAGATCATCACTGGAATGAGCAATATTCCAAGAAGCCACACGCTGATGAAAATCAATTGTGGACGGTGTTCTGCGTAAAGGCGATATGAGAGTATTGACAGAAACGGCAGGAAAACAATGAACAATACGAAAAGCGGCAGGAAAAATATAATTTCGGTCACAACTACCGTGCCGGCGAACGGATGCAGCACAAAGTACACAACGAAGATATTCTGTAATCCGATGAACAAATCCGCTATTTCCAAGGTGACCGGGTTGAGTACCTTGGCTTGCGGTATTGCTCCCAGCAACTGTCCAAACATCAACAGAACCGAAGGTGTCAAAATGATAAGAAAGAAGATCACAGCACCCCGGTGACGATGCAGCAATTCCCGATATGGTATTGATGGCCGGGCTGTATTTAGTGAATATCGCATCAGCCAGACGACGCGAACTAAGGCCAAGGGCAAGAACACAACGGACATTCCCGTTGAAAGAACAATTAGACCAGCCGTTGCCAGTTCCCAACTGCGAAACTCATGTTCAATGTCTTGTAGGGCCATTAGACCAAGCAGTATGAACAGCAGATAGTGGATATTGGGTAGATTGCCTAGTACTTCGATGAGACCGGGCACTAGGCACAGGACGACGCCAAACACAAAACGGAAGAAGTCACTCGGAATGATCCATCGAAAGCAATCGCGCACGATATACACTGTGGTCGCCGCTGCGATCATGTAACACACGGTTACCGTAAAATGAGGAATGTATTTTATTGGCATCAACTCGACCGCAACGAGTGCGATGAGTCGCGGAACCGTATGCAGGAAACCGTCATAAAGATGGGTAAGACTGATCCAACCGTCGTTCAGTGCCGCCCCGATGAATTGTTTCGCCCCTTCGGCAAACGGCTCGGGATGTATAAATCGATCCCAGCCCCTGACAACGAGGACGACACACGCTAGGAACCAAGCGATCCAGAACCCATGGCGTTGCAGTACTGGAATCAACGATTGGAAGAAACCAAAAATCTTGTCTTTGCCAAAGTGTTTGCGATGCTCGATCGCCAGTATGGTCCCCAGTGATAATGAAATCGCAATCGGCAATACGATAAAAACATCATCCGCATAATTACAATCGTAGCGCCATCGGCATAATGCCAAGGAGTGAAAAGGGAAAAACAAGAACAACAGGCCCGGCGTAAGAATCAACGACAACTTGCGGACGGTGATATCCGCATCGTCTCCGGCGGCTGCCTCCACGAGATATACCGCAAGTCGCGTTAGCGCGACACCCACCGCAATGGCTAACGAACTCCTGGTCAGCAATGAATCATACTGCTCATGCCGAATGACCCAGTTTATCTGAGTCGCCAAACACACCGACACGAAGAATAGATAAATTCCTATACGCCGTTCAATATTCATCGCTATACGGGTTAAAGGATTGTGCTCCCAGTTGATCAAAATGTTGCCCGCCAATGCCATGCTGCGAAGCAGCGCCTATCGGCGGGCACACAACGTGCGGTCATAAGATGTGGATTCGCCGAGAATGCCAGCGGGCCCGGGCCGCGGCTATTTGTCCTATTGATCAAAGGTTGGCGCGTCCCGGAATGCTGTGTTTTGTGCTTCGCGTCAACGCCTGCGCGCCGCGAGGTGGAATAACCTGCAACGCGTCCCGGCAACCCGGCGTAAAGTGTACCCCGTGGGCCGTGGCAAATAAATTCACGGAGTCATTCGCGAGGTCTTTCATTGCTACCAATCAAGAGTTGATCCCTGAAGATGTGATAACAGAGACACGTAGCGGTCACGGTTTGCGTTCATCCACGATGCCTTCATCAATAACGACGACAACACTCACTGGCAGCCCAAAGCAGGCAATTCGAGAATAAAACCCATTCGTCCGGAGAGTGCCTATTGCGGATCTTCCTGTGTAACATCAAAACGAGTTGCTGTGCCGCAACCCCAATGCTCCACCGATCCTAAACGGAAGTTGTACGCCGGGCTTATGGATGTCCGCTTCTTCGATTAGGACCGTCATTGAATAGCTTACGATGAGTTGACCTACGTATCAGGGACGCCCGCTTTGCGTAAGGCGCTAATGTAATGCTCCAAGTCCTCCGCGTTTTTGTAGTACGCCTCGCGCCGCTCGTATTCCAAAGAAATTATTGGTTTAATCAGCATTGCCTCCTCGACCGCCCAAGAGGCGTCCTCTAGTTTACCCATCTGCGCATAAATCGCAGCAAGTAGTAGCTGTGTCCGATCGTAAGCGGGATTTCGCGACACGCTGTCTTCGATTATGCCAACTGCCTCGTCGTAACGTTTCAATAAAAACAGTGTGCGGGCCTCAAGTGCCAAATCCAGGTAGGTAAACTGCGGATCTATCTTCTTTGCCTTTCTAATGGCTTCAAGTGCTTCCGGAAGGTATCCTCCAAAACACAAAGCAAAAGCGAGCATTCCATAACCGTCCGCGTAATTCGGATGAACCTCTATGATCCGACGGGCTGCCTCGATGGCGGCGTCGTGCTTTCGTTGTGCTAAGTATAGTGCGCTTCGAGTGAAGTAGATTTGAGGGATTCTGTCGTCAAGTTCAATTGCCTTCGCCGCGTACTCCAACCCGAGTCGAATTGACTCCTCCTTGTTATCCGTCCAAAGGAAATTAACATCCGACGCATGGGTTAGTGCAACGTTCGCATATGCTCTCGCATAATTCGGATCTAACTCGATTGCTTGCTTGAACAATGTTCTCGCCTCAAGCGTTGTCTCGCGAGAAGAGCGATGAAATTGTTCTAATCCACGCAACAATACATCGTATGCAGCAGAACTGACAGTTTCAACTCTATCGAGTTGCTCGCGTTCAGTGAGCGTAAGACTGACGGCAAGGGCTTCTACGATGCTCTGATTAACATCATCCTGCAACTGGAAAATGTTCGACATCGCACCATCGAATCGTTCAGCCCATAAATGTCCTCCGGTGACCCCGTCTACCAACTGTGCATTAATACGAACTTGTTCTCCCCGGCGTCGTACGCTTCCCTCCAGCAAATAGCGTACTCCAAGTTCGCGCGAAACTTCCCGCAAATCCAAAGCCTTCCCCCGATATGTGAAACTTGAATTGCGGGCGACGACGAACAATCCTGATAGTTTGGAAAGATCTGTGGTGAGGTCTTCGGTAATCCCGTCAGCGAAATACTCCTGATCCGGATCTCCACTCATATTGGTAAAGGGCAATACGGCAATAGAGGGTTTATCGGGTAGCGAATGTGCGATGCCCTCCACCGCTGGCGGTGCGACGGCGCTTCGCCACGATTGCTGCCACACCACTATACCGGCCACGGCAACGAACACGATCACACTCGAGACCACCGCGAACCATCGCCACGACCCCCCCTTTCGTAGCCGGGGCTGAATAACCGCTTTGCTCGCGGCCTCCGCTGCCAAGAGAACGCGGTAAACACGCACCGGCTTCTCGATGTTCTTAACCTGCTGTTCGCCAATGTCTGCAAACCCGACGGACAGCTTGTTCCCGACCGCAGTGTGCACGGCTTCCGAAATACAGATCCCACCGGGCTCGGCTAGCCGTTCCAGGCGGGCGGCGACATTCACACCATCGCCGTAGATGTCACCTTGATCTTCGATCACATCACCAAGGTTTACGCCGATGCGAAATTCCACTTTTCTCTCATCGGGCACATTGGAGTTGCGGTCCTTGAGTACTTTCTGAATGGCGGTGGCGCAGGCCAGCGCGTCGACGGCGGCATCGAACCGCGCGAGTACCGCGTCGCCGGCGTAGTTCACAACCTGGCCGTTATGCCGGTCAACGGTAGTGGAAATCAGGGTCAGGGATTCCTTCAATCGGCGATGAGTGGTGTCTTCGTCTTCTCCGCTCAGGCGGCTATACCCCGCGACATCGGCATGCAGGATCGCGACAAGTTTGCGAGGCAGACGGTCTTCAGCCATCGTCAGATGTTAAAGAGAATTGGAGGTATGCCTATGGTACTACGGTGCCTATATTTACCGACAACTCGACAATTGACCGTTTATAAGAACAATCTAATATGTTTCGTTGTTACAACTTAAGGAATTAAAATACAAAGAGTCACCGACCCCTTTTTAGGTAGCAAACTCTATCGGATAGTCGCGATGCAGATTGTAAAACTCGACCACGTTAATTTACGTACCACTCAACTCGATATTATGATCGACTGGTACACAAATGTTCTCGGTATGCGCAGGGGAGATCGCCCGAACTTCTCATTTCCTGGCGCGTGGATGTACGTTGGCGATGCGGCTGCTGTGCATCTGGTTGGCGTTGACGGCACTCCTCGAGTTGGATCAGAGGCCGGCCTGAAGCTTGAGCACTTTGCATTCTCCGCTACTGGCCTCGCCCAATTTGAGGCGAAATTGCAGGCCATGGAAGAGCATTACCGGCGTGCGGATCTTTCCTCGTTCAACCTTGTCCAGATCAACTTATGGGACCCGGACAGGAACCACATTCATATCGATTTTCCTGCCCAAGAATAAGCGCTCGTATTTTTGTGCAATACAATCGCCTCAATACCTGCACAAAGCGGCGAAAAAAATAGCACACGCACAGATTGATCATGTGCCGATCAGTTGATCTGATGTCAGCCGCTTGAAGGAAATGTCGGCGTCTGCTCAGCAAACGCGCACCGCGTCCCCGGGGCGTGGACGCGCAGATTGAAGTTCAACCCCAAAGCCTGCTTCGAGAGTTGGCGCTATTCTCCGTTGCCGTTGGTTTTTTCTTCCTCCGTGACCTCCTTGATCGCCGTTACCCCGGCGGTGACGAAAGTGCCCAGGGCGTCAGTCGCCTTGTCTATCACCCCGTTATCCAAGATCTCGGTAACAGTCTTGTTGATGACCCGGGTAAAAGATGTCAGTACATTTACAGCCATCGCTGCTCCTTCCCACTCACGTGGATGACGCTCATTTCAATTGAGAGTATTAACCATCGCTGTCTGGTTTTCACCGGCCGGCCCGCGGAGCGTCCAGAATCCGCATCATGCTGGGGATCCACCGTCAATCGTTGGATTCGGTGACGACCAGGACCACCGGTATCCGGTATTGCTCATCATCCGATACCACAATGCCTCCATGGTAGGTGTCGTTCGGCGCATCCGCAGGGATGGCGCCTTTGAAAACAAATTTTTCGAAATCCATCGGTGCAATCGATTTCCTGGATGGCGTCACCGAGAACGCATTTGCGGGGATCGGAATTTGCTGCCCTTGCCCCCGGAAGTCCTCGATGCTCAACTTGATCTGTTTTTTCTCGGCCATGGAATCGTTATTGATCGAGAAAGATATGGACACCGGGCCGCCCGGATGGGCGCCGAGACGGTTCATCAGGAAATTCGCGTCTTGCTGCACCGTGTCTTGCTGCGAGGCCTCGTGGCCTGGCTCCGGCGGCATTTCCGCGGGGTGAGGCTGGGGCGCGGCCGGTTGCGATGCCAGAGTGGAGATGGCGCCCAGGGTTTGCTCGTTGATGAGCTTGTCCACCACCTGGGTTTTGAAGATCGAGCTCAACCGCGTGACGACGTTGACCCCCAGGCCGACTCCCGCTTCCGTTAAATCCATGCCCTTGTTCAGCATTTCTTCAATCTGCTCCACATAGGTATGGGATGTGTCGTTGTGTTTTTCGGCAGATGCCGCGGCGGCTTTTTGTTTGCCCGCCGATCGCCCGCGCCCGGTGGAAGCGTTTCCGGTTTTCGCCGTAGTCTTGGATTTGGTGGTTGTCACTTTTGCAGTTTTCCTGGCCACGGCTCAACAACACCTTCTACAGTCATAGGTCTCAGGGACGCACTTAACGTGGACAACATGGTGCGCGTGGTGGCAGCAACAGCCGATGTGGTCATGGCATTCTCCGTGCCACACAGCGCCTTCGACGATGGACCGCAGGACTCTGGCCTGCCCGTAGAGCACCGTAGTGGCCAGGTTGATGGCGCCGCCCAGCACGTCCACCAGGTTCGGTTGGTGTGCCGCCATGGGTGTTTCGCACGTCGTATGGGGATGGCAATGGTTCACGATTATTCTCCACTGGATATTTGACTGTCCGACTCGGCCTCACCGGCGCCGGCGTCGGCAATACTGAAAGACATTCGCGGAAGCCCGAACGACAAGGCGCCGGGTGCCGCGGGCGCGGCGCCATGCACGGCGGATTCTCCCTGGGGGAGGTGTTGCAGATGCTTCTGCGGCGTGTGGGCCACGGACGCATGGTGCAACGCGTGCGGTGACGACTCGGTCGTATCGCCGGTCTCCTCGCGAATCGACGGGATCGCCGGGTTTCCAGCGACGCTGGTGACCGGGAAGCTCTTATCGGCGGTGCGCGCCTGCTCCCGCCGCGCCCGCTCCTTTGGAATCACCGAGGTTTGTCCGTTGAGGTGCAGCCTGAGCAGCTCAAAACCGAGTAACTGGGCGCGCAGCGTGTAGCTCGATGGGATGCAAAAGTCCTGATGGGTGCCGACCGAGATCGGCGGCAGGGTGCGCACGTTCATGTCGACCTGAGGGAGCTGGCGCAGACTGACATTGACCGGCGGCAGGTTGGTGACGTTGAACTTGGCAATCTGGATCGGCTCGATGTTCCTGATCTCATCGACGTGAAACGATTCGATGGAAAATGGGTCGATGTTGTTGACTTCCTTGATATGCGTGGCGATCGGATCAATGTCCTTGACGCGTTGCAGCGTGAGTTTGGAATCGTCTTTAATCGTTAATGCGGAGTCGTTTTTGAGCGTGAGCTTGGAGTCATCCTTTATTCTGATATTGACCGGATCATTGGTTATACTTATGCTGCCCATGAGGGTGCTCCTTCGTTCAAGATTGCGCTGCGGTTACGGCTTAATGCCCGGCCATTCATAATTGAGTAAAGTAATTTCCACTTCATCCTGCACCGAACTGTCGCCGGTGAGGCGTGCTCGCACAGTGGCAGTCGCGGGTGATGAACCGCTGTTGGGGGTTTGGTAGAAAAAGTAAAGACCGTCCGGCGTCCAACTACCACCGTTGATGCTCCACTCCACGCCCGTCAACGGCGTATATTTGAGCAGGGCGCGAAAGCGATGGCTCTTGTTGCTCGTGTCGATGTACTGGTTGTCGTGGCCTTGGTGATAGTACAAGGTCGCCGTATGCGGGAAAATCTCCAGCGTCGGGTCGGGTTCGGGTTCCGGTCCCAAACCCACCAGAGTTACGAAGGCGTAGGCGCGGCGCATCGGGTCCGCCGCCGCGGTGGCGACGACGATGTCGGTATGTCCATGGGTGAGGGCGCCCTTCGGCGGCGCGGTGTACAAGCCGCTCGTGTCGATGCTGCCGGCGCCCGGACCGCCCCCAAGGTCGGTCACCTCCCAGGTGACATCACTCGTCGGCGCGTTGTAGACGACGGCTTTAAACCGTATCTGGGTATCCCACGGGTTGGTATAGCGCTCGTCGGCGAAAAACACCTCGGCGGCGGCCGGTAGCACCTCGACCTCCACCTGATGGCGGCAGACCACCGTATGGTGAACCACCGGCGGATGACAGGGGTGGCACGGGTGTCCAATGTCTCTCATCGCGGTAACCTCACCCCAGGCCTACTGGATTTCCGCCTCATCGTCCTCGGGCTCGGGCTCAGGCTCTTCGCCCAAATCCACCGTGGGCAGATTGACTTGCCCGGAGGCCCAGCCCTTGACCTTCATATCCGTGTCGCAGTCCACTTTTGCGTTCGCCTTCATGTCGATGCCATCGGCGCCCACCACCCCCTTGATGTCGACTGCGGCGCTCGCCACCTCGAGCTGAACGGCGTCGAGTTTAATGCGGAAGCCGCCGACGGAAGCGAGCACCGGCCGTCTTCTGCGCAGGAACGGGACGGTCACCCGGATCGGAATTTCCCCCACCCGCGCGACGAACGGTCCTACCTGACCCTGTAATGAGCCGCCGGCGGTGGTATCCAACTTGAGCGGATCGATCTTGGCGTCGAGCTCTACCGTCGGTGCGCTTTGCATTCTTCCATAGGCCTTGAACTTCATGACGCATCCTCCTCACCGTCATCGCGTTGTTCGGGCAGCCCGGATTCTTCCGGATACATGCGCTCCGCCAGGTCGCTGCACATCGCGTCTATTTGCTGGTTCAGCGGTTTGAATCCGTCCAGGGCGGTGCGCAGCTCTTCACAGTTGTCACCGCTGACTTCGAGCGTCACCAGAGGTCCAAGCCGAATTTTTAAATTCATATGAGACGGCATGTTTTACTCCTTCATACCATATCGGCCCGGGCAGCGAGCCGCGGACCGACTGTCACTATCCCGGGCGCCGCCGCACGCACTCATCAATCGCTCTAGGACTCAGGCGCGGCGAGTGCGCGTAACTCAGCTTGCGATGCGCGTCAGCGCATCGCAAGGTAGCGGCGCCTCGTCCTGTGCTGCGGCGGTCGGCACCGATTTTGTTCAGCAACAATTACCGACGCTGGGTGTGCAGCACCCACAGCCGCTGCCGCACACGCTGCAACAGTCGACGTATTCACAACAACAACTGGAGCCGCAGCCGCCGCAGCCGTCATGGCAGCAACCATGCGCGTGTGCGCCGCCGCCATATCCGTAAGGCGATGGGTAGGCGGTCCCGGCCAGCAGACGGGTGCCGCCGGCCAGGCTGGCATTGATCAAATCCACCGCGAGCCGCAACGCCGATCCGATGCCCTGGGAGATCGGCGCTGCTTGCTCCGCCGCACCGCCCATTGCCGTCGGCAGCGCCGCTTGGGCGGCTGCGTAGGGATTTGCCGACCACGGCGGGGACATCCAGCCGGCCGGCATCGCCGGCGCCTGCGGCATCCAGCCCCCGGCGCCCGCCCAGGGTGTGCCCATGGCGGGCGTGGAACTGGCGCCGAGGCCCGCGGCCGGCTGACCGGTGGTTGGAAACGCGGCTGCGGTTGGGGCCGCCTTCGCCGCCGCCGCCGGTTTGCGTTGGGTTTTCTTGGCAGTCTTTTTCGTGGCCATATCCTTCTCCAAGCGTGTTTTCTTCTAGCAGCTGAATATTTCGCACCAGCGCAGCCGCGCGGTCATATTGACGACCAGCATCGTTACGTGGGCGCCGGGCTTGGTGGCGATGATCCCTTCTTTAATCTGATAGCCGTCATCAGCTTGCGCCAGCTTCACCCAGATGAGCGCGGTGTTGTCGCTGTCGACGACCATTACTGCGACGGCGTGGGGACCCGCGGCCTTGGTCGGCGCGTATTCGATGGACAGGTGGACACAGCAGCCACCGCCTATAAACGCCTTGCCCAATCCGGCCTTGGCCTTCTGGCGCGATCCCACTAATCGTCCAATGGTAGTGGCCGGTGTGCCGGTTTCTTCCACCGCCTCCTCCGCAAGTGGTTCCGTGATGGTGGCCAGCACCGGTGTCATGATCTGGATATGATGCTCGATGTTGTGTGTGGCGACGGCGCCCTTGTCGCCGAGTGCCACGGTCGATTCGACCAACAGCTCTTTCGCTTCCTTGCGGCAATCCCTTCGTACGCAGCAGCACTTCGTGCGCGGGTGGCAGCACGAGTGACAAAAGCCGTGGCCGGCGTGGGGGTGATAGCCGTGCATGGGCATCGGTGCCCCGGCATGGTGATGTGCGTGCATATGCGACCCGGAGTAAAAAGATCGACTGGGTTTCATGGTGTACATCGTGTCACTCTCCTGGTAAGAATTAACAGCAAACGGTTTCACACCAGCGCAGACGCGCCGCCACATTGGTGGCGTTGAGCGTGACCTTTGACCCGGGGGCAACGGCGATGAAATCGGATTTGACCTGATAACCGTCGGTGATCGTGGTTTCGCTCCAACTCGAGGTTGATCCGTCCGCTTCGATGGTCACGTCAATTGTTCGCGTGGTTGCCGTCGCATCGGGGAGATACTCCAGTGTTAAATGCGCTTGAGAGTTACCGCCGATGAGCGCCTCCGCCGTGGCGAGAGTGGCGCTGCTGTCAACTGATACTTCCTTTGGCACGACCACCGGGAATCTCACCGGAAGGGTGTAAGCCTGCGGCGGACACCAGGTGTTCGCGGGCAGCGTGACCGGCCCGCAACAGCACGGGGCGCACCCGCAAGGGTCGCAGGGTGGCCAGGGGTGGCAGGGGGTTGGATAATACATGGCATTTGAGTGGTACATGGTCAGTCTCCTTGCTCACGATTGCGGTTTTGATTCTGGTCGTGAATTCCTTGTCTGAGACAGACTGTCCTCCAACGCAAAAAGGGCGGGTCCACTGCGGCCGTAATCGGAATCGAAAGTTCCCCTAGGAGCTCAGAATCGATGACCTCGGTGGATCTTCGCTTGAAGCGCTTGTGAAGCGATCCGAGCAGCGTCGACATTTCGTTCTCCGTGTCCGTACCCGGTGCAGTATGCGCTTTAGCGTGTATGAGTTCAACGGCGGGACCATGCCTTCCGTCGGGAGGATTCCGCCGCTACCGTCGCGCACACAATCTCTTACGAAACTTGTCAGGATTTCACCCGCGCATGCCCTGTGCGGTTGGCTGCAAGCCAAATTTCGTGCACTACGCCACCTGCTTGATCAGGAGGCGGCCACGTGAATCGCGTGGGCGTAACCCCTGCCGGACGAAGGCAGCCGCAGCTCGCCTTCGGCGGGGGTTCGGTTCACGCCGAAGCGCTGGCGCTGGTAATCGAAAAACCACGTCGGTCGCGATCGCCGAACGGCGGCGGCCAGCTCGGCCAGCGCATCGCGGTCGAACAGCGGCATCCGTCGGCTCGATGCCGGTATCTTGTCGACGGGTCCGAACGGTTCCAGGAACTCGCCGACGCTCTGTCGGGCGAGCCAATCCAGAAACGCTTCTTCACTGACAAACCCGGCGCCGACTTCGTGGCGGCCGTACCCGGTCATCGGTCGCGCCGACTTGAGAATCATCGATCGCAGCAAGGCGCCGTTCAAAAAAAAGTGAAATTCGGCGCCGGCTTTCACCGCGAAGTGACACGCATCGCGCAGCACCTGCTCGCGGACGCCGCCGAACGGCAGCACCGACGCGCCGTCGCGTGCGGGCAGCGCCGCGGTTTCGCTGCCGGTATCGATCAATCCCCACCCCACCAGCGGTATACCCGCGGGTCGGCCGCTGACTTCATCCAGTACCCTCGCCGCCTGGAACGCCGCCGCGGCCGCGACGCAACCGAGCTTTGATACCCGCGGCGCGGCAAAGCTGGTGCCCTGTTCGGCGCCCAAGGCCGACGAACCCCAAGCAATCACGTCGGGATGGTTGCGTTGATCTTCCGGTTTGCCTCTGGATGAGTACTCGGCGAGCTTGGTACCGGCGTCGTCTTCGCTGGCGCCAACCACCAGGGCGGCGCCGGCGGGCGCCCACGGATTCACACCGGGGGAATCGGCCCGCGCGCCGGCGTTGCCAGCCGCGACCACCACCAGGTGGGTGTTGGCGGCGGCGCTCAATGCAAACAACACCGGATTGGCGGGGCTCTCCGGCAGCATCGGCCCGAGACTGAGGTTGATCACCGGCATCCACGCCGGGGACGCAGCACGAGGAGTCGAAGTGTCGGCTACGATGTGCTTCGCGTCGAGCGGCGGCGGGTACTCCCGCGTCGGCATTTGGCCGCCGACAAACTTATCGTCGGGAAGCTCACCGCCGCTGTTGACGAATTCCTGCCACTCATAGAGTTGGTGCCCGGTTTCCGAGCGCAGCGCGTTGATCCCTTGCAGAATCGGCAGGTAGTCCGCGACATCCACGGTCTGGGGAATCGCGTACCTGAAGCGGGGCACGCCGGTCAACGACTGGACGTCGGCCTGGGAACCGCGCACGAAGATCAAGGGCAGGAATTCGAAACTCAAGGCGCCTGGGAATTTCTCCTGCACATGGCGCCGGAACGCAAACACCTCATCAAACAGTGCGGAGTCACCGGCGCGCTTCTCCTGATCGAACCAGTCGTCGTAGACGATCATCCACAGACCGCTCGCAGGCGTCGGCTGCGTTTCAGGACGATGCCCGGTTACATTGAGGCGGCCGTACCAGTCGGGCGCGACGAGCGGAGTATTCATTGGCAAGTTTCCCCGCTGTGTCGCGGATCGTGCGTAACTAACGACCGATTAGGCACGGTTGCGCAAACCCGCGTCGCCTGAGTATTCAGCTCGACGCGCCGTTGATCGATCCGCCCACACCTCAGCCCAGTGCGGCCGCGATCTGCTTCGCCACCTCGGCGTCGTTGAGATAGCCGATGATGCCGTGGCGGTTGTCGGTCTGGTTGTCCACGCCGTTGTTATTGACGATCGCCGGATCGGTGGGGAAATAGGTGTTATTCAGGGGATTGAGGGCGACCACGTCGCGTTCGTCGTAGGCGTTGTACCAGCCGTTGGCGCCGCCGGGATTCTGCAGCAGGCCGAGTTTGCTGCTGATCGCCTTAATTCCCAGCGGACAGCCGATGGTGATGTACTTGACGAGCTTTAGCTTGTCCAGGTTGTCCATGATGCATTTGTAGCCGACCACCGACCCCAGGGAGTGACCGATGACGATGGTCGGTTCGTCGGTAAGCTTCTCCTCGACGATCTTGTTGATGCCGCGGGAGACCGCCGGTTTGTTCACATACAGGAAAACGTCCTTGAGGAACGTTTCGATGGTGAAATCCGACGCCCCGATGAGGTGTTTATCGATGACGCGGGCGATGGCCTGCACCCAGCCCCAGTTCTGTATCCCTTTCTCCTGGACGTCGCCGTCGTCCATCTCCGCGGCGACGTCGTCGTCCGAAATAGCGGCGCGGTTTTTCATTTCGTCCAACACCGACTGCATGAACTGTTCAAATTCCCGGTCCTGTCCCGGTCCCTTGGTGACCACCTCGTCCGGCGTTGGCAGGCTCGCCTGTTCGGTATACTGATCCAACTTGTCGGCGTAGAAGGGAAAATCAAATTCAATATTGTCCGGCAACGGTATGCCGGCAGCCTGAAAACCCTGCTTTAAGGTGTCGATCCAAGTCGCCTTGAGCTCGTCGGGATCCTTGCCCCCTTGGGCACGACCATGAATCATCAGTATTCTCATTGTAATTCTCCTGTATCGATGGCTTGCATAATGGATGCGCCGGCCTCGGGTTGGAATGTCGTCCATAGCGAGTTGCACAAGTGCGGTAGCGCCGCTTCCAGCACCGGAGGCAGGGTGATGTCGCGCGGCCGTAATAGGTTCCACGTCTGGGTCAACATCGGGCATAGCGGCGCGCGCGGGTAATCCCCCGACTCGGTGTGCGGACGGCGGAAGGCGAGGACCCAGATGTCGTACAGGTCCGCCTGCAAATCCCCGCGCATGTAATTCATCACGCTGCGCACGCTGTTGTCTTTGGCTGCCTGCGAGTAGGCGTGGGCCGCGTACAGACCCAGAGTCGGATCGATGCCTTTACCCATGCGGATTCTCTGGCCGAGGGCATCGGCTTCCCGGTCCGAGCGGATCTGAAACGTATTGTTGTCCACCGCCAGCGCCACCAGGGCGCGCAGCCTGTCGATGGCCGCCTTTTCGTTTTCATACATCTGCCACCGCCAGTGGTTCGAGGAGGGGATGTAACTGACATTCGCCAGCCCCTGGTCGTCAAAGCTCGCGTGGCCGATGTAGCCGTTGAAACCCGCAAGTACCGCGCACCGGCCGTCCTCGAGCTGAACCGCGACCGACACGGCGGGACGCACGTCCCACAGCCGTATGACCGCAGCGGCGTCGGCGCCGTTGCCCTGATCGAGCAACTCGACGCTGGCGTTGTCCTCGCCTTTGGTGGTTACCGCGTTGACGACCCGCGCGCCGTGCACGGTAAAACCCACCGTGGACTCCATATGATCCACCGCCGCGTTCGGCAGGCGCGAGTGCAGTTTTTCCTCGGTGGCCGCTTCCGACACGGCCAGCGCTCCCCCCGTGTCGATCCCGACGGGCGCACCGGGCGCGCCGGTCAGCGTTCGTTCAATAGTTTCGGCGGCGTCACGCCCGGGATTCGGTCCCGGCGAAGCCGCGGCGGCGCGCGCCGGTCCGGCGCCGCCGGTGGGTGCGGTGGACAGTGGCTGTGTCGGCGCACCCACGCGTGCGATGTATACATCGTCGCTGGAAGGGACATTGGCCTCGATATTCTGGGTTAGATTGATATCGATATCCGCCAGAATGTCGTTGACCTTTTCCTGCAGGTAGGTCTCGAGTTCGCGGTTGGGGACGACATAGAGTCGCGTGCCGCCGGCCGTGATCGGGTGGATCATCGCGGGCTGGGGTTGTTTGTACGCGCTCATCAATGCGTAAGTTAAAATACTGTGCGGCTTTCCCCCTATGTCGCCTTCGTAGGCGGAGCGCGCTTCGCTGGTGGCCTTGAACACATCGATCTTCGAGACGGTATTGATATCCGCATGGTTGGGGAACGCATCGATTCCCGTAACCCTGGCGCCGGCTCGCGAGTCGGGAATCGAACGGCAGGCATCGGAAATAAATACGACATTGGGGATGCCCGAATAGCGCGCAAGATCCATCGCGCCGTCGAGATTGATCGCATCGCTTGCTTTTGTCGGCGCGCCGCTCAACAACCAAAGGTCCGCGCGCGCGTGCCAGTAGCCGTGGCCCGAGAAGTACACAACGAGCAGACGATACCGGGGCGGTACCGTGACGAGCTCGGCGACGGCGTCTTCGATGTCGCGCGCGTGCACCGGGCCGGATTTATCAGTGAGACATTTGACCTCGTAGCCTTCGCTTTGCAACCAATCCGCAACCGCGCTGGCGCCGGCGGCGGCGGAGTTGAGCTTCGGCAGTCCACCCGTTTTGTCGACCCCGATGATTACTGCGGCCTTATCCGCCATGATGCGATTCCCCGTGTCCTGTCCCGTTTAACTGTATTGCGCGCCGGCCGGACAAAATTACTGTATTCACGCCAACGAGTCCACTGCAACGAATCCGGGCCACGCTATAAGTCCTTACACAGGATGCAGCGGCCGCACGGCATCGGTCGGTTGCCCTACCTGGGCTCGCGCAAAAAAGCGTCTATCACCTCGAGCGTCCGGGACGGGTCCTCCTCGTGGGGCACGTGGCCGACATCATCCAGCACCTCCAGACGCGAATCGGGAACAGCGGCGTTGAGCCGTTCCGCGACCCACAGCGGCACGATCCGGTCCTCCCGTCCCCAGAGTATCAGCGTGGGCGACGAAACGTCCGCGTATTTTCGGGACAGATCTTCCACGTCCGCCGGGATGATCTGGCGTGCGGTCTGCAACGCGGCTTCTTTTGCGCCGGGACTCGCGAGCAGGCGGGCGTAAGTATCAATCGCATCGTCCGGAATTGCGTCATCATCGTGGTAGGCGAGTTTCAGGATGGACTTGACCTGGGTCCTTTCGGGCAGCAGTCGAACCAGCAGCGGCCCGACACCGGGGGTCGCCAGAACGCGAATAAACAGCGGCAAGGTCTGCCGGTAGGCGATGCTGTCGATGAGGATGAGACGCGACAGCCGATTCGGCGACTGCGTTTCCAGGTACAGCGCGGCGACCAGCGCTACGCCGCCACCCAGGGAATGTCCTACCAGCGTGATATTGCGCAAGTCATGATCAGTTATGAACTTGAGCACCGCGCGCGCGTTTTCATAGATGTGGTAGGCGCCGTCCCGCGGCTTGGGCGAGTCGCCGAAACCCTTCAAGTCAATGGCAATGACGCGGTACCGCCGGGCCAGGTGAGGGACAACATGGCGCCAGGTGTAAGCGCTTTCTCCGAATCCGTGTATCAGCAGCACCGGGTCACCGTGACCGGTTTGTTGGTGGTTGAGATTTATCGTGCTCGTGCTTGGGGGCGAGCCGGCGAAGTCCTCCCAGCGCGGTGTGTTGGCGTCGAACATCGCGCAGCTGGTCAAAAAAACATGAGCGCTCAAGCAGGCGGCGTATCGCCACCAAACGCCCCTGGCAACGGCTTTGTCTTTGAAGTTGCCGATGGCGGTGGTTATATGAATTCGCATAATGACCCGTTCAGTTGCACCGTCAGGCTGGTTGTGACCCTCGATACGGCTTGTTGTCAGCCGCAATCGCATCGCGGCGCGAATAGGCCCACTTTCGACATGCGGCCGGTTGCGGCGATCCGTGGCGCCTGTCATCGGCAGCGAGTATATCTTCGCCCCCCGCCCGGTGTCCCGGTGCCGCTGATCAATTTCATCCTCGTCATCTCCCCGGTTTCTCGTTTAAACTCCGGAACGATACGCTACCTGCGCCGGATTTCGCCCAAGTGCGTACACGCTGCGGTAGGGTCAAAAACGGCCGCAGCCTGTATAAACGCGCCTGTCGACAACCGGTCCGAATAGGCATGGAAAAACCCGCAGTGACATACGCCGCCGAGAGCCAGCCGCAAACATTCTTTGCGCGTTACCGCCACCTATTGTTTCTCATTGCGCCGCTTTCGGTGCTTGCCGTTGCGAACCTGTTGTTTGAACGCAGTCTGTCGCCGGACGAAGGCTACCTTGAGCACCTGGACAGATTGTTTGAAACCGGAAGCGCACAAAGACTGGCGTTTAATGTCACCAGCGAAGTGCGGGCCCGGTTCCTGTGGTTTGCATCCAGCGTAGCGTTCCTGGTCGCAAGCGGCGCGGCAATCCTGGTCTCACTGCTGACTATGCGCAGCTGCCTGCGTGGGCGGAGATTCGCGCAAGGGGTGGCGATCGGCATGTTCCTGGTGATTGCGAACCTGGGCTATCTGCACCTGGTGCCGACCAACGTCAAGAAGCTGAATTTCGATTTGACGATGAGGTTGTTAAACCACTCGCGAATGTTCCCCGACGCTTATTTGTCGTCGGATATATGGTGGGTGGCGTATATCGTGGTTTTGATTTCCATGGTGGCGTCAATATTTCTGTTGATCGCGGCAAGCAGCACGGTGAGCCTGCCATTCGATGTAAGGCATCCGGATAAATGTGTTGCCGGCATTTATATGGCGCGGCTAAGAAGCGTTCTGTATGTCGGCTCGATCATGCTGGTGACCGGCGTGGTGAACATGGGCGCGTGGATGCGCTGGCCGGCGTCGATGTTCATGGATGTCACCGAGGACAGCGCGATCGTGGGCATGGCGCTGGGCGTCACTACATACTGGGGTGCGGTGTTCACATTGATTACCATCGCGGCGTATGTGCCGGCGGCGATGTACCTGCGCACCCGGGGGCTCGAATTGTATCGCAGCGAGCAACCCGACACGTCGGTGGCGGACCAGGAGAAGTGGCTGGCGCAACAGGGGCTCACGGTGTCGCCGGGCACGCAGCTGGCGCCGATCGTCGCCATGATCAGTCCACTGGTGGCGGGCCCGATAGGGGCGCTGTTCAATACCCTGGTCAAGCAAATCGCGCAGTAACACCTGTTCCGGCCGATTCGCGGTAACAGCCGACATTCCCTGCGTGGCGCGACGCAACGTGAACACGCTTGATCGCTTCATGCCGGGGCGGCATTCCGCCCGCCGGTGAACAGCGGCGCCGCGCCGTCAGCTGCGAAATATGTCCCCGTTACGTTTTTTTAGTGTCAGTTCATTGCCGCCGCTCTCGGTGACGCGGTGGTCGATGTGGTCGACTGTTCTTTGTATCAGCGGAATGCCCAACTTTCCCGGCGACTCGAATGCCTGTGCTGTGGGCGGCCCGGCCGTGAAGCGGGACGCGGGATCGAATACGACGGCGTCGTCGCGCAAGCGGACGATCAGCGCCTTTTCATCCCGCTCGATCTCGATGTGTATGTTTCCGCCCTGCTTTTGATATCCGTGGATAATGATATTCGTCACCGCTTCATCGACGGCGAGCCGCAGGTCTGAAATTACCCCGTCACGGGCGCCGAATTCTCGGCAAGATTCCTCAATAAAGCGCCTGACTGTGCTTAGATTATCTAATTGCGCCTCTATATCGAGGCGCTGTTTCCCAGGCATCCCGGGTGCCGCCAACGGCGGATCAAAAAGAGTTAACCGCCTTGTTGATGTCGTCGTATATGTCCAGGTAGCTATCAAACCCGAGCGTCTTGATCACCTTGCTTACCTCGGCGGACGGGTTCAATAGTTTGAGGTGAGATGACTTGATTGCCGTTGCCGACTGTTCATCGCCGAGTTTTCCGGCGATAGCGTGCATGGCGCGAAAACCGGCGCTGCCCATGTACGTCACCTCGCTCAAATCGAGCAGCAGATTCTGGGTTCCCGCGCCGATGACTTCTTCGGCCTTGGATTCCAGGTCCGATTGCGTGTTGGCGTCGATGTCTCCCGTGAGGCGAAACACGGTTACCGGCGTGTTGCCTTGTTCCTGGGATACTGCGATGCGTAACGTTGATGTCATTGTTTTAGCCCTCCCTTTTTCAGTCAATAAAAAGTGTCGAAGTGTACCGCCAATTCCCTGAGTTGTCTTGTCGGCGTCCCTCTGCGCGTGTTGCATCATGCGGATCGCCTTACTGCAAGCAGGGTAATGTCGTCGTATTGTTGTGCGCCGCTGGCGAAGGCTTCGATATCGGTCATCATGCTGCTCAACAGTTCCGCCGGCGTGCGGTCCACGGTGTTGCGCAAGAACTTCAGTAATCGTTCCTCGGTGTAGCGCCCGCCCGCGGTGTCGGCCGCCTCGGTGACGCCGTCGGTGAATACTACTAATACGTCCTGCGGGTCCAGCCGCGCCGATTGAATCTTAAATTCGGCATTGGGAAATATCCCCACCACCGGTCCCGTTGTCGCCAGTCGCCGCGTCGATCCGTCCGCCGCGAAAATTACCGGTTCCTCGTGCCCCGCGTTGATGTATATGAGCGAGCCGGTCTCCGGATCGAGCAGCGCAAAAAACATGGATGCGAACATGCTGGTGTTGGCGTGTGTGCGAGCGACATAGTTGTTGGTGCCGGTCACGCTGTCCTCCAGCGTCTGCCGATCGGTTATCGAGCGGGGCGCAGCGCTGTGTTCGGCTGTGGACAATCCGGTGCCGGATGCAGTCCATCCCATGAAGTCGACCGACAGCGATGTCGCGCGAATCAAGCTGCGGAACAGCGTCATGAACAGTGACGCGCCGACACCCTTGCCGCACACGTCGCCCACCAGCAGACCGATTCTATTGTTGCTGTTAATATGAAACGCATCATAGAAATCACCAGCCACTTCCCTGGCGGGCTCCAGGCGGGCGGCGATTTCCCAGCCCGACACCTGGGGCAGGTTCTCGGGCAGAAACCTGGCTTGGATGTCACGGCCGATTTCCAATTCCCGTTCCAGCGCGCGGACCTTGAATGACCGTTCGGTGACGTCGTGAACGATGCTCTTTTCGCGCTGGCACAACAAGTGGATGATCGCCTTGGCGGCCTCGGGGCGGCGCGACACGATTTCGTACATCGAGCTCTGTTCCAGTTGGAATAAAATGGTATCGACTTCGGCGGTGACCGAGGCGCTGCGCACTTCGGAATCCAAAGCCGCCATCTCGCCGAATACATCACCCTTTCCCAAGCGTGTGAGGACCAGATCGTCATCGTGTACCCGCACCTGGCCGTCGACAATGATGTACATCGATGTTCCCTCATCGCCTTTTTCCATGATCCGCTCGTCGGCCTTCACCGACACGGTTGTCGCAATTCTGCCGATGTCGGCCAGCACGGAATGCGGTGCGTTTTCGAATAACTTGCTTTGCTTAAGGAATTGCAGTTGCTCGTTGGAATTCGGTAGGGGTTCCATGGTTATCCATGCGCTGTGCGCAAAAGAACGATTCTTCTATGTTGTCCACGATCATGTCAATCGGCAAATTCATGCAACGAATCTCCGGCCTTGTACTCACCGATCCTTCATCCGGAATATGGCGTCGCCATGCGCTAAGCCGAACGACCGCCGCGCTGATATGTCATTAAACCGATCGCCGTGACCGCTGGAGTGATCGGCTGCACCTCAAATTTATCCGGTGGCAGGCAAACTTCAATATAATCGGTGGATACAAACAGTGCGAACTGGAGATGAACCGTGCCCACACCGGTGAACAAATTATCTCCGGAATTGAAACGATGGGTCGACGCAGCAGCAGCGGATCTGAAAAGAACCGTGCTCGTACACTTGGCGCACGGCCAGGACGCGGATGCCGCGGTCGAATCGTTGGCGAACGCGGGGCTTGAAGTGCAAAGCGCGGGGCCGGGCGTGGTCACGGGGGTATCGAACGCCCAGGCTCTGAACAAGATCGCGAAATTTTCCTGGGTGGTTGCGCTGTCGACCCCTCGGCGTCTGGAGACGAAGCTGTAAACCATTCGGTTCGCGGGCGATACGCTCGCCGGTAACTCAAATTGACACCAAAAGGAGAACGTCATGGCCAAGAAGCGTGTTAAAAAATCCAAGGCAAGCGGCAAAAAGAAAACTTCCAAGAAAAAGACGACTCAATCCAAGGTAAGTCGTGTGTTGAAGATCCGCAAAACGGTGTTGGACAGCGAGCTGGCTTATCTCGTGCATGCGGCGAAACGCAAGGCCCAGCGGCGCGGCCGCATTCCGCTGAACGCGGTGGCCGCTAAACAAGTGCATCTGGCGGAGGGAGAGGCCGTCGCTCCCAGCGAGATGATCACTCTAAAACTCATCTGTAAGCCCGGTCGTCAACAGGAGATGCTGGAATGGATAAAACAGGAGAGCGGCAAGGTCACGTCTCGGGTCAAGAGTGGCGAGGTGTTCATCGCCAATATTCCGGTAACCTCGGTGGGAAAGCTGGACCGGTTAGGCCACGTGCAACGCGCCGAAGCCGCGCGGGTGCTGTTGCCGCGGCTGGATGAAGCCCGAGGCGAGGCGACGCACTTGGAGGACGCGTTGAATGTCCACGACCTCAATGGCGACGGCGTCGTATTCGGGATCGTCGATTCCGGATTGGACTGGTCGCATCCGGATTTTCGCAACACCGATGATTCGACGCGGCTCGAGCTGTTTGTCCATGCGCAGCAGCCCAACGACAGTGATATTTCCACATTCGATACCTTCAGCGAGAACGCCATCAACGACGCCTTACAGGGCTCGAGGCAAATTCCCCAGGGCGACCCGCATGGCCACGGCACCCATTGTGCGTCCATTGCGGTGGGCAACGGCAGCGGCTCCTCCGGGGTGTTTCGCGGCGTTGCCCCGCAGGCGGCGATCATGGCCATGCGCAGCGAACCGCTGTTGGACACCCATACGATATGGGGAATTCGCCGCTTCTTCAGAGATGCCGGCAGCCGGCCGGCGGTCGTCAGTCTCAGCCTGGGCGGGCATGTTGGCGCCCATGACGGCACTTCGGCCATCGAGAACGTCATTGCGCGCGAATCCGGTCCGGGCCGGATCGTCGTGGTCGCCGCGGGTAACGAAGGCAATGACGGCGTGCACTGGCAGGGCGAATTGGTCGCCAACCAGGACTTGCTGATACCGGTGCGCATCAACGATCCGACGTTGCAGGCCATTGACGTATGGATACCCCGCGACGACCAGGTGGATATCCGCATCGAGCCGCCCGACGGCAGTTTGGTCGAGCCGGACGGTGAAGTGCATTCCACGGTATTCGGGGCGTTCCGCGCCGACTGGCGCGAGGACCCCATCAACCGTGACCAGAACCTGACGCTGCTGGTTGCCGGCACCCCGAACTTCCAGTGGAATATACGTTTGAGCGCGACATCCGTCGTGCACGGTACGGTCCACGCCTGGGGCGCCACCAGCGACCCGTCAAACGCGAGCGCCTTTTTTCCCGGTTTCACCGATCCCGCCCTGTCGGTGGGGATGCCTGGCACCGAAGAGCGCGCGATTGTCGTGGGTTCCTATGTCAGCAAGAATCAATTCGACACCACCCAGGGGATGCTGGTGGCCGACAGTCTGCAGGTGGGGCAGTTGTCCAACTTCTCCAGCCACGGCCCCACGCGCATCGGCGCGCAAAAACCCGACATTGCGGCGCCGGGGCAATACATCACCGCGGCGCTGGCGGACAACAGCACGATGGCCAGCAGTCCCAGCTACACGCCGCGTCACCACCCGACCGCCGGATACATCACCATCCAGGGGACGAGCATGGCGACACCGCTGGTGGCGGGTATCATCGCCCTGATGCTGGAGCGCGAACCCACGCTGACCCCGGAGGAAATCAAGCAGCGGTTCCGCATCACCGCGACGCGGGATGCGAATACCAGCCGCGTTTGGGATCCGGGCTTCGGCTACGGAAAGATCAACGTACAGGCGCTGCTTGACTATGTCGGGTGACCTATTCCCGCGCATGCGCGCGTGATTCGTGAACTCCGGCGCGGCCTGCTTAAGCCGGGCCGCGCCGGGGTGTGCAACATCCCGGCGCCGTGTTTTGTACGCGATGACATAGGTGGACCCGAACTTGATCCATGTTCTTGACCGCTGGCGATTAAAGACGGATGATGAATTTCGGCCGATTCGATTTGCGGATTGTTTGCAAGCAAACCAGGCCCGCGCTGGCTTCGAGTGGATCAATACAACAGGACCGGGATTCCACTGATGCGACACCGTTCAGCTATAGTGGTCAAGCGCGCCGCATGGGCGTGGCTGATCATTGTCCTCGGTGTGGTCATGGCGGGCTGCCCCTCCGCGAGGCTTGCCCAGTTTGATCGCTTCGCGACCGCCGGTACCGCTTACACGCGCAGCATCCACACCTTGCTCGACGCCTCGGTGAGAACCAGCGTCGAAGCCGACAATCGCGTACTCTTGATGAGCAGGGAGCTGGTCTCGGATCCTGACTTCCGCCGTGAGGCCCTCAACGATCACGACGACGTTACCAAAGCGCGCATGCGAGTGATGGCCGATGTCGGCAGGCATACGCGTCTTTTGGAGAACTATTTCCTGGCCATCGCCGCCCTGGCCACGCGCGATCAGGCCACCAGCCTGGGCGAATCGGCGACTGGTTTCGCTAACGCACTGGGCGCCCTGAACAAAGATCTAGCGACCGAGAAAATTGGCGATCAAAGCGTCGCCGATTTTCTCGGTCAGGCGGTGGCCATCGTCGTCGCCAGCCGGCAACGCGCGTTTCTCGATGAAGTACTCGAGGACACCGCGGACACCGTCGGCCGCTCCATCGATGTGCACGGCGCCGTGCTCGAGGCGGTGCGGGCGCAACTGCTGGCGGATCTGGAGTTGATTGCGGATGACTACCGCGAACGCCTCATCGCCGCGCCATTCGTGGGTGCGGACGCGCTGCCGGAAGATTGGGGTCAGCGCCGCGCCGATTGGCTCGACAGGAACGTCACGATTGCGGAACTCGACCAGGCAATCAGTGCATCCCACAAGCTGAAGCTGGCCTTCGTCGCCCTGGTCGAAAACAAGCTCGACAGCGATGCCCTGGCGTTGATGATCCAGGATATTCAACGGCTGGCCGGCTTGGCTGCAGGTCTGTAGAGACTTTGCACCGCCGCGGAGGTGAGACATGGCGCCTTTTGAAATACGTGATGCGTGTTTGAAGCAGTTGCGCGCCGTGCGCAACGGTTTTTTCAAGTCCGAAGCCGCGGCTGCGCTGGACAAAATGACGGAAAAGGAGAAGGAAGCCGCAGGCAGGACGTTGGTCCACGTTAATATTGCGATCCGCAAGCTGGAGAATGTGCAACTCGCGCAGATCGCCGACCAACTCAAATCCCTGGAAAACGACTTGGTCTCGGCGGTGGGTAAACTTGAAAAGGCGCTGAACAACTTGAGGAAATTCAAGCAGGTGCTCGACTCGGCCAGCGGCGTGTTGAAGCTGCTGGCGAAGGTCGCCACCCTGGCCGGCGTCCCGATACCGGCGTAGCCGGGTCCCGTCCTGCGCCGGGCCGCGTTGGAGACGTGACATGGCGCAGATACCAACGTCGACTGCATTGAGCTTGATTGCAATCAAACGTGTCCGTTACGAGAAAATGAGATATGCGGTTTGCGGGGGATGCGAATTACGAGTTTAGTGAATCACTAGGGAGAAGATACGACGATGCCCAAACATATCGTTCTGTGCTCCGATGGCACCGGGAATTCCGGCGGCAAGGGAAACAACACCAACGTCTGGCGTATCTATCAGAGCGTTGACCTGAACGGGTTCAAGACCGGGCAGCACGGCGTCGAACAACTGGCGTTCTACGACGACGGCGTGGGTACCGATCAGCTGAAGCTGCTGAAGATGCTGGGCGGCGCAGTGGGCCTGGGCCTGAGCCGCAACGTGCGCCACCTGTACTCGCGGCTGGTCAAGAACTATGAGCCCGGCGACCATGTTTATGTATTCGGTTTCAGCCGCGGCGCGTTCACGGTGCGCACCCTCGCCGGCTTCATTACCTCCTGCGGTATTCTGGACCGGAGTCATTGTCCGGACGACAAAACATTGGAACGTCTGGTCAAAACCGGCTATCGGGCGTATCGCCGTAAGTACGCGGCGCGCCTGACCAGGCTGTGGTACAAGATCGAGGAAGTTTTCGGAGTCAAACGTCCCACCATTGAAGAGTTCAGGCATGCTTATGGGGTGCAAGTCGAACGTGAGCAATATGGCGACTACGAATTTGTCGAGGGTGACTTCGTTGAGGAACGCATCGTTCCGGTCCGGTTCATGGGCGTGTGGGATTCGGTCGACGCGGTCGGCTTCCCGGTGGATGAGATCGCCGATTTGTGGAACGAAAATCTTTATCATTTTAAGTTTCCCGATCGCAAGTTGAGTCCATGGATCAACCGGGCCTGTCACGCGTTGGCGATCGATGACGAGCGGCGCACGTTTCACCCGCTTATGTTCGACGAGGCGGCCCCACGGGACCGGGAGCGCATCAACCAGGTTTGGTTCCCGGGTGTGCATTCCAACGTGGGCGGTGGATACCCCAAGCAGGGGATGGCCCATGTTTCGCTGAACTGGATGATCAAGATGGCCGAAAAACATGGACTGCGCTTCAGCGACATCAAGAAACAGGAATTCACAGCCGCGGAAAACGTGCACGACAAGATGTACGACTCACGGTCGGGATTCAAAGTGTACTATCGCTATGCACCGCGTACCGTTGAGAAGTTGTGCGCGGATAACGGCGTCGATCCGGTGCGCGTTCATGTCTCCGCCTTCCGCAGGATTGTTGCCCGCACCGGAGACTACGCGCCGGGAAACCTGGGGCCGTTTGAGCCGGTGGTCGACGACGCCGGCAACATAGGGGAAACGCCGGCGCACCAGGCGGAACTGCTGCGCTTGTGCAACCACGGATGGACCCACAATCAAGGCCTGTATGAACAGCCGCGGCTGGTAAAATATCGGCGCCTGCTGCACGCCGGTTTCGCCCTGGCAACCCTGTTGATTTTTGTGATCGGCGGCGTCGTGGGGGCTTTCTCTGACTCCGGCAGCGGGGAACCGAACAGCCTGATGACCGCGGCCAAGTATGTGTCTTCGTTCGTGCCGTTTGTCGGTACGGCCTTGTACGAGACGATTCTCGCACCGCTGTTCTCGAATTTTCTACTGGGGCTGATAATCGTGTTGATTCCGATCTATCTGTATGCCCTGGACATCCTGCTCAAGAATGAACTGGAGCGGCGCTATCAGGGGTTCTGGCGAGAGACGCTGCCGGCGCCGTGGTGGTGATCAGATTAACCGGTGTCTTTAAACGGAAACTTTAGTCGCTTCTTGCGCGTGATAATGCGCAGCGTCGAGTTCAGGGTGTCCACATCGTTGTCGAATCCCCCGTGACTCTCGGCGCTCGATTTGAGCGTCACGGATACCCGGTCGTGGGCATAGATCGCCGTGTGCTTGGTCAGCTTCTTGGGCTTGCCGAACAACAGCGACAGAACATTGCTTGCTTCCACATGCTTTTGCATGCCCAAAAGGGGGAGTTTGCGTTCGCGTTCAAACGCCTCGGAAACCAGGTACAGCAGGCTCTTGTTGTAGATTTTCGCCACATGGTCCTTGCGTTCGATTTCGTCGCGCAGGTTAAAGATGGTCAGGCGCGTCGTCCCCGCCTTGCCGCTCAGGTGGGACAGGAATTTGTCCTCAAAGAATTGAATCGAGCATGCCGGCGCGAACAGGCTGATCGTTTGAACGGGTATCTTCATATCGATCAGCGTCCGCATCAGGTGCCCCAGCAGGATGCTCCCGGCGCTGTGGCCCACCAGATGTAATTCGAAGTCCGGCGCGCCGGCTTTTCGCAGACTGCTCAGTTTCTTGGCCAGTTTAAACGCGCCGCCCCAGCGATGATCCACGGCGCCTCTCGCGTTGTCCTTCATTTGTGACCAGATCGGTCGCCCCAGTTGGCGGCTTGCGAGTTCGATCGCTTCGTCCGCCAGATCCTGAAATCTCTCCTTGGCCTCATCCCACACGCCGCCGAACCGCCGGTGGCGCTGTGCGTCTGCGACGATTCCCTTGATCGAATCCCACAGGCCGGTTTCCCACATGAAATGTATCGGATAGACCTGGTTTTGCAGGAAATACGGCAGCATGCTGGCGACGCGGGTCGCGGAGGCCTTCTCCGTGTTTAAACCCCCGTGGGCGTATAGCAGGATCTTGCGTTTACCCGGCCATTTCCGAGTCGTGTCCAGCACGGTTCTGACTATATCGTTGAGATCGAGATCGTCGGTCTGATAGCGTCCGCTTTGCGAGAGGTGACCGTCATTGCCCAGGTTGACGAAGTGGGGCTTGATGGTGGACATGACCACCGCCTCGTGGGGAATGTAGTTGAACGATAGCGCCCGTCCCAGGGGCCCGCCTTCCGCCAACGCGACGCTGGTCGTTTTGGCGCCGAGCCGCGCCACCCAGCAGTCATAGCCGTTTTCGAACCAGTCGTCATAGGAGAGATGGCCGAATCCGTTCAGCCCCCAGCCGCGGCCCCAGGAATTTTGTATCCATAAACCCTCGGAGTCGTAGCCGACAATGGCAAACGCGTGGCCGCCGTTTTTGTCGGCGCGGTACGGAATACGTCCGGTATCCGGGTCGGGTTTGAACCAGCCGCTGTGCACCGAGGCGCTGGCGTAGAGAATGTCCGCCTCGCAAATGGCGCTGTGCAGTTGGCTGATATAAAGGTGACGCACACGGAAATAGTTGCCCAACGGGATGTCGAGGGCGGCTTCCTGCCGCTTCTTGGTCAAACGGCCGCTCTTCTCGTCGGTCTTATAGGGCCACAGCCACTCCGGGCACACACCGTGTTTGTGCCAGCCTTTCACTGCCGCGCGCACGCTCGAGCCTTCGTAATTCGTACCCTCCCACTCGTCGTAGCGCTTGGCCATCTCGTACATCATGCGCGCGCTCGCGCCTTGTCTGCGCTTGAGCTGCGACGCCCCCGCGCGATTGTGCAGCAGGTAGTTCACCACCGCCGCCAATGCGAACCCGGTACACGCGCCTTCTTTTTCCTGGTTCGCGATGAAGGGCACCTTGCCGCGATTGTCTACCCAGGGCTTGAGTTCATTGAGGCTGCCTTCGTAATACAAATCGCGAAGGTCTAAGGGATCTTTGGCGGCATCCAGGACCTGGCCGCGATAGTTGGGATGATCGTGATCAGCCACACCAACACCTCGATTTGATTGTTGTTCGCGCTGTTATGATCTGCATTGCCGCACGCGGGCACGCGCCGCCGGTCATTATTCCATATTCACGCGCTGGGTATAAGCGCCGTTCACGTGGGTGACGACTGAAGCGCTG
The DNA here is from genome assembly GCA_947259175.1 of uncultured Gammaproteobacteria bacterium. Taxonomy (GTDB): domain Bacteria; phylum Pseudomonadota; class Gammaproteobacteria; order Arenicellales; family JAANXG01; genus CALZGZ01. Next base: position 12,333 of record CAMYKW010000029.1, on the reverse strand, counting down.
CCCGCCGGTGGCCGGCCGACTTCGCTGTTGATTGGCAAGGCGGGCGAACAGTACGAGTGAGACAAGCTACGGGGCGAGGGTGGCTGACGTGTCGACCGCATCGAGACCGGATACGGCACGCGAACGGTAGTGCGTGCTGCGCCGGCCGCGGTACGAGTCCGGCGTGCGCCGCGAACTTATTGATGTATGTCACGTCGAAGCCAATGCCGACGTTGAGCAGCGCCAGCCGATGGTCGACACTTGCAGGGAAATACCGCATGGAATAGCGGATTCCGGTCGATTGCCGCGTACCGCGGTTAACCGGACAAAAAAACAGGCGATTCGCCATAGGCTGTCTATTGTCTATACTGAGCGAAAACCAGCGGATCGCCGCATGCGGGAGACGCCGATGACCGACATGAGCCACGGAACGCGATGCGGCATCCGCCGGAGAAAACAGCTAAATGAGAGGATGGGCTTTGGCCATGACACAAATTGTGCGGGGCGCCCTCGGATTGTTGCTCGTTTGTGTCGCGCCCCTGTTTCCGGGCGTGAGCGCAGCGGCCCCCGGCGACGGCATTGTGGGTACGGCGCACGACTTTTCCGGCCTCGGCAACCCGCCCACGGGTCTGTGCACGTTCTGCCACACGCCGCACCGGGCCCAGACCCAGGACTTGCTGTGGAACCATCAGCTGTCCGCAAACACCTTCTCCTGGGACAGCGTCCAGACCATCGCCGGGACCACCTATCCCACGTTTCAAGGCGATACCTACCGGGGCGCGAGCGCGAAGTGCCTGAGCTGTCACGATGGCAGCGTGGCGGTCGGCGAATTGATGTGGTGGAACGGTGGGACGCCGGCGGCGCCGTTGTTGAATACGACCATCACCGGGATCAATCAGAGCGCCACGGTCACCGGCAGCCTTGGAAACAGCCATCCGGTGGCGATGCCGTATCCTTTCAACAATACCCCCAGCACCTATAATACCGTCACCAATGGCGCCAATTTGGTGGTAACCGATTGGGTGGCCGATCCGACGGTGCTTGGGATCCAGTTATACCGCGACGACGGCTCGGGTAATATCACCAAAGGCCCCGCCGTGGGACAAGCCGGCATCGAGTGTTCGTCCTGCCACGACCCCCATAATGGCCCCACCGTGGAGGACGTCATGTTTCTACGCGGCACCGCCTTCGGCATTTGCAGTAAATGCCACATTAAATAGCCGCGCCGTTTGTTCCGCGGTAAGGCGCGGCGCTTCAGCCGCCGACTCCTCCACAAAAATAACCGTTGGTCAGCGACGGCTTGCATTTCGCAGTATTTTTCTAGGATATTCACATCGCGCCGTCGATGGGTTGTGATTGACGGCGATTTTAAAATACACCATCAACAGGACAAGAGGATTAGGAACATGGCAAGAGAAATAAAAGCACCTGTCGCCAACAACGTCGTTCGTGTCTCGGTTCCCGCATCTGTCGCTTTCAACTTGACCAAGTTGCAGCGCGTGCAAAAGGATATTCTTGGGCGGCTAGGCTGCCTGGCCTGTTGCTCGGGTTGGGATATTCGTTGGGACTTCGAGCGACAATTCTCGGTGGATGAAAAACTCAAAATCGAAGCCGGTGGCCCGCTAGGTTGAACGACCTGCCGGCGCTAGGCGTTGGTATTGTTTACTCGCCCGGCTTAGAGCCGGTGCTCGAGGCCGGGCGAGACATCATCGACGTCATAGAGATTGAACCCCAGACGTTCTGGTTCAAGGGACAGCCGCCGAATCCGAGTTACCGGCTGGATCCCGATGCATTTGCGCGCTTTACCCGATTTCCCCAGGCAAAAATTGTCCACGGCGTCGGCTTTGCCATCGGCGGCACGGTGCCTCCCGACGCGGCGCAATTGCCGCCTTTCATAGAATCGATCGAGACGTTGGGGGCGCCCTGGGCGAGCGAGCACCTGAGCTTCAACAAGGTCGCCGGTCCGCGCGGGCCGCATACAACCGGTTTCCTGCTACCGCCGCTGCAAACCCGGCAAACCGTCGATCTGGCCGCGGCAAACATCCGCAAGCTGCAACGTGAGTTGCCGGTTCCGTTCGCCTTCGAGACCGGCGTGAATTATCTTTCCCGTCACGACGGCGAGATGTCCGACGGCGCGTTCTTTGCTGCTGTGGCCGAGGCGGCGGACTGCGGCATCCTGCTCGATCTGCACAACCTGTGGGCCAATGAAAGAAACGGGCGGCAAACGATGTTGGACGCACTCGCGGAAATGCCGCTCGAGCGTGTTTGGGAGGTGCACCTGGCGGGGGGCGACAGGCTTCGCGATCATTGGCTGGATGCTCATTCCGGATTGGTGCCGCGTCCGCTCATGGAATTGACCGGCGAGATTCTTCCGCGGTTGCCGAACTTGAAGGCGGTTATCTTTGAAATCATCGAAGACTACCTGCCCATCAAGTCCTTGAGCACAGACGATCTGCTCGCGCAGATGGCCGACATTCGTTCGTTGTGGGATCAGCGGCATGAATCTCTTACCGCACCGCGCACCGATCGGCACGGACCCACACGGCATCCCGCCGCCACAGAAAATCAGATCTCCCCGGTTGACTGGGAACAGGCCGTCAGCCGTCTGGCCATCGGCTGGCCACCCGACACGCCGGTGGCGAAAAGGCTGTCCACCGATCCCGGCATCCCTGTGTATCAGGAACTCGTCACGTCCGTCAGAGGCGGCATGGTCGTGTCGCTGTTGACGCTGACCTACCGCTTGCTGGTATTGAATCTGGGTGAGGAGCGGGTGATGGAATTGCTCAAAGCGTTCTGGAACACGCAGCGACCGGAGCAGTTCGCATCCGCCGAGGTGCGCGGTTTCGCGGACTTTCTGTGCGCCCAATCACTGGATATTCCTCATCTGAATGACGTACTGAGTTTCGAGATCGCCTCCCAGGACGCCATCCTCAAGGATGCCGCGCAAACGGTTCGATTTCAGTGCGATCCGATGCCGCTGCTGGACGCGTTGCGCGAGGGTCATCTGCCGCCGCCGCCACAACGCGGTGACTACGAAATCACCATCAATCCCTGAGTCCATCGCCGCTGATCTCGGATCGAGCGCAACCGAAAGTCATCTGCTTAAATTGTTGACCGCTTATGGGTTTGCGCGCGCTGCCGACTTTTGCTTGTGTTTGCGAATGAACGCGCCAAGTGCGCGGAACTCCTGCTCGCGGCCGGTGCCGCGTCGCCAAACGAGCCCGATCTCGCGGTATGCGTTTTTGTCCAGCGGCTGGGTTTGAATCCGCGTATTGGCGAGCAGCGCTGATCCTTCGGCCATGGCGGGCAGATAGGTGATGCCCAAATCGGCGTCGACCATCTGCACCAGGGTCAGCAGGCTGGTGGCGTTAAACCGGCGCAATTTTTCCGATTGGCGCAGCTTGCACGCGGCCAGGGCATGGTCGCGCAGACAATGGCCGTCCTTGAGTAGCAGCACGCTGTCTCGCTGCAGCCGGTTGAAGCGATAGCGCTTGGGATCGACGCGCTGCGTGCCCTTGCGGTAGGCGATCCGGAATGGGTCGCGAAACAAGGTCATGACCTCGGCATGACGCAACTCGTAGGGCAGGGCCATGAGCACCAAATCCAACTCCCCGTCATGCAGCGACTCCAGCAGCACCGCGGTCATGTCTTCGCGCAGATACAGTTGCAGTTTGGGATAAGCGGTTTGCAGCGCAGGCATGAAGCGCGGCAAGAGAAACGGCGCGATGGTGGGTATGACGCCGAGCGACAGCCGGCCGGCCAACGGTTCGCGCTGGTGGCGCGCCGTTTCCACCATCGATTGCGCATCGCGCAGCACCAGTCGCGCCTGGGTGGCTATATCGCTGCCGATCGCGGTGATGGTCACCTGCTTGCGGGTGCGGTCGACGAGTTGAATATTCAGTACCGATTCCAACTCGCGGATAGCAACGGAAAACGCCGATTGGGATATGAAGCATGCGTCCGCGGCGCGCCGCGGCCTGACCGCCGCATACCGGAGCCGGCATGCCGGTACGACCCACAGTGGCGTGCTGCGGATCGTATGCCGGTGCGTATGGTCCTGGCGATATGGCGCGCGCGGGTGAGCCCGCGCGCATCACCGTTCCCGGGTTTTGCGCCTGAACTGATTGTCCCACGTCTTGTAAACGACCCACCCGGTGTCGGCGGCACTTTTGACGGACAAATCGCCGATTTGCCTGAATTCCGACCCGGCGTGTTGCGGCTTCCAGGTCAGGTGGCTGCGGTAACGCTGTTGATGACCCGGCTTGTGCGTGACGTATTCATAACGGCACTCGGTCCCCCGGCAATAGCCGTCGCCAACGTCGTCGAAGCGCCCGGTGGCGCGGTCGGTCTTGTAAACATCAAAATCCACCCTCCCGGACCCAGCGGGGGCTGACGGGTGCGGTCTTTTCACCAGCCACATGGTGTTGGCGATGGCGTATGGCGTACCACGGTCGGGATCCGGCGATGCAGTCACGGTAATCCGCAGCTGCAATTCGATTATTTCGGCGTCCTTCACGATCCGCATCCCCACGTCCTGAGCAATCTCACGCCAACGATCGGCGCCTGACTTCTCCCGTGCGGTACCCCCCGGACTTAGGTATAAACCCGTAAACGGCAGGGGAATTCCATCGCCGGCCGCGGCGCTACCTGTAACGACCAACAGCAACACCAGCAGACGCTTAACCACGCCGATCTCCTCACTCCACTTGGGTCCTGCGGATAATCATAGCAACGACCGGGAGTCTGGGTGCTAATTAATTGTGGCCGCTGTGCCGCAGCACGCCGGTCACTGCGGTTTGGCGTTTCGCCTCCGGACGGGATATTCTCCCACCATTAAATATCCCGCCGTACTCGGGGGAGTGACTCTTTAAACGACCGGTCATCGCCGGGTGGGCTAGAGCCGTCATGCGTATCTACACATTGAATCGCAAGCAGGTCATTACCAAAGCGCTGGACAACGTTTTTCCTTTTTTTACCAAGGCGGAGAATCTCGCCCTGATCACGCCGCCCTCGCTGGCGTTTCGCGTATTGACGCCGAGCCCGATTGCCATGGAGCGGGGGCGGATCATCGATTACACCATCCGCATGGTGGGCATGGAAGTGCGCTGGCGCAGTATGATTACCGCTTACGAACCGCCGTTGCACTTCGTGGACGAACAAATCATGGGACCGTATTCATTCTGGCACCACTCGCACACCTTCGAACGGCTGGGCAAAGAGACCCTCATGCACGATTGTGTGCGCTATGCGTTGCCGCTGTGCCTGGCGGGCATGCCGCGGGACCTGGCGCATCGCCTCTATGTGCGGCCGAATCTGGAACACATTTTCGATTATCGCCGCGATGTCATCGCAAGCATGTTCGGTTGCGGCGACGCGCCGGCATCCAACGGCGCGGCCCAACCGGAGACGCCCATGCGAGAGTTGCCGGCATGAGGGTGACAATACTCGGCGGCACCGGATTTGTCGGCGGCTACATCGTGGAACAATTGCTCGAGCAGGGGCACGACCCGGTGGTGTTGGTAAGGCGCGGCAGCGAATCGAAGGTTTATCAGCCGGAACGCTGCTGGTTGGTGCCCGGGGACATCGGCGACGACGAAGCGCTGCGCGATGCGGTCAGAAACAGCGACGCGGTGATCTACAATATCGGTATCATCCGTGAGTTCCCAAATCGGGGGATCACATTTCAAGCGCTGCATTTCGAGGGCGCCCGGCGCGCCATGGACATCGCCGAGGCCGAAGGCGTGACCCGTTTCCTGCTGATGAGCGCGAACGGCGTCAAGGCCCATGGGACCGGGTATCAGCGCACCAAATACATGGCGGAGGAAGCGCTGCGCACTACGGGCCTGGACTGGACGGTGTTACGCCCGTCGCTGATTTTCGGTGACCCGCGCGGCAACACCGAGTTTGCGCAACAACTCTATCGGGACGTGATTCGCTCGCCGCTGCCGGCGCCGCTATTTTTTGACGGCGTGCTGCCGCTGGATGCAGGTGGTTTTGAAATGGCGCCGATTCACGTGCGCGACTTGGCCACGGTGGCGGTCAACAGCCTGAATCTGCCCGAGACTCTCGGTGTGGTGTATCCATTGTGCGGTCCGCGCAGGGTGTCGTGGCGGGAGATTATTGGTCTCATTGCCGAAGTCGCGGGCGTGACCAAACCGACGGTGCCGGTACCGGTGTGGGCGGTACATACCGTGGCGACGTTCTTCGATCGGTTCGCGCTGTTCCCGGTCACCCGCGATCAGCTCAGCATGCTCACGCAAGGTAATACCTGCGATTCGGAGGTGAATTGGCAGATGTTCGGGATTGACGCGCCCATCGCCTTCGACGCGGAGGCGCTCGCCTACGTCAATCCGGTGCAAGCTGGATAAGCCCTGGGCGCCGACTTTCGCCGCATTTGAAAGCACGGTGGGTCTTGGCTACCATCCGCCCCCGAGGATCGGCGCGGCCGCCGGGCGCGCAGCGTACCTGCAGTTCGCCGCGTCGATGTCGCTGACAGACCACCAGTTATACCGCCAGGGCCGGTTGGTTGCCGCCTTAACGGCGCGTGCACTGGACCTTGGCTCTAAATTCTACCGCCGCGTGGCGAGGGCAGTCTCGGCGCGGCAACCGTTAGTTCATTGTATAAAGTAAGGAGATTTTTCATGACCCACGAACTACCCGCATTGCCCTACGATCGCGATGCACTGGCGCCGGTGATCTCTGCCGAGACGCTGGACTATCACTATGGCAAGCACCATCAGACTTACGTCACCAATCTGAACAATTTGATCCCCGGCACCGAGTACGAGAATTCCAGCCTGGAGGACATCATCCGCTCGGCGGACGGCGGCGTTTTCAACAACGCGGCGCAGGTGTGGAATCACACCTTCTACTGGAACTGCCTCAGCCCGAACGGCGGCGGTGAACCCGGCGGCGCGTTGGCCGATGCGATCAAGGCGCGCTTCGAGTCCGTGGACGCGTTCCGCCAGGCGTTCAACCAGGCCGCCGCCACCAATTTCGGTTCCGGTTGGACGTGGCTGGTCAAGACCGCCGACGGCGGCGTAGACATCCACAATACATCCAACGCCGGCAATCCGCTGCGCGACGGGCTGACGCCGCTGATGACCGTCGATGTGTGGGAGCATGCCTATTACATCGACTACCGCAACGCGCGGCCCAAGTATCTCGAAGAGATCTGGAAGATCATCAACTGGGATTTTATCGCCGGCAACTTCGGCTGAGCGTTCCCGCTACACGCTATAACTCGATGCGCCGCGGGACCCCAGTGTCCTGCGGCGGCATCAGCGGAATTCTTGGATCGACGTCGCCGACGGTTTGGCCATGCTTGGTGTGATCAAACCTTGGTCCCGTGATTTTCACTGCTACCACCACCACGCCTGTTTGATACGGCGTTAGCCTCGTTCGACCCATCGTACGACGTCACCAACCCACAATACAGCGTGGCCGAGGGCAATACGCGCTGGGTTGTGAGCGACAACATCCGCTAACGTTTCTTATGCGATGCACACACACGCAGGACAGTACCAGCCGGTGCCGTCCGCGTCGCGCCGCCGCCCGGCGGCGTGATTTGCAGACGGGTTGCCGTCCGTAGTACAAGGCAGTTCAATCAAAGTGGATCACGGTCCAAACGAGGCAGGACTGCGGTCGCAGGGCGGAGGCGACATGTGTGAACGCTAAAAGAAACCCCTTATCCCGGAGGCTGGACGGTGTGCTCGCGGTGCTGCTGCTGCCGTTGTCATTCGCCAACCTCTATGCCCTGGAAACCGGTGATAGCGTGGAAACACGCTACGGGGCGCATATCGACGCCGAAGACTGGGTGCACTTCGCCGTGTATGCGCCGGACGCCACCGCCGTCGATCTGCTCCTTTACGCCGATGCCCAAGCCGTCAGTCCCGCCACTATCGTTCCCATGCGACGCCATGGCGGCGACTGGCGGATCAAGGTCCGGGGAGACGGCGCCGGCGCCGGTTTGTTCTACATGTACCGGGCGGCCGGTCGCAACGAGGTGTCCGTCGAAGACCGCTATGGCCACATGTTCAATCCGAATTATCCGGTGAACGATCCGTACGCCTATCAGACCCGAAACGTGCGCTATTCCGCGTTTTTCACCGGGCCGCCGTGGGTGGATGCGAGCGCGCCGGTCTACGCGGGCGGCGGCAAATCACTGGTCTACGACCACAGCACGGACCCGCACCCCGGGCATGTGCGGATCGCGCCGCAGGATCTGATTGTCTACGAGCTGCACGTGCAGGATTACACCGCGCGGCTGCAAAGCTTGACGCCCGGGCTGCGCGGCACCTACGTCGGTCTGGCGACCGGCGGGCTGACGACACCCGGCGGACTGACGGCGGGCATCGATCATCTGACGGAACTGGGTGTCAACGCGGTGGAGCTGATGCCGGTGATGGAGTACGACGAAGAAACCGGCAACGCCGCGGACCGCCTCAATCACTGGGGTTATATGACCGCCAACTTTTTCGCCCCGGAGGCGCGCTACGCCCACGCACCGGGACGACAGGTGATCGAGCTCAAGCAGCTGGTTAAGGCGTTCCACGACCGGGGCATCGCGGTGTTCCTGGATGTGGTCTACAACCATACCGCCGAGGGCAAGCCCTGGGTTCAAGACGGACGCCTGGCAGCCAAGTGTTACAACCTGCGCTGCCTGGCCAACATACGCACCTACCGCGCGACGTCGGACGGCCTGTTCTTCTGGAACGCCACCGGCACCGGCAACGACGTCAGTTTCATCGGCCCCGACGACCGCTACACCAAACGGCTGGTGAACGATTCCCTGGACCTGTGGCACCGTGCCTACGGCATCGATGGTTTTCGTTTCGACCTCGCGCGCATCCTGGCGGATGGGTCCGACAGCGCCGCCGATTGGATCGACAACGACGCGCGTTTCAACGCCGCGCACCTGCACGCCGAGCCCTGGGACAACGGCGGCGTGTGGTGGGATTTCATGGACAGCGGACCGTGGGATCATCGCAACAACCGCTGGGCCAAATGGCTCGGGCGCTACCGCGACAAGGCGCGGCTGTTCTCCAGCTCCGCGCTGCAGGACCGGCGCGCCTTCAAGCAGCTCATCGAAGGCTATGGTTCGGTCAGCGACGGCTACGGCGCTCCGGCCTCCAGCCGGCCGTGGCGCTCGCTGAACCTGTTCGCGGTGCACGACGGTTATACGCTGCGCGATTGCACGGTTTACAACGACAGCGGCGGGTCGCACAACTGCTGGGACAGCGGCGGCGACGAGAACCTGCGCCGCGAACGCGCCAAGCTGCTGACAGGCGTGCTGTTGACCTCGCAGGGCGTGCCCCTGCTGCTGCAGGGCGACGAGTTCGGCCGCACCAAGGCGGGTGCGGGGGAACACGCCCACAACACCTATAACTACGAGTCCGTCAGCGGCGATGCCGCGGTAAACCACGTCAACTGGCTCGACTGGCGCCTGAAAGACGGTGACAACAGCGAGTCACCCGAGGGTCCGGTGTACGGAACCGAGCTGTTTCACTGGACTCGAGCGCTGATCGGCCTGCGCAAGCGCTGGGGTCATTTTCGGCGCGCCGAGTTTGCGCGCTACGTGCGCGACGTGGCTAACGGCGCCGGCAACGACGGCCGGTTCACCTACACGTGGGAAGGGCCGGGCACCGGCTCACCCAGTCAGCTCGCGGTGATCTGGTGGGGCCAGGCTGGGGAGCCGGACCTGATGGTGATCTATAACGAGCACTGGCGGGCTTTCGACGTCACCAATCTGAACCAGTGGTCGCAAGGGGACTGGAAAATGCTGGCGCGCTCCTGGTTCGCGGACGAGCACGATTTCTGTGATCCGGCGCAATGGCAGACCGCCTGCCCCGACGCCGGCGACCGCATTCGGGTAAAGGGACGTTCGCTGGCGATTCTGGTCAGCGACAATGACTGAGGAGTGATTGAAACTTTCCATCACGCGGAGGAGCACACATGCCGATTCAAAGAGGTAACGTTGCGGTTTACTTGGGTCCGGTGGAGCAGGGCGGGCCGGATGATCTGCTGAATCCCATTATCGCCTTTATCGATGCGGCGAAAGCGAGGCAGAAGCTGTGGATTGCGGTGCAGGAAATCGATCATCCCGAGATCGCCAGGGCCATTATTCGCGCGCGTCAGCGTAAGGTCACCATCGACTTGGTTCTCGAGCAGGATTACCTGTTGGCCAAGTCGATACCCGACGACCCGTTCCAGCCGGGCGGCGCCCATGAGATCAACCGCGAGCTGTTCAACGCCATCCTGCGCGCCACGGTGGACGTCAAAAGCGATTTCAATTCGAAGATCTTTCACCAGAAGTTCATGATCCGCGGCAATTCGGTATTGACCGGATCGACCAACTTCACCACCACCGGGGTGACCAAGAACTTGAACCATATCGTCGTGATCGAAGACGCCGAGGTCGCCAACGCGTACAAGAAGGAGTTCCGGGAGATCCAGCAGGGAAGATTCGGCAAACTGAGCGTCGACCGGGAGGAAAAGCCGAGAGAAAGCCAGGTATCGGGGATGCGCGTGAAGCCGTTGTTCGCACCGGATCACGGGCCGGAAATGGAGATCATGAAGCAGGTCTTGAAGGCCAGGCAGCGCATCGACTTCGCGGTGTTTACCTTTGCCCAGTCGTCCGGCATCGATGAGGCGCTCATCGCTGCCCATAACAGCGGTATCGCGGTGAACGGCGTGCTCGACCGGCGACAGGCCAATCAGAAATGGGCCGCGAAAAAAGTGCTGGTCGACGCCGGCGTGGGCATCAAGATGGTCGGCCAGACCGGCGGCTTGGGAAAGCTGCACCACAAGCTGATGACCATTGACGACAACGTCGCGATCTTCGGCAGCTTCAATTACACCGGGCCGGCCAATAAGTCGAACGACGAAAACATCCTGATCGTGGGCGACAACGAAGAGACCAAGGCGGCGGCAAAAAAAGCGCAAAGCGCCATCGCTACCGCGGCGCGGCTGGAGATCGACAGGATACGAAACTTATAGGTTTGCCATGGCGCTGGCCGATATCATGAGACTAATAACTGCCCAAACGGCTATCAGCCTCGCACTTCTACTAAGCGGATGTTATTCCCTTCCCCACAAGATCGTTAACGACGAGCCGTACACGGGCGGGGATACGCAACTGCTGCGAGTGGCTTTTGGATCGTGCAATCTGCATAAAAAGACATTTCACAAGCCGTGGACTTGGAAGGCGTCGCAGTCATACTGGAAGAATATCGACAATTACTTCAGCGCCGTCTCCGGGTCCGGCTACCCTGACGTCTGGGTGTGGGGGGGCGATATCGTATACGCGGACACAAAGCGGCAGAAAGTTCTCAAGGATGCCTACGACGCGGTTAAATCCGGTGAATACCGGGTCTTCGAAGAAAAATGCAGGGCATCGGGCTGCCAAATTGTCGGTGTCTGGGACGATCACGATTTCGGGGGAAATGACCTCGTGGGTGATTTGAAGATCTGTGGGGACACATCCGCTGCCGATAAGGGCTGCGCACCGGTGAAGTGTCTCCGTTCAGACAAGAACCCCTTCCGTGTGCTTACCATCAGCGAGCGCAAAGCCGAACTGTTGCGGTTCCTGGGAGAACCGACGACATCGAAGGTTCCGGGAGGAGAGGCGGTTTACACCCAACATCAATACGAGCGTAACGGCGTGACGATTCGACTGCTGGTCCTGGATCTGCGTTCCGGCCGGCAGGACCCCGAGCAGTGTCCCGGAAACCCAAGGATTATGGATGAAACCCAATGGCGTTGGTTGCGGGACCACCTGCAAGATGAAAAAGTAGATCTGCACTTGATCGTGTCGAGCACCCAGGTGCTGCGCACGGACGGCAAGAAGGATTCCTGGGGTCAGTATCCCGGCGAGCGGGACCGCTTGCTGTCGTTGATCGGAAGAACCCGGGCGCAAGGGGTGGTGCTGTTGACCGGCGATATCCACGGCGCCGAAATCAGCAGGTATACACCGGACCCAAAAGCCAAGCGCTACGAGTTTGAGTTTCCCCTTTACGAAATTACCGCGAGCGGCCTCAACAGGCTGCGATGCCGCTGGCTCAGTGTGTGCGGGTACGATTGGAGGAATGAGCATCGACAGGGATTCGTGCGAGAAACCAACTTCGGCGAGATTGAGGTGTCCAAATCGGCCGATGGAACTTTACGGTTGACGGCGACTTTACGTTCGACTCGCAACCCGGACGCTGACGTCTTGTTGCGAAAGCGCATCGAGTTCGCGCCGCGTCGCGACCGGATCTAGCCCGCATATTACATCAGTATCCGGGAAGCTGGCGCAGGACAGGGGCGGCTGAACGCCGGACTGGAACGAAAGTCATAGCCGTAGCTATGGCTTGA
>CAMYKW010000028.1 GCA_947259175.1 uncultured Gammaproteobacteria bacterium | reverse complement strand
CCTTCCCTTTACTCACAAAACCGCGGCACATCGCGCGGGACGAAGTCCGCAAACATGGCCATCCCAGAAAGCTTAAGTAAGTGCCATTCGGGTCAGACCTCGGTTTTCCCAAAGCGTAGTGACCAGCCGGCGCACCGTCGTCTACGTCTTGGGGCAAATGTCGCAACCGTAACCAGTGAAAGCCACTCCCACCCGTTGAGTGACAGTAGAACGGGCTAGCAGGAGGCACCGGCATTAGCGCGAGCTGGGACGCCGGGAATCGGTATTGACCTACATGAACTGGCTGGGGGAGAGGGATTCGAACCCCCGCTGGCGGAGTCAGAGTCCGCTGTCCTACCACTAGACGATCCCCCAGGGGATGAGTACCGATAGCAGATTACAAGATAGCGGGCGGGATGTAAAAGTGCAGGCGCCGCGGCGCTGGACCGGCGGGTGGGTGGTCTGGCGCATTGGCCCCGGGGCCGGAATGACCGCGCCAGCGGTCCGCGAGGCGGTCGCTAACGCTTGCTATATTGCGGGCGTTTGCGCGCTTTGTGCAGACCCACTTTCTTGCGCTCGACTTCCCGGGCGTCGCGGGTGACGAAACCGGCCCTGCGCAGCTTACGGCGCAAGGTTTCGTCATATACCATCAATGCGCGGGTAATGCCGTGGCGAATGGCGCCCGCCTGGCCGCTGTTACCGCCGCCGTTGACGTTCACTTCGATGTCGAATGTCTTTTCCATCTCCGCGGTCGCCAGGGGTTGGCGCACGATCATGCGCGACGTCTCACGGCCGAAATATTGATCCAGGGGCAACCGGTTCACTACGATGTGTCCACTGCCCGGTGTTAAACGCACCCGCGCGGTGGATGACTTTCGCCGGCCGGTACCACAATATCTTTGTTCGCTGTTCGCCATTGACTGCCTCGTCGTCAGGTTAGCTCTAACGGCTTGGGCTGCTGCGCCTGATGCCGGTGTTCGGACCCCGCGTAAACGTGCAGTTTTGAAAACATCGCGCGGCCCAAGGGATTTTTCGGCAGCATCCCTTTGACGGCGGTCTCGATGACCAGTTCCGGCTTTCTGGCCTGGAGTTTCTCGAACGTCTCCGATTTGATGCCCCCGGGGAAGCCGGTGTGCCGATGATAGACCTTGTCGCTGGCCTTGTTGCCGGTGACGCGCACTTTTCCCGCATTCACGATCACGACATGATCCCCGGTATCCATATGCGGGGTGTATATGGGCTTGTGTTTGCCCCGCAGGCGCCGCGCGACTTCCGTGGCCAGACGCCCCAGCACCTTGTCGGTGGCGTCGACGATATACCAGTCGCGGCGAATGTCTTTTGGTTTAGCGGAATAGGTCTTCATAACAGTCGGCTCGCCCAGTTAAGGGCGGGGGCGCATACTACTAAACGGGGGTGGAAGATACAAGCGGCCGGGGCGGTTACCCGAGCCGGTGGGAGGGCAAAAAAAAGGCGTGGCCTAGAGGAGCCACGCCCAAACCACCAAAGGAGGATGGAGGAGACGTTTACGGGCACCCGCTTCCCTGCCAATACCCGGTGTACTTTCCACCTGAAACACTTCCATAACTTCAGGATATAATAATTATCTAATATTACTCTAGATTTGTCAATCCCGTCCTCTCTACAACTATTATAGACAAGATTTCCCGATTCACACGTTAAAATAAAGTTAATCTCTTGTGCCGGGACGCTTCCGCGCACGGTGCCCGATCCCGGCCGCACCTGCACCATTTTGGTGCGCAGGTTAAATGCGCAGGCGCTCGACGACGCGCCCGTTGATCAGGTGCTCCTCAATGATCTCGTCGATATCCTCCTCATCCACGTAGCTGTACCAGACCCCTTCCGGGTACACCACGATCACCGGTCCCTGCTCACAGCGGTCGAGACAACCGGCCTGGTTGATGCGCACCCGGCCCGCGCCATGAATCCCTAGTTCCTTGGCTTTGGCCTTGGCGTACTCGCGCATGGCCGCCGAGTCGTGGTCGGCGCAACAGGCCTTGCCGTTGTCTCGCTGGTTGACACAAAAAAAAACGTGGCGCCGGTAGTAAGGTTCGTCGCTCATGACACAGTGGATTGGGCAATGAGCCGGCGATTATAGCGAACCCGCGGTGAACTCGCGCTCCAAACGCCGCCGCAATTCCACTGCCAGGGAGTTTTCCAGGGGTTCAACATCGCGCCAAAGCACCGGCCCTCCCGCCGCCACCGGCCGCCGCAACCGCGCACCCGCAGACAGACCCAACGGCAGATAGCCCTGGTCGAGACTGTCCGCGGCCGGTACCAATCGGCCGTATACGGTATAGCCCCCTTCTCCGTCGAGCGTTTCACCCGCCGCCAGGTCACGCTTGGCGACCGCGGCGACATCGGCGTTGAATCCGGTAGCGGTCCCGGTGGCCTCGTGGCGAAGCACCGCATGGGCTACCGACAGACCGAGTTCCAAGCCGATGAAATGGGTGGGCCGGTACAATGCCGCATAGCGGCCGCTGTCGTCGGTGACCACCCCGTACTCGCTGAAACAGCGCCGCACGTAGTCGTTATCGGACTCGAACGTGACATACACGCCCCAGCGCAGATCCCTGGGCACCTGGGCGCCGTCCCGGTACAGGCTGGACACCACCTCCACCGTGCCGCTGCGGCCCAGCACGCCACCGTGATTTTGCGGGCGACACACCTGCGCCAATTCATCCACCGAACTGGGCGGGAATCGCAAGCCGTCGGATTGCGGAATCAGGCCCGCGGCATTGGCCACCGCCGCCATCTCAATCGCCGACTTGGTGCCGTCCAGGAATGAATTGAACATCTGCGCGTTGTAATCGCCGCTGGCGACTTGCTGTTCGTTGAAACCATAGTGCCCCCACACCGTGTCCGGCGTGGACTCGTGGTACGCCGGCAGGTATTTGGTGCCCTTGCCGGCGCAGGTGATGCTGAACCCCGCGGTGCGCAACAGATCGACCAACTCACAGATCAACGCCGGTTGGTCGCCGTTGGCCAGCGAATAGACCACGCCCGCCTGGGCCGCCTGCTTCGCCAGCAATGGACCTACCACGGCGTCCGCCTCCACAGTCACCATGACCACGTGCTTGCCCGCCTCGAAGGCGCGCATCGCATGATCCACGCCCGCGATCACATGGCCGGTACACTCGATCACCACGTCGATGTCCTCGGTGGCGAACACCAGATCGACATCGTCGGTGACCAAGGTACGGCGCTGGGCGAGCGCTTCGCCCACCGTTGTTGCGACTTGCGCCGCGTGCGTCCAGCCGATGCGCGCCAGGCCGGACCGCACCCGGCCTGGATCGAGATCGGCGATGATGGCGACGTGCAGGCCCGGGGTGGTCGGCGCCTGAGCAAGAAACATGGAGCCGAACTTGCCGGCACCGATCAACGCGACGCGGATCGGATCGTCCGACTGTTGCCGTTGCTGCAGTTTTTCGAATAATGCCATGGGCCGGATGTGTCGGTGGGCGCGTGCCGCGCCACGACCCTCAGTCGCCGTCGAGCAGTTCGATCCAGTGTTTGACCGGCACCGCGGCATCCGCCTGCATGTGGGCCAGACAGCCGACGTTCGCGGTCGCCACCAGGTCCGGGTTGCCGGATTGCAGCGCCTGCAATTTGTCCGCCTTGAGCTGATCGGCGATTTTTCTTTGCAGGATCGAATAGGTGCCCGCGGAGCCGCAGCACAGGTGGGCGTTCGGAACCGGCGTCAGGCTGAATCCGATGCGGGCGAGTATCGACTCCACCACACCTTGCAACTTCTGGCCGTGCTGCAGCGAGCACGGCGTGTGAAAAGCAACGCGCCGATTGACCGCGCTGCGCAGCGGCTCGAGATCCTCCGCATCCAATACCTCACAAAGGTCCTTGGTGAGTGCAGACACCCGGGCGGCCTTGTCCGCGTATTCCGCGTCGTGGCGCAACAGATGGCCGTATTCCTTTACCAGCACGCCGCAGCCGCTGGCGGTCATAACGATCGCTTCCGCGCCTTGTTCGACATACGGCCACCATGCATCGATGTTGCGGCGCATGTAATCCAGCGCTTCTTCGCTTGCCGACAAATGGTGGCTGAGCGCGCCGCAGCACGTGTCCTGCGCGGCGATCAGTTGGATCCCCAAGCGGTCCAATACCCGCGCCGCAGCGGCGTTGATCTGCGGCGCAAGCGCCGCTTGCGCGCAGCCCTGTAAAACGAGCATGGTGCGGGGGTGGGTGTCATGCGGCCACGTTCCGGCCGGCGGCGTCAAGGGCACCGTGCGTTTGAGTGGATTCGGCAGCACCGGCCTGACCCACTGGCCAAGCCTTAGCAGCGCCGCGAAACGCCGGCGATGCGGAATAACCAGACGCAGCAGGGCGCGCGTGACGCGATCCGCCACCGGCCGCGAGACGCGCTCGTCCACTACTTCGCGGCCGATATCGAGCAGGCGACCGTACTGCACCCCCGACGGACACGTGGTCTCACAGCTGCGGCACGTAAGGCAACGGTCAAGATGTATCTGCGTGGCTCCGGTGGGGGCTTCACCCTCCAACACCTGTTTCATCAGGTAGATGCGGCCCCGCGGGCTGTCGAGTTCGTCCCCCAGCAACTGATAGGTGGGGCAGGTTGCGGTACAAAATCCGCAGTGGACACAGGCGCGCAAGATGGCCTCGGCCTCGTCCCCCTTGGCGGTTCCGCTAATGAATTCTGCGAGTGCGGTTTGCATGATTTAATCGATAAAAGAGCCAGACGTTGTTCTCGGCAACATCACATGGCGCGTATCCAAGTCCAAGCACGTTGGATGCCGTGTGCGGCGTTGGGTTAGCCCGCGTTCGATGTTTTGGCTGCGATCCGGCTCACCCCTGTGAATTACAAGTACCGGTATAACCGGCCTGGATTGAATATGCGCTGTGGATCGAATGCATCTTTCAGATTGCGATGCAGGTTGAACAGCAGCGGGCGCAGGGGATGAAATACCTCCTGCGTCCGGTCGCCGCCGCGAAACAGGGTGGCGTGCCCGCCCGCGGCTTCGGTTTGCTCTCGGATGACGTCCGCCGGCGCCTCGGTCTTCAGCCAACGTTGCGCTCCTCCCCACTCGATCAACCAGTCGCCGTCCAGGGAAAGTGGCGCTGCGGCCTGCGGGACCGAGATACGCCACTGCGGTTGATCGTCCGCGAAGAACGCATGGCTGTGTTCCCTGATACCGTGCCACAACGCGGCGCCCTCGTCGACCATCTCGCCATCGAGTCTGGCGATCGCCGCGTCCACGCCGGCGGCCGAACCGGACACGCGCACATAGAGGACACCATCGTGATGGCAGGTGCCTGAGATCGGAATCGGCTGTCCGGCCCATTCGTTCATTTGCCGGATCGCCTGATCCGCGGGCATCGCGAATCGCATCGTGGCCTCGCGGACGGGAACGGGTAGCACCTTGAGCGATACCTCGACGATCGCCCCCAAGGTACCCAGCGCGCCGACCGACAGTCGGGATATGTCGTAGCCGGCGACGTTTTTCATCACCTGGCCGCCGAATCGCAACAGCTCGCCGCGGCCGTTGATGATCCGGACGCCGAGAACAAAATCCCGTGCCGCCCCGGCATAGGGCCGCCGCGGACCGGAAAGCCCGCAGGCAATAGTACCGCCGAGGGTCGCGCCGGCGCCGAGATGGGGCGGCTCGAATCCCAGCATCTGGCCCTGCTCGGCGAGGCTCGACTCGAGGTCGACGAGCAATGTGCCGGCGCGCGCGGTGATCACCAACTCCGACGGCTCATAGTTCACGATCCCGCTGTGGCCGCGCAAATCCAAGGGTTGCCCGTCACTCGCGCGCCCATAGAACGACTTGGTATCGCCACCGTGCAGACGCAGCGGCGTCCCCTCCGCGGCCGCCTGTTTGACCACTAGGCACAGCTCTTTGTCGATGTTGTTGTCGGTACTCAAAACCGGTCACACGCCGTCAAAAACGTTCCAGGTGCGGGAATTTCAGCTCCCCTTTGTGTACATGCATGGCGCCGAATTCTGCACAACGGCTCAAGGTGGGTACTGCCTTGCCCGGGTTGAGCAGACTATGGGGATCGAACGCATGCTTCAGGGCATGAAACTGCGTCAATTCGGTGCTTTCGAACTGCACACACATCTGATTAATCTTCTCCACTCCGACACCGTGCTCACCGGTGATGGTGCCACCGACCTCGACGCTCAACTCCAATATCTTGCCGCCCAGCTCTTCGGTGCGTTCAAACTCTCCGGGCTTGTTGCCGTCATAAAGAATCAGCGGGTGCAGATTGCCGTCACCGGCATGAAATACGTTGGCGATGCGCAGACCGTACTCCCGTCCCATTTCAGCGATACGGGTCAGCACGTAGCCGATCTTCTTCCTGGGGATGGTACCGTCAATGCAATAGTAATCCGGCGACAATCGCCCCGCCGCTGGAAACGCCGCCTTGCGTCCGGACCAGAAAAGTTGTCGTTGCTGTTCATCCTTGGCGATGCGGATATCAGTGCATCCGCTTTGCTCCAGCACTTCATTGACCCGAACCAGGTCGGCATCGACTTCCTCGGGCGTTCCGTCCAGCTCGCAGAAAAGTATCGCCGCGGCGTTGGTATCGTAGCCGGCGTGGACAAAATCCTCGGTCGCCCGGGTCGCCAGGTTGTCCATCATCTCCAGGCCGCCCGGGATGATCCCGGTGGCAATGATATTCCCCACCGCGTCGCCGGCCTTCTCGACATCGTCGAAAGACGCCATGATGAGCTTCGCCGACATCGGCTTCGGCAACAACCGGACGGTGATCTCCACGATGATACCGAGCATGCCCTCGGAGCCTGTCATCAACGCGAGCAGATCGTATCCCGGTGCGTCGAGGCCGTCCGACCCGATCGTAACCAGGTCCCCTTCCACGGTGACCACCTGCAACTTCAGAATATTGTGCACCGTCAATCCGTACTTCAGGCAGTGCAGGCCGCCGGCGTTTTCTGCAACATTGCCGCCGATGCTGCAGGCGATTTGCGACGAGGGATCGGGGGCGTAGTAAAAACCCGACGCGGACACCGCCTCGGAAATGGCCAGATTGCGCACCCCCGGCTGCACCCGCGCGGCGCGATTGAGCAGATCGATGTCGAGAATCCGGTTGAACTTGGCAAGACTCATCAACACCCCGTTTTCCAGCGGCAGCGCGCCTCCCGACAGGCCGGTGCCCGCGCCGCGGGCGACCACCGGAATGCGCTGGCCGGCGCAGTAGCGCATTACCTCCTGCACCTGCTCAACGGTTTCCGGCAGCACCACCACCAGGGGTAATTTGCGATAGGCGCTGAGACCATCGCATTCGTACGGCCGCAACTCCTCGGGATGATCGAGCACCGCATCGTCGGGCAGCAGGCTCCGCAGCGCCCGCCCCAACGCTTCTCGATCGCCGGCGGCCGGCGTTGGTTCCGCGGTTTGGGCCATGGGTACACCTCCACATGGATGGGGATCGTCAACATACCATGATCCCCCACCGGAACGCACCACCCGACAGGAGACCCGCCGACGCGGCGTGTGTCGTTGCGGCGCCCGGCCCGCGCCGCCCAACGCGGACCGCGGTTTTAGTCCGCGCCCGGTATAGTTTTCCATCTGACGATAAGCCGCCAATCGCGGCACATCTTGATAAACCGTGCGTGCTGGCCCTAAGCTGTGCGCATCAATCCACCGCGAGGAACACCCCATGCCCATAAAAGTCGGCGATCGAATTCCCAATGTCACGCTTCACATCATGGCCGAGGGCGGACCGCAGCCCGTAACCACCGATGAACTGTTGTCCGGCAAACGGGTAGTGCTGTTTGCCCTGCCCGGCGCATTTACGCCAACCTGTTCCGCCGCTCATCTGCCGGGCTTCGTAGTGCATGCCGACGAGATCAGGAATAAACAAGTCGACCGGATAATCTGCTTGTCCGTCAACGACGCCTTCGTCATGGATGCCTGGGGAAAGGTCCAGAATGCCGACGATAATGTACTCATGGTGGCCGATGGCAACGCCGACTTTACCGAGGCGGTCGGCTTGGACGAGGACCGGCACGAACGTGGCATGGGCATTCGCTCACAACGCTACTCGATGATCATCGAAGACGGGGTCGTGCGGACCTTGAACGTTGAGGCGCCGGGGAAGTTCGAGGTGAGCAGCGCCGAGCGGATTCTCAAGCAACTCTAGCAACTAAGATAGCAATACCGGGGCCGGATTCACCGCTACCGGCGCCGGTATTGCGGGAACGCTTTGCAGGCGCGAATGATCGTATCGCGGCTTAAAGCCGCTCCCACAAACTACTGCCCACGAAGACAGCCGATGCCACCACCGGCTACCCGATCGAACCCCGAACACCGTGGGAGCGCTTTGTAAGCGCGAATGATTAATCGCTGCTGCAAGTCGCTCCCAGCGGTTACTGGGCTCTCGGGCTAACTCAGCGACCCGTGCAGCAACACTGTGGACCCTGCACCAATGAAGTTAGGGTACGCGTTTAGATCGCCGATGCGATCGCCTGTCCCAATTGGCTGGTGGTGGCGCTCCCGCCCATATCCGGGGTATGCAGCGTGGGTTCCGCGAGCACGGCCTCGATGGCCCGCTCGATGGCCTTTGCCGCGTCGTGATGGCCGAGGTGATCCAGCATCATGCCGCCGGACCAGATCTGACCGATCGGATTGGCGATGCCCCGGCCGGCAATGTCCGGTGCCGAGCCGTGCACCGGCTCGAACATGCTGGGAAAACGCCGATCCGGATTGATGTTGGCGGAAGGCGCGATGCCGATGGTGCCCGCCACCGCAGGACCGAGATCGGAGAGAATATCGCCAAACAGATTGCTGCCCACCACCACGTCGAACCAATCCGGATGCAGCACGAAATTCGCCGCAAGGATATCAATGTGATACTGATCGGTGCGCACGTCCGGATACTCACCGGCCAAGGCGGCGAAGCGTTCATCCCAATAAGGCATGGTGTGAAGAATGCCGTTGGATTTGGTCGCCGACGTCAGATGTTTGGCGTCTCGGGTGCGGGCCAAGTCGAACGCATATTTGATCACGCGATCGACCCCTCGTCGGGTAAATACGCTTTCCTGCACCACCATCTCCGCATCGGTGCCGCCGTAAAGGCGGCCACCGATCTCCGAGTACTCGCCTTCGTTGTTTTCACGCACGACAATAAAGTCGATATCAGCCGCGCTGCGGTCCCGCAACGGCGACTGAATGCCCTCGAGCAGCCGAACCGGCCGCAAATTGACATATTGATGCATCTCGCGGCGTATCGGAATCAGCAGGCCCCACAAGGACACGTGGTCCGGGACATTGGGGAAACCCACCGCACCCAGAAATATGGCATCGGCGGGTTCGAGCTGAGCGAGTCCGTCCTCCGGCATCATTTCACCGGTCCTGGCATAGGTCTCACAACTCCACGGGTATTCCGACCAGCTGAATTCAATATCGAAACGCGCGCCCACGCTTTCCAGGATCCGCATGCCTTCCGGGACGACCTCTTTGCCGATCCCGTCCCCGGGTATGACTGCGATGTTGTAATGTGCTTTGGTCATTGTTTTCGATCCGACGTTAACAGGCGTTCACAGATGTGAAAAAAGAAACCACCCGTGTTGATGCGCGTCCTAGGTTAACACGGGCGTTGTACCGGATGTCCGACTCGCAGATGCTTACTACTTGTTCTCGCTAGCCACCCAGGAACAACCGTCCCACTTCCGGGTCCGCCAGCAACCGGTCCCCCTCGTCGGCCATCGCGATCTCACCGGACACCATGACATAACCAACATCGGAAAACTCGAGTCCCTTCTTGGCATTTTGTTCCACCATGATGATGGTCTTGCCCTCGTTGTGTTGCAGGTCATCGAGGATCTCGAACACCATGTTGATGAAACGCGGCTCCAGACCGATTGACGGCTCGTCCACCAGCAGTATCTCGGGGTTCATCACCAGGGCACGGGAGATCTCCAGCAGGCGCCGCTCGCCGCCCGAAAGCACCCGGGCGGGTTGGTGGCGGCGCTCGGACAGCTTCGGATATTTGTCAAAGATCCTGTCTGCCGCATCGCGCGCATGGGCGTGATCCTGCATGAGGTAACCGCCCATCCACAGGTTCTCCTCCACGGTCATATCCGGAAACACCGAGTTGTCCTGGAGGATGTAGGCGATCTTCGCTTCCTTTAGCTTCTGATTGGGCCCCAGTGCGGTGATCTCCCGATCGTTCACGCGAATTGAGCCACCCATAATGTTGGTGAACCCGTAAATCGAATGCAGCACCGTGGATTTGCCCGCGCCGTTGGGACCGATCAAACACAACGACTGGCCCTTTTTCACCTGCAGATGCACGTCGAACAGGATTTGCATCTTGCCATAACCGGCATTCAGTTTCTCGATGGTGAGTAATGGCGCGTTATCCGCGAGCGCGGCGAACTTCTCCACCGCGGGCCGTTCCTGGGACAGCGCTCCGGCTTCGCGCGTGACTTCGTCCACCGACAACACCGTGTCCACGGACCCCGTGCCGTGACCGTGAATCGTGGAGCTGGTGTCGTCGCGATCGTTTTGTGTCATCAGTGGGCGCCCAGATAGGCGTCGATGACGCGCTGATCGGACTGGATTTCGTCCGGCGGCCCGTCGGCCAACAATTCGCCGTGGGCCAGGCAGTAGATGTGCTCCGCCAGATTCATGATGACGCGCATATTATGCTCGATCACGAACAAGGTGATGCCGAATTCGGCGTTGGCGCGCTTCAACCGGTCGATGAGGCCGTTGATCAGTGTTGGATTGATCCCCGCGGTGGGTTCATCGAGCAATAACGTAGCGGGTTCATTCATCAGCGCCATCGCGAATTCCAGCAACTTCTGCTGGCCGAACGACAGATCTTCGGCGCGCAGATTGCGCTTGGCGTACAAACCGACGAATTCCAACAGACTCTCCGCCCGCTCGGTGACTTCGTGAGGAAATCTGCGCAGCATGGTTGCGAAGCCGTCGTCTACGTGCGGCAGGCTGATCTGCATGTTCTGCACACAGTTCATCTTGCCGAAGATGCGGGTTTGCTGAAAGGTGCGCAGCAGACCCAGCCTTGCAATCTGCGGGGTTCTCAAGCGGGACAGTTCAACACCCTGGAACCGAACCGCGCCGCTGTCGATGGGGTGATAGCCGACGATGGAATTGAACAACGTGGTCTTACCGGAGCCGTTGGGGCCGATCAATCCTATGATCGCGCCCTTGGGAACCGACAGGCTGACATTGTTGTTGGCGACCACGCCGCCGAAGGTCTTGGTGACGTTCTCGACCTCCAGGATCGCGTTCATCGCTCTCCCTCCAGCGACACCTGCACCCGGCGGGCGTCTTCATCCACCATCTCGCCGAAACGCTGCGGCCAGCGTTCACGCAACCAACCGACGATCCCCAGCGGAAAGAACACCACGACCACAACAATCAACAGGCCCAGGGCAACGCGCTGCCAACCGAACAGATAGGTCCAGAAGAATTCCTGGGTGAGGTGAAACACCGTGGCGCCGATGACGGGTCCCCACAGCGTTCCCTTCCCGCCAAGAATAGCCATCAGCACCATCCACACCCCGAACGTGGGCCCGGCGAAGGCCACGTCCGTGGGGTCGATGAAGATCACCAGATTGCCGAAGACGCCGCCGGCTAACGCCAGGAAAAATCCCGACACGCACCAGGCGACGGTCTTGTAACGAGTGGCGTGGAGGCCCAGGGCGTCCGCCTTGTCCTCGTCGTCACGGATGGCGTTTATCGCCAGGCCGAATTGACCGGCGTACAGACGCTTGAGCACCAGGAATGTGATCACCGCCAGCACCAGAAACACGTAATAAAAAAACGGGCCGCGCTCGCCGAGGGCGTCGGGCAACAGCGGCGTCACCAGTCCCGATCCGGCGCCGATGTAGTCCCAGCCGCTGGCCAACTCACCGGCCGCGATGCCGAGGCCCAAGGTGCAGATGGCGAAATAATGTCCACGCAAACCGAGGATTCCCGAACCCAGCACCGCGGCAATCAGCACCGCCAACATTCCACCGATACCCATGCCCAGCGCCAGGCCGGTCAGGTATTCCGCCGGCGTCAATGCCGCCTGCTCACCACCGGCCACGTTGGCGTATTCTTCGACCGTGAAGTAGAGATCCCGTTGCACGACCGCGGTGGCATACATGCCGACACCGAAAAACACGATATTGCCGAACGAGTTATAGCCCATTTGCCCACCCATGACGTCCCAGGTCATGGCAAACAGGATCATCACCCACAAAAACGCGAATTGGATAAGATAGGGCTGCAAAAAAGGAACCTGGGGGACGAGCAGCGCCGCGACCGCCAACCCCAGATACAGCGCTATCTTTCCACCCCCGTTCATTTCAGGACCCGGCGTTGACGCTTCAGATTCATGTTGCGCACCAGCAGGATCACCACCAACAGGCCGAATACGAACCCGATCTGGAATTCCGCGCCGAGCAGAAAGGCGGCGAATTGCTCCGCCGCGCCCAGTCCCAAGGCTGCGGCGACCACCCCGGCGATGTTGCCCAGGCCGGCCACCACCACGATCATGAATGACCGGATCGTGTAGGCCAGGCCGATGAACGGCTGGATGACCCAGGTCATCACGACCAGCGCTCCGGCGGCGCCGCAGATGGCGGCGTTCATGGCGAACGTCATCGCGTAGACGCGGTCGGTATTGATCCCCATCAGCCGCGCGGCCCGCGCGTTCTGCGCGGTGGCGCGAATCGCCTGACCCATGCGCGATCTCTTGAAAAACAGCACCAGCGACACGCTGACGACGATGACCACGGCCAGGGCCACGAGCTTGATCTGGCCAACCGTTACTCGATCATCGAACAGGAACAAGGTCCCCAGGCCGGACTCGGCAGACTGGATGTCGGCGCCGAAGATCTGGTCCATTAATTGCTGCAGCAGAATGGAGATACCGAACGTAGCCAGTATGGAGATGAATAGATCGCGATCGACGACGCGGAATATCACCACCCGGTAGATCGCCCAACCGACGAAAAATAGTACCACCGCCGCCACCGGAACGCCGAACAAGGGGTGGATCCCGGCATTGTACAGCGTCAAGGTGACATAGCCGCCGAGAATGACGTAATCGCCCTGGGAGATGTTGATGATGTTCATCACCCCCCACAGCAGGGCCATGCCATAGGCGGCCAAAGCGAAGATCGACCCCACCAGCAAGCCGTCGATCAACAGCTGCACCGAGAAGATCGGTGCCTGTATCAGGATCTCGAGATTACCCATGATGAATGGCCCGCCCCGCGGGGAAACCCGGGGCGGGCCGTGCCCATAGTCCTAGCTTACCGCTCGCTCCACTTGGGGCGCGGATGGACCAGCTTGTCCGACGCCCACTTGGTGGGCGCCACCACCTTGTACTGGCCACCCTGGATCTGCCGCAGCACCATCGGCTTGGCGATGTTCTTGCCGGTTTCGTCGAACTTCACGTTGCCGTAGAAGGTCCGCATGTCGGTCGCGGACAGCGCGTCGCGCAGCTTGGCGGTATCGAAGGAACTGGCTCGCTGCAGGGCATCGACCCACACCAGCACCGACGCCGTAGATTCGGCGGCCTGATAGGGTGGCACGTAGCCGTACTCCTTCTCGAACAGCTTAGCGTAGTCGCTGGCCGATCCAAAGTAGTCGTCCTCGTAGGTCATGGTCTCCGCCCACTGAGTGGCGCACAAAGTGTAGTCGGCACCGGGGCCGAACTTGCCGACCACATCGGCGGCCTCACAGTGGGTGATGGCGAACATCGGCACCTCGACCTTCTGCTCCATCATCTGACGCACCGCGGTGGCCGCACCCTTGGAGTGACCGGAGACCACCAGCACATCGGGCTTGAGCGCCTTGACCTTGGTCAGCGTGACGGTCATATCGTTCAGTTCCTTGGGCAGCTTGTCGTCAATGACCACCTTCATGCCGTGTTTCTTGGCATCATCCAACACGCCGGCGCGGATGTCCTGGGAGAACGGATCGTTCTCCACCGCCAGGGCCAGCTTGAGGGTGCCCGGGTCCTTGCCCGCCGCTTTCGCCTGCTCGGCGGCAAGATTAATCGCCTCGGCCAGATACTGCTCCGAAGTCGAGAGCACCGCGAACAGGTATTTGTAACCCTTGTTGAACAGCGACCGGGAGGCACCGTTGCCCTCGACCATGGGAATTTTGTATTTCTCGGTAACCGGCGCCATCGCCTTGGTGAGGCCCGAACTGTACGGGCCGAGCATGAATTGGATGCCATCCTGCTTGATCAGGCGCTCAACCAGCTGGGCGCCGCGCGCGGGCGTGGACTCATCGTCATAGTAGACGACTTTCAGCTCGTAGTTCTTGCCTCCGACTTTCACGCCGCCCATCTCGTTGACCCGCTTTACGGCGAGTTCATAGCCGTTCTTGGTGTGCTTGCCGTTGGTCTTGTATTTGCCCGTGAACGACAGGGCGGCGCCGAGAACAATGGTATCGCCCTCCACCTTGGCTTGCGCGGTGCCGAAAAGCGACATCGCCAGGGCTGCCGACGGAAGCGCGACGAAGGCAGATTTCAAGTATCGATACATGATTTCCTCCTAACTCCTCTGGTTAAAA
The DNA here is from genome assembly GCA_947259175.1 of uncultured Gammaproteobacteria bacterium. GTDB lineage: Bacteria > Pseudomonadota > Gammaproteobacteria > Arenicellales > JAANXG01 > CALZGZ01. The sequence goes on along the minus strand of CAMYKW010000028.1, from coordinate 39,505 downwards.
CCTCTTCGCAACCCCCTCCGTAGTTGAAATACTCCCGGTCGATACTTTATCGGCTGCGGTCCACGAAGCCAAGGGCTTTCGCCCGCCTGCGGCGCCGGCTGAATTTCCCGGCGCCACACCAGGTTGTGCCCGGCGTTCCGGCCCGATCCCCCGGCATGGCTCGGCGCCGGTGCACCCACGGATACGATGTGCGTGTGAATCGTTTATGCTATCCCGCCTGTTGGAGCGGTCGCCGCGCGACTATTCCTGCTATGTGTCGAAAACAATCGCAATGGGAGTTCTACGCAGAATCGGTAAAACATCGTGATATGGCGGACGAAGAATAACGACTTGGCGATGCAGACTGTGGCGGCTCCAGCTTCCTGCATATCGATTCGATATACAGGCTAAGCCATGCTCGCCACGACATTGACCCTGCTGTCCCGGTTGCCGCTCGCGGCACTCTATGGACTCTCGCCGCTGCTTGGATTCCTGCTCTATCGCCTCGTTCCGTCGCGACGCGCGATCGTGTTGAGGAATTTGCAACAGGCGTTTCCGCGGCTGGACAGCCGCGAGGTGGAGCGCATGGCGCGACAAGTCTATCGTAATTATACCGACGTCGCCGTGGAAATGATCAAATCCGTCTCCATCGCACCAGTGGATTTGGATCGACGCGTAACATTCTCGGGCAGCGAGACCATTGACCAGTATTTGCGCGGCGATCAACCGGTACTGGTGACACTCGCCCACCAATGCAATATCGAATGGCTGCTACTGGCGTTGAATCTGAAGTTCAACTGCCCGCTCGAGGCCGTGTATCGCCCCCTGCGCAACCGCTCGTTGGAAACCCTGATGGCCGGTGTTTATCGGCGATTCGGCGGCACGTTGATCCGCGACCACGATGTGGTGTCCACGGTCATGCAACGGCGCAACGAACCGCGGCTGGTTTCCATTGCACCGGATCAGGCCCCCAACAGGCAGGACGAGACCTACTGGACCACCTTTCTGAATCAGGAAACCGGTTTTTTTCTCGCACCGGAGATACTGGCGAAATTCTCGAATTTCCCAGTGATGTTCATTGGCATGTCGCGACTAAAACGAGGTTACTACCAGGCAAATGTGCAACTACTGGCGGAACCGCCTTACCACAAAAGCGAACACGCGATCATCGAGGCATATGTGCGCGCGGTGGAGGAACAGATTGCCGCCTGCCCTTCCGATTGGTTCTGGTTTCACAACCGATGGAAGCGCAAACGTTCGCTATACGGCTGACAGTCGTCGTTCCACATATTCCGCGAGCTTCGCCAGGGAAGGATTGTCGAATAAGTCCTTTACCTCGACCAAACCGGGAAATGCTTCGTCAATCTGTTCGTGGATTTCGATGAGCTTCAACGAACTGGCACCGGTTTCGAAGAAATTGTCGTTGCGGCCCAGGCGTATGTCCCCCAGCGCTTGATCGCAGATATCCTTGAGACGGCGCTCCACTTCGGTCGTCGGTTCATCGGCTTGGCGCTCAGCCGCATGTTGCTTGAGCTCCGCCCGCTGCTGATCGAAATCACCGTCTAAAAAAGCGTTCACCAGAGCGAATCGCTGCAATTTACCGCTGGTGGTTTTGGGTATGCGCGGCACCGGCACTACCTCCGACACCTCGGCGCCGGTGTGCTCATTGATGTATCCGCCCACCTCGCGAGCCACAGCCACAAACCCGTCGAGTCCACCCCGGCGCAGCACAAACACCAACACTTTATCGGTGTCCGAGCCTTCATCGCGGTAGCCGCCGACCGCCACTTTGCCCAACTCCAAGCGCCCCGACTGCAACGCGACGGACTCGAGGTCGTGGGCGTAGAAGTTCTGACCGTTGACAAACAGCACATCCTTTTCGCGCCCGGTGACGAATAACTCACCGTTTTGCAGAAAACCTAAATCACCGGTGTCCAGCCAACCATCCGCATGGACGGCCGCCGCGGTGGCGCCGGGATCGAGATAGTACCCGGCGGTGACGTTGGGCCCACGGATGAGAATACGCCCGATGGTGCCCTCCGGGAGGGTTTGTCGATTTTGGTCGACTATGCGTATGCGGCAAGCACCAATGGCGCGACCCACGCTCACACAGCGCATGGCGCGGGAACCGTCGGACGCCGGGCGTGCCGCATCACCCACTGTGGCGGTACTGCGATCGATATCCCGCCAACGCAAGCCGCGACCGATCGGGGGAAACGACACCGCCAGACTCGCCTCGGCCAGCCCGTATACCGGGAACATGGTTTCCGGGCGCAGCCCATAGGGTTCGAGGGCGCGCAAGAACTCTTCGCACAAGGACGCCGAGATAGGTTCGGCGCCGTTGAATATCAGGCGCACGTGGGACAGTTCGACGTCGGCGCCGTTGAGTCGGTGGTTACGAAACGCGCGCAGGAAATGACGATATCCAAAATTTGGAGAGCACAGGACATTGGCACCCACGGAACTCGCCGCCTGCAGCCAGCTCAATGGCCGGCGAATGAACGCCTCGGTATCCATCAAATAGTGGTTCATATCACTCACCAGCATGTTCAAGTGAAAACCGATCAACCCCATGTCGTGGGTCAACGGCATCCAACTCAAACTGACGTCGTCACGGGTGAATTGGGCTGCGCGCATGATGTCGCGTATGTTGGCGAGCAAATTTTCATGGGTGAGAATCACGCCCTTGGGCTCGCTGGTGGATCCGGAAGAATATTGCACGAAGGCGATGTCATCGCCGCTCAGTTTGGCGGCATTACCGGGCTGCGCCGTGTCGTGTATGTCGTCGGTCAATATACTTCGGGATCGGATCTCAGCTGCAACATCCGCGATCCCCCGATCGGCGGCGAATGCCTGAAACCGGTGCGATATCGGACGATCGGTGTACACGAATGCATTGGGCAGCTTACGGTACACACGAAACATTTTGAAACGCTGTTCGTCGGAAACGCCGACGGCGATGGGAACCGGAATTATGCCTCCGTACAGGCACGCCCAGAATACGTCGATTAACGATGATCAGCTGGTCGCCCTGCCCGACGCCGCGATCCTGGAGATAGCGAAGAATGCCCAACGCCCTTCGGTGCAGATCAGCGAACGAAATCGACCGGCTGCGATCCCGCGTGGCCAAGTAGGTAATGCGGCGGTTTGAATCGCGGCGCTGGTCTAACGCTTCGGTTAAGGTCTTGAATTCCATCTTTGTCTTATTACGGATTAGCCCACAGGATGGTAAGCCGTTTGCATCTTCCCCCGGGATGCCGGTTCCGCCGCTTCCGCTTCAATTTTCATGCGTATCTGCGCTAGCCGCGGATTGGTCCATACACTATTTCGCAGGAATGGAACTAGCCCGCATTTGTTACTAGGATCCCGGATGCTGGCGCTGGACTCGTGCCCAGCTACTATTCTCAGCAATCCACATCAGGAATTTAAGCTGTCTCTTCATATCAATGAAGTAACGAGTCTTTCAGGTGCATGCCAGGAATAGTAGCTGGGCGCCTGGAGCAAGACCCATAGCGAGCTATGGGTCGAGTGAAGGCCCAGCGCAGGTGGCCCCGATCATCCGGCGTTGCAGTGTGTTCGACTTCCGCCGGAATTAAACCGCGCGACGTGCCTCCTGTACGGATATCATATCAGGTATGGCCGATGATGGGACCGGGGGAGAAAACAGGAACCCCTGGAATTCGCAGCAATCCTGGGAGCGAAGGAACTCGAGCTGACTATTCTCCTCGACCCCTTCCGCGACTAATTTTATCTTCAGGCTGTGTGCCAACGCGGCGATGGTTTTGATTATCGCTACGTCTTTGTCATTGGTTGCCAGATCCTTCACGAAGGTCCGGTCGATCTTCAGATAGTCAAGCGGCAACAATTTGAGATAGTTGAGGGAAGAGTAGCCTGACCCGAAATCATCGATGGATATCGAAACACCGATTTCCTTCAGTTCTTGCATGATCTTGACCGCGGTGTCGATATTTTCAATAAGAACGCTCTCGGTCAATTCGAGCTCCAAGAATCGAGCATCCAATCCAGATTGATCCAGGGCGTCTCTCACCATGTCGACAAATGAGACCGCCCTGAACTGCCCGGATGATATATTTACGGAAACCCTGATGTTAGCCAGGCCCGCGTCATGCCAATCTTTCACCTGCCGGCAGGCGGTATACACAACCCATTCGCCAACGGGACTGATCAAGCCCAATTCTTCGAGCAGCGGAATGAAACTGTTGGGCGGCACTAAACCGCGTTTGGGGTGCGCCCAGCGCAACAACGCCTCGAGCGCGATAACTTCCCCGGTTTTGCTTTCGACCCGCGGCTGGTAATACAGAACCAGCTCGTCACGCTGCAGCGCCTGCTTCAAGCCGGTCTCGAAGTCGAGCCGGTCGAGAGCTTGGCTTTTCATCGCCGGCGAGAAATACCGGTACTGATTCCGGCCTTCTTGCTTTGCCAGGTGCAGGGCGGTATCCGCATCTTTTACCAGCATATCGGGAGAGAGATCGTCCTGCGGGTAAACTGAAATACCGATGCTGACGGTTATCATGACTTCCTGGTTATCGACTGACATCGGAGCCGCCATCGACTCAATGACGCGCGTTGCCAGACGCGACGCGTCTTCAGTGTTGCGCAGCGGTTCCATGATTACCGCAAACTGATCGCTACCGATCCGGAATACCATATCACTTTCACGAACCTGTTCCTGAATGCGCTTGGCGCCGGTTCGCAGCACTTGATCACCCGCCGTTTGACCAAGACTGTCGTTAACAAGCTTGAAATGATCGAGATCAAACTGCAGCAACGCCAGCATGCGGTTCGCCCGGTCGGAGCGCTTGGTGGCCTCTTCAAGCCGCTCACCGAAACTGGTCCGGTTATGCAGACCCGTGAGTGCGTCGTAATGCGCCTGGTAGTGAATCTTGGCTTCCTGATCCCGCCGTTCCTTTTCCTGCCTGACAATAGTTTTGTCCGCGCGGCGCACAATGATGAGCAGGAACAGATACAGCAGCGAGAGACTGCTCACGACCCAGAACGCAAGTTCCCGTTGGTGTTTGTTCAGGTCGCCCACCAGATCGGTTACGTCGGAATACAGTTCAAACACCGCCTCCACCGGCGCGTTCTCGCTGATTCGAACGGGTATGTACGACGCGATCAGGTCCCGATCGACGATAACGCCCTCATGGGTGTCGAAACGGTCGCGAAACGAAACTTCGCCGGTCACCACGCCATACTTTGCGGCGATGAATGCGGAGTTATCGCTTTGATCTTGCCCGATCTGCGAAACATCGGTCGAGAAAACCGTGATTCCGCGCAGATCGTAGATCTTGACTTTCACCACGCTCGATCGCGCGATGTAGCGCGCTACGTCACGATGCAACCGCTGAATGACCTCATGCTGCTGGAGTTCGGCCTCGGAAAACCCCGTGGCGTTGACGAGAAACCCAGCGTATTCGGGCCAAATGGTGTTGGAAAATACCTGGGTGAGGGTCGCGTGGGACTTGATCTCGTGATTGATCAACTCGTGCCACGCAAGATGCCGGTAGATAAACAGCAGAACGATGACGGCGACGATTCCGACGATGCTGGTTATCAAACCGTAGCGATGCGACCTAAACATCGACCCTCACTCAAGGTCTTGCGGGATGAGCCTAACGCGTCAATCCGCGCCCATGCGGCTAAATCCCGGCTTAAACTTGACGGACTTTCGCATCCTGCCGGCGCAAAAAAAACACGTCTTAAAAGCGATCGGTTAAGAATCGGTGACGTGACACACCCGGATTGGCGAAAAGCTCCGCACCCATCTGCAAGTGTAGGTGCGATAAGCATTTTTTCCAGCATCCCGCGCCGGCGCCGGAGACGGGATCAAGCAAATCAACGACTTGCGGCCCGCCCCGGTTATTGCACCGGCGCAAGCCGCGTGGCGGTCAGTGTTCGTCCGGCGGCGGCGCCACGACGTGCTCGTAACGGTGACGTTTACTGACGAGCTTGCTGTGCAGGAACACATCCAACGCCACGTCATAGTGCGCGCGATTGATGTGCACGTCCGGATTCCAGCAACCCAGCCGTTGATAAGAGCCGATCGCCGCGGCAAGGGCGTCGATATCGATACCCTTGAAGAACTCCGCCTCGGACTCGGCAATGCGCTCCGCCGGCGTCTGATTGACATAGTCCCGGGCTTGACGGTACCCAGCCATGAATGCGCGCGCCATCTCGCTTTCCAGCCACTCACGCGCCGCCACCAGACTGCTGAACGCGACCGGCCCGATGGCCTCACCCACCGAGGCTACTATGTGACCCACCCCGTCCTTTTCCATCTGCTGGGGCGCCGGACCCTGCAGGTGCACGTAGTCGCCCTGTCCGTCATAGAACGCGCGCTCGATTTCATGCACATCGCCGGCGTCGATGGCATTGATCTCCGCGTAACCCACACCCATCTTATGCGTCGCGTACTTGAACATGGCCAGCGGCTGTCCGAAATGATCTACCAGCACCTCGCGTCCGCGCAGCCGGTCCCAGGTAAAATCCGGCTCAGGTTCGCGGCCGACAATGAAGAATCCATCACGCTCATTGATTTGCGCGAAATGCATCATCGGATTCGATTCGCCCGTTTCCATCGCCCCCCAACTCGCGGCAACCGCAGACTGACCGACATGAACCGTTCCGTCGGCGAGTCCTTCGGCCACGGATTTTTGCGGGGTCATGATCGAATAGCTCGGCTCCAACCCCTGCTGTTTCAGGAACCCGGCGCTGATCGCGGATATCAACGGACTGTAGAATGCGGAATGCCTGGAAACCATTATGTGAATCTGGGCCAAGATGTCCTCCCGATACGGTCAAATCCCTCAGGTATGAGGCTGATCCGGGTTCTCATGTCGTGAGTTGCAGTCTCGGCAATCACGTCATTCCACCCACAAAAGTATTATATCAGCAGCCTGCGGTTCGGCTTTCCGGGCTTGAAGATTGATGCGGCGATATCGAAGCGCCGGACCCGGCTGAGCCTGGGCGGCGCATACCGACGCAACGCCTGCCGCCGGGCTTTTTCAGGGTAGAATTACAGGCACCGGAAAACCACAGCGACGCACATGAACAATTCACCCGGCGAAATCGTAGGCTTTGTCGGCCTTGGGCTGATGGGGCGGCCGATGGCCAGGCACCTTCACCAGGCGGGATATCCCATGGTGATATACAACCGCGGCAAGTCCGCGGTCGCAGAACTGCAAGCCACCGGCATGAACGCCGCTGAATCACCCGCGGACCTTGCCCGGCGATCGACGATTATCGTTATCATGGTGTCCGATACCGCAGCGACCGAGGACGTGCTGTTGGGCGACAAGGGCGTGGTGCGGGATATACGTTCCGGGACGCTGGTCGTCGACATGGGCACAACCGCGGTCGCAGCAACACGCCGTTTCGCCCATGAGATAGAGGAACGCGGCGGCCAGTACGTGGACGCGCCGGTGTCCGGCGGCCAGGTCGGAGCCCAACAAGCTACCCTGACGATCATGGCCGGGGGCAGCGAAGCCGCATTCGCGCGGGCTAAACCGGTGCTGGAGGCGCTGGGTCAGCATATCACCCGGGTCGGCGAGGTCGGCGCCGGGCAGGTGGCGAAGGCCGCCAATCAAATTATCGTCGGGCTGACCATCGGCGCGGTCGCGGAGGCGCTGACCCTGGCGAGCAAGGCCGGCGTAGATCCGGCGAAGGTCCGCACCGCCTTCGAGGGCGGGTTCGCCTGGTCACGGATCATGGAGTTGCACGGTCAACGCATGATCGACGGTGAGTTTACACCGGGCGGTAAAGCCGCGACGCAACGCAAGGATCTCGCCCAGGCCCTGGAATTAGCGGAACAAATCGGTATAGACCTGCCCGCGACGCGTCTAAACCGGGATCTGTATGATCAACTCATTGAGCAGGGCGGAGGGGAACTAGACCACAGCGCGCTGATCAAAGTGATTGATAACAGGCGATAAACTCAACCGCGGCTACGCGGCGCCAGGAAGTACCGAGGAGTCGCACGATTGCGCGAGGCCGAGAATTGAAACCCCGTGCTCACGCACGGGGTTTCGTTCCTCAATAAACCGCTATTCTGTGGATTCCTTTTGCTTGCGGCTCGCGCGGCTAATCTCGCGGTAAAAGTCATATACACCCATGAGCAATACCACGATGATGATTATCCACAGGTCGGGTTCATTCACGAACACCGCCACCACACCCATAAATGCAACCAGGGAAAGGATCGAGATCGTCGCCAGTATCTTGTCTAACATCATGGTCATTCACGCTCGCTTTCAGTTTCTTCGCTGACCCGCCGTTCCAGCCAGCGCGCGGTGCGCAGCAAACGCGCGTCGTCATTGCGCGCGCCAACCAGCTGCACGCCTATGGGCAGGTTATTGCCCCCCTGCAACAACGGCAGGCTCACGGCGGGCAAACCCATCAACGTCCATAGCGTGCAGAACACCGGATCCCCCGTGGATTCGAGTCCCGCCGGCGCCTCGCCGATGGTTGCCGGCGTGACAATCGCATCGTAGCGCGCGAATACTTGTTCGATCCCGGCGTACAGCACGTCGGTCATGTCCAACGCGCGATTGTAATCCACCGCCAAGCAGCGCCGGCCGTCCTCGATCATACCCTGGAGCTTGACGCTCAGTTTGTCCTTGCCGTCTTCGTACAGCCTTCCCAGGCTCTTGGCGAGGTCGGCGTACATGATCGTGCGATGCCAATCCACCGCCGAATCAAACAGCGCCGGCAACTCCACCGCTTCGCAATGTGGGCCGAGAAAATCCGCCAGCTCGAGAAACGCCCCGCGGGCATCATCGTCCGCTTGTTCCCATACCGGTGATTTGACGAACGCCAGATTGGGCGTCAGCGGCGGTTCCGACGCCGCCGTGGCCACCAGTCGGGGACGCGCCCGCAGCCGCGTGTCGGGGTCCCGCTCATCGAAGCCGATCAATGACTCGGCAACCAGAGCAAGGTCTTCAACGCATCGCGCGAACACACCGACCGTATCCAGAGGCGGGGACAGCGACAGCACACCGTGTCGCGAAATGGCGCCGAAACTCGGCTTGTATCCATGCACGCCGCAAAACGACGCCGGGCGGATCATGGAACCATTGGTCTGACTGCCGAGCGCAAGCGGCACCATGTGGGAGGCTACCGCCGCGGCAGATCCGCTGGACGAACCACCCGGGGTGCGCGCGGGATCGTTGGGATTGGTCGTTTTGCCCGGCGAATACACCGCCAGCTCGGTGGTCACGGTCTTCCCAACAAGGACCGCCCCGGCCTCCCGCAACGCGGCGACCGCGTGGGCGTCTGCGCTCGGTTGACGCCCGGCGAACAACGGCGTGCCGCACTCCGTCGGCATGTCATCGGTATCGAAGATATCCTTGATTCCCACCGGCAAGCCGTGCAACGGACCGATCTCAGCGCCTGATTGCCGGAGCTCGTCGGCCCGGCGCGCCTGCTGCTCGGCGTATTCCGGATCCAGATGCGTCCACGCCCGTACTTGATCCTCCCGTGCTTCGATGCAATCCAGGCACGCGCGAACCAGGTCTTCACTGCGTAACTCCCCATCGCGTATCTGCCGCGCCGCTTCGGAGGCGGTCAAGTCCGCTGGGTTTATCAACGAGGGACGATCCACGGAATGCTACCTGCTTTTACCGTACACGAGGTCGGGCAGATAGGTGATGATCTGGGGAAACAGGTACAGCAACACCATCGCCAGAATCACCATCGACAGGAACGGCAACACGCCTTTGAATATATCAATGAGTTGCACGTGAGGCGGCGCCACACCCTTGAGGTAATAGGCGGCCATGGCCATCGGCGGGGTAAGAAATGATGTCTGCAAATTCATCGCCACCAGGATGCCGAAAAACAGCGGATCGACTCCGAAGGCCGGCAGCATCGGTAGAAAGATCGGCACAAAGATAATGATGATCTCACTCCATTCCAGCGGCCAGCCGAGCAGGAAGATTATGAGCTGCGCCATAATCAGAAACATGACCGGGGTCAAGCCCATACCCAATACTGTTTCTTCAATGAGCGAGTGTCCGCCGAGATAGGAAAATACCGATGCGAAGGTCCACGATCCGACGAACAGCCAACATACCATCGCCGAGGTACGCACGGTGAGATAGACCGATTCCTTTAACCGCTCCCAGGTCAGGGCGCGGTATGCGGCAGCCAGAACCAGGCCACCCAATGCACCCATCGATGCGGCTTCAGACGGAGTCGCAAGACCGAACAAGATGGCACCCAGCACCGATAGGATGAGGAACGCCAGCGGGAAAAACGAGGTGATCATCATTAAAAACACCCGGCCGTAGGAAAGATCTCCCACATCCTCGGCCTTGGGCTTGGGCGCCAGCTTGGGATTCCACATCGCCCGCCCCATGACGTACACGACGTAGAGTCCCGCCAGCATGAAACCAGGCAGTATGGCGCCCGCATACAGGCGCACCACCGACACATTGGAGGTGGCCGAATAGACGATCAGCATGATGCTCGGCGGTATCAGGATGCCCAGGCAGCCGCCGGCACAAATCACGCCGGCCGCGAAGCTGGTATCGTAGCGTGCCTTGAGCATGGAAGGGAACGCCAGCAGCCCCATCAACGTCACAACCGCGCCGATAATGCCGGTGGCGGTGGCAAATAGGGCGCAGGTGCAGAGCGCGGCAATGGCCATCGACCCGGGCAGACGCCGCGCGGCGATCTGCATGCTGAAAAATAAACGATCAACGATGTTGGCGCGCTCGACGATGTAACCCATGAACAGAAACAGAGGCACCGCGGTGAGCACGTCGTTGGCCATGACCGAGTAGGTCTGATTGACCAACAGATCAAAGATCTGGTTGTCAAAGATCGACTGCATTCGCTCGGCGTCGTAATACGCGTAGTAACCAAAGGCGACGCCCATGGCCATGAGCGTGAAGCAGATCGGAAAACCGAGCAGTATCGTGAGCACGAAGATGCCGAGCATGATGACGGCAATGAGGGGATCACTCATGCTTGTCTTCCCCCTTGACGTGTTCGACGAATTCTTCGAGTCCTCCGCTGGCGTCGCCATGTTGCTGCATCATGGTCTCCATTTCTTCTACGTCCTCCAGATGTATCGGCCACTCACCGGTGCGGATACAAATGATGCACCGGCATACCTGGGCCATACCTTGCAGCAATAACAATCCACCAGCGATCGGTATAATCGTCTTGAATTGGAAAATCGGCACGTTCGCGGGGCTCATGACGCTGACTTCCTTGTAGAACCACGACTCGCCGGCGTAATCGGCGCCGGCAATGATGAACGCCAGTATTCCCGGAAAAAAGAACAAGAAATACAGAACCAGTTCAATTTTGGCCTGGGTTTTCGGCTTCCATAGCCGATAGAGCACGTCTCCACGTACATGGCCGTCTCGAGAAAGTGTATAGGCACCCGCCATCATGAACAGCGCGCCGTACATCATGTAGCTGATGTCGAATGCCCAGGAGGTGGGATCCCTCAATACATACCTGACGAATACCTCGTAGCTGACGCCAAAGGTCATAATCAGGATACACCACGCAAACGCTTTACCAGCCCACGCGGATACACGGTCCACGAACAATATGAAGCTCAGCATCGCTAACGCTCGATGTTGACAGTCATTGCGGCTAGCGCCCGCCCGGGCGGCGCCGCACGGCGCCGCCCGACACGAACGGGTTAATTAACGTCTGATTTAACCGAGTTCGCCAGGGAAGTAGTGCTCAAAGGCGAGCTTGTAGTCCGCCGAGTTCATGAGATCGTAAAACGCCACCCGGTGCGACCATTCTTTTTGGCTCTTCACCACTTTGGCGAAGAACGCATCGGCCTCGAGTTTCTTCAGAACCGTGTCCCAAGAGCCGAGCTGGGCCTTCATGATCGACTGATCGGTGCGATACACATTGACCCCATGCTTCTTCATAAGATCTTGAAGGTCGCGCGAGTAGTTGTCCAGGGCGAAGCCGTAGTTCGCAGTATTGGCGGCCTCCGCAGCGTGCTCAAGGATCGCCTGCTGCTCCTTGGGCAGGCCGTTGAACTTGTCCTTGTTGAAGATGATCTCGAAGAACTCCGCCGCCTGATGGTAACTGCCCATATGATAGTGCTTGGACACGTCCTGGGCGCCGAACTGCATATCCGAAGTCGGGTTGTTGAACTCGAACGCCTCGATGACGCCGCGCTCCAGGGCAGGGACGATCTCACCGCCGGGAAGCTGGGTCACCTTGAGCCCCATGCCCTGCATGATGTCGGTGGCCAAGCCCACGGTGCGGTATTTCAGGCCCTGCATATCTGCGGCGCTCTTGACGTGCTTCTTGAACCAACCCAGGGGCTGGGTCGGCATCGGCATGGCGAAAAAGCCCACCAGGTTCAATTTGAGCATGTCCTGCACCAGTTCCCGGTACAGTTCCTTACCGCCACCGAAATGAATCCACGCCAGCACTTGCGACGCGTTGGCGCCAAACACCGGACCGGTACCGAACAGCGACGCGGCCTTGTTCTTGCCGTACCAATAGGCGGTCACCGTGTGCGCGCCATCGATCACTCCTTTGTTCGTGGCGTCCTGCACCTGAAACGCCTTGACCACGGCGCCCGCGGGCAACACGTCGATCTTCAAGCGTCCGCCGGACATCGCCTCGACGCGCTCCGCATACTGGCGGAACATATCCTGGAAAATCGCCTTCGCACCCCAGGAACTCTGCATCTTCAGGGTGGTCGTTTGCGCACGCGACACCATGGGGAAACCCAGGGTCGCAGCCCCCGCAGTAGCAGCCCCCGCAGTCTTCAGGAACTTGCGGCGGCTAGATGCAGGTTTTGCACTGTTATTGCTCTTTGGTTTCATGCTTTCCTCCTCTGGACTAAAACAATACAACAATGATCTATATCATTCGTATACATCACCGCGAAGGCGCAACCCCCACGGGCAACGTTTAACATACACCGGTAGCCAGCGTATGTATAGCCAGGTACGGGCGACGGCGCCCGTCTTAATCCCCTATGATTACAGGGAATTTCACCCATGCCGGTACAATCGGATTCATGACCCAGATCTTATCAGCGAGCGACCGGTTCCCAATCCGCGCGGCGGATCAGTGTGTACAGTGCGGCCTGTGTTTGCCGCATTGCCCCACGTATCGTAAAACCGGCGACGAAAACGAATCTCCGCGCGGGCGCATCGCATTGATGCGCGCCATGGTCCGCAATCAACTGCCGTTGACTCCCCGATTGGAGTCCCATCTCGACCGTTGTCTCGGCTGTCGCAACTGTGAAGCAGCGTGCCCGGCCCAGGTGCCCTATGGACGGCTGGTCGACGACGCGCGCGCGTTCACCGCCGCCCGCCGCCGCAGCTCGCCGGCGCGGCGCCTGGTGTGGCGGTGGGCGGTAGCTGGGTTACTCACGCATCCGGGTCGATTGGCTTACCTGGGCCACCTGCTGCGCGGCTATCAGCGTTCCGGCTTGCAGGCGGTGATGCGCCGTTCGCGGCTGCTGCGGTGGCTGGGCCTGGCGGCCCTGGAAGCGCAATTGCCGGCTATCCCGCGGCTCAAACGCTACGCCGCCTCGTATCCGGTGAACCACGGGAATCGCGGTGAAGTGGCACTGTTTTTGGGATGCATTGCGCGTGTTGTGGATCAGCCGTCTATCGACGCCGCCATCCGTGTACTCAACAAGTTGGGCTACAGCGTGTCGATACCGCCGGGTCAGAATTGCTGCGGCGCCATCCAACAACATGCCGGTGACGCCGTGGGCGCGAAGGAATTGGTCAAGCAGAACCTGGCGGCATTCGCGTCTTTGAGCGATGTGCCTGTCATCACCTTGGCAAGCGGATGCGGCGCCATGCTAAAGGAGTATGGTCAACATACGAAGGACGTGCGGGCATCAGAATTGGGTTCGCGTGTGTATGATCTTAGCGCCTTTCTCGAAGATCACCATGCCGGATTAGTGACACACCTCACGCCCAAAATGCACGGCGTTGCGGTGCACCAACCGTGCTCGCTGCGCAATGTCATGAAATCCGCGGATAAAACCCTGCGATTGATCAGTCGTGTCTGCCGGTCCAAGGTCGCTGCCTTGCCCGATAATGGGACCTGCTGCGGCGCCGCCGGAATCTACTTCCTTACCCAACCCGAGATGTCGGCTCAGCTGCGCGACGACACACTGCAAGCCATCAGCGATGCGGCTTGCCATACCGTAGTCACCTCAAATATCGGATGCGCTCTGCACCTCATGGCCGGCATTCACGGTGAGCATCTCGATGTCGAAGTGATACATCCGGCGGTGCTGATCGACAGAGTCTTGAATTCCGAGGGTTGAGTCATCCAGCGACTATTCTCGTCAAGCTATCGAGTACTTGGCGTTGTCACTTCATCGACGCGGCGCTGCAACCCCTCCACCGCCTATCAAGAGCCGTAGCGGGGCTTGCGCGCCGGGTCCCGCGTCTAGTATCGTGATCCCATGCGCGAATATTCACTTCTCGATCAGATGATCAATCAACTTGATCAGGGCCTACGCACCGTTTTCGGCCGTCCGCCGCGGCAACGGAAGACACCCCAACCTGCCGATATCGGTGCAGAAATGAATGACAGAGAACGCGATCTCGCCGCCGGTCTGATGCGCGTCAACCATACCGGCGAGGTGTGCGCCCAGGCCTTGTACCAGGGGCAGGCGCTGACCGCCCGGTCGCCGCGGGTGCGGCAGCAGATGTCCACCGCGTCGGCGGAAGAGAACGACCACCTTGCGTGGTGCGAAGAACGCATTCAAGAACTGGACAGCCACAAAAGCTACCTCAATCCCTTGTGGTATGCCGGATCGTTTACCATCGGCGCCCTCGCCGGGCTCGCCGGTGACCGCATCAGCCTGGGATTTCTGGCCGAAACCGAACGCCAGGTGGTTCGCCACTTGGAGAACCACCTCGATCGGCTGCCGATAAACGACACCAAGAGCCGGGAAATTGTCGCACGCATGCGCGACGATGAGGCGGTGCACGCCACCACCGCGGTAAAGGCGGGTGCGGTGGAGCTTCCGGACTTTATAAAAAAGTCGATGCGCGTGGCGGCCAAAGTGATGACCACGGCCACGGAAAGAATTTAATCCAGCTACTATTCCCGGTAAAACGTGTCACGACCTCACGCCGTCTGTTCTTGGCATTCACTTGCGAGTCTTACCGGTGCGTAACAGGAATAGTAGCTGGGCTATTCCTGCTGCTCAACCCGGCGCATTTCTTTCACCTCTACCATGCGCTTGGAACGGGCGAAGAATCGCGCGTAGATAAACCCGAAGGTGAGACCATCATTGCGCTCCACTAACGGGCTGTCGTCGAAGGTGGCGCCGTCCAGCCGATCGTAGCGCGCGAAAAAGCTCATCCAGCTCTTCTTTCCACGCGATACGAAGGTGGCGATGAATCGCGTACCGCCGAAACCGCCGCCGGCGTCGAATGCGGGTCGCGAATCGGTGGCGAACTCGGGATTCACTCGATAATAGTAGTCATGGTAGTCGTTATCACCGAACTCGAGTCCTGCGGACAATCCCAGGCGCCAGCGTCGATCGAACAGATCAACACGCTTGTATAAGGTCAGGTGAGGGGAGGCGGTCCACCCCACCTGTCTAACCGAATCCCCGATCGCAAACACCGAGCGCACCGGCAGATTCAGCAGCAGTACTTGGCGCGACGGCTGCTCGGGCCATACCCGAAGTTGCACTATCGGTCCAAATTGTACCGTCGGATCGAGATCCGGCATGCCGTTGCGCACGCTGGTGTCATCGCTGTTCACGGAGGTATTGGCATCCGCGCTGATATCCAGCTCGGCCCGGTCGGTGACATAGAACACACCACGGACTCCGCGATCGTCGACGCGCAGAAAGTCACCGCGATAGACCGGATACACGAACGGGAACGCGATCTGGCGATTGTCATTGGAGCCGCGGTATTCGGGAATCTGCAGTGCACCGCCGCCCAGGGCAAGCTCCCATAGCGGCAGCTCCTCTGCGTGGACCACCGCGGTGGCACATACCGTGGCGATGACCAGTCTGGTTAATATTGTTCTCACGTCAACGACTCCGATACTCCTTTGCTGTGAACAAGTATATCAGCCCGGGGCCGGTTGCTTTTTGCGCCGCCACTTCTTTTTTCGTTTGCGCTTGCGCGGCGTCGCTGTCGACCAGATTGCGCCATACACCAGGCATAGCGCCGCGCCCATGGCGACGGTGAGACCGACGGCTTGCAGCGGCGGCGTATGTGACAAAGTCAACATTCCAAACACCAGCACTGTGGTTACGGCACATACCCACAACGCCTTGAACGTGGTCGCCCACTCCCGCTCGGAATGGGTCAAGCGGTTGAAGAACAACGCGTAGTCCAGACCGAGGCCGATCACCAGCAGTAGTGTAACCATGTGAAAAACCGTCAACTTCACGCCCGCGGCAAGCAACAAAGCGGTAGCCATCATCACGGCTGCTCCAGTGGGAATCAGGATGTACAGCGGTTTACGCAGATCGCGAAAATAGACCGCCAACACCAGGTAGATAAACAGCCCTCCCCATGCCAGCAGCCGCAAGATGCGATCCGTGGCCCGATACATGATCGCGTTTGACATCGCCTTTAGGTCGATATACACCGTCTGAGTTTCACCATCCCGGCCGGTCAATTGATCCAACCGCGCCGGATCCCTGACATCATGGAGCAGAATCGTGGCCACCCACTGCCCATCAATTTGAAACAGCATGGTGGATAACAGGGAACCGATAGTGGTGTGCTGTAACATCTCCATCGTTAACGGTGGCTGGGAGCGCGCGTCACTGAAATCCCTAAAGAATGGTTCGAACGCCTCGCGTTTGAACGGCAAGCCGTCGACGGCGGTGTCGAAACGATTCCTGAGGGTGTCCACGTCGGGCAGCCGCAATTGACGTTGCCTCTGGGTCCGCTGGCTCGGCAGGAAACGCGCCGCCAACTCGAAATCGCGCAATGCCCCTGTGGACTTCAATTGATCGAGTTGCCGGGCGATTAGCTCGCTCTTTCGCAGCGCTTGCTCCTTAGCCGGCGCAACCACAGCGAGCAATTTGCCGCCGGACCACATACCTAGATCTTTGCGCAACTGACGATCGTCCTGGCGACGATCGGCGGGTATGGGGCTCAGCGAGTCAATGCTGTACTCACGAATCGGTTGATCCACCAATATGATGAAGGCCGCGGCGACGATTATGCTCAGCGCCGCCCAAGTTCGTGCCCGTGGCGCCCGCTTTCCGAGCCGTTCGAGCACGTTGTGAGGTCGCCGCATACCGTGACGGAACACCGCCCCCTTCGGAATCATGAGCGGCAACCACCAACGCGTGACCCCCGCAGCGGTCAATAATCCGGTGACCGTGAACAATCCAAGCTGGGTCAGGCCCGTAAAATCCGAAAATATCAGCGCGGCATAAGCAATCAATGTGGTGATCACCCCAAGCCGAATAGTCGGCCAGATCTGGCGCACATGTTCCCGCGCCTGGGCCGGGCCGCCGCGGATCTGCGACACCAGATGGATGGGGTAATCCACCGCGACACCGGTCAATGTCACACCGAAGGCCAGGGTTATGCCGTGAATCGAACCGAAGGCGAGGATTACCGATGCAATCGCCACCAGCGACCCGATCAACAGTGGAATCATAACCAGCACCAGGAACGTTCCGGACCAGAACACCAAAAACAAAAAGGCGGCCACCGCGAGCAACGCGAGGATTGACAGCAGGCGCACATCGGCGCGTATAACATCGCGGGTATCCACCGCGAATGCCGGAGGTCCGGTGACGACCATGCTTGTGTTTCCCTGTCGTATGTCCTCGAAAATCTCCCTCAGCGTCTTCACCGCCACCACCTGCCGTTCCAGATCGAAGGCATCGGGAACAATCTCCGCCACCAGCATCGCACGACTGTCATCCCGGGTCATCCAGACACCGCGGTCGCGACGTGGACCGTGCGCGTTTTCACCCAGGCTGGACAGCGATCGCACCAGACCAATAAAGATACCGCTGGGATCGGCGGCAAGAAAACGTTTTTCCATGGCAGCCATTGGCGAGCCGAGACCGCGAAGCCGGCGCCGCAGATCCTGTTTCAGGCCGCCGGTGCTCATTCGTTGATCAAGATCATCACTGATCAGATACCGATACTTATCACGCGCACGTCGTAATGCTGCTGCAGGCGGATGTGATCTCCAGCCAAGGTCGCTCGAATACTGTCTACCAGGGCACGGACCGCCGCAGGTATCACATGAATGATGCGCTGAACTGAGTCTCCCTCTTGACGTTCAATGGTGATCTGGTTGTTGTCGATAATGATCAATTCGTCGAATGGCGACAATACGTGCTTCTCGAGCGTGCCGGGCGCCTTGTAGCGCAGCATGCCCGACATAACCAGATCGTCCCTCAAGAAGGCGGATTGTTTTTTCTCAACAAACGTGGATTCCAGCTGTTTGACACCGGACACCGGACAACAACAGCATCACCCTGCGCAGGGTCCAGCCGTTGTCCGCCTCACTTAAAACCGGCGCGAAACCTACCGACAACAACATTACAGACACTAACTGGAAACGCTGGTCACTCGCTGTCCACTGTGAGCGCTTGGTCCGTACCAGGGAGTCACGGACCAAGGCGGTCGAGCGTGCGGCGGAATAACGGCTGCCACACACACGGAGCACACCGAGACCATGGAGCGAGCGTGAAGCTTATGGCATTGTTTGCTGCAACCACGGCGCTCTAGCGAGTCATCCCCACTTCGTTGGCCACCGAGATGATCACCAGGTCGCGTTCGAAATAGACTGTGTAGTCCGGGTAACGCCAGCGGGAAATAGGCGGCTCACCCACCGGCGGCAGCTGTTCCCGGGGATCACCGAATTTCTCGCGCACGGCAATCTTAGTCAGATTGTTGCGCGGCAGCGCCGCACTCGGCACCGTGGCGCTATGGACGTTCATACCCGCCGCGGGCGTAGCGCGTGCTACGTCCGCCGATTGCGCACCCGCCGCAATTGAATAACGCCACCCGTCGGCGTGCACGGATATCGGCAACAGACTCGCCGCAATTATCAAACTGGAAAGTAATGGCCTATTACCCATTGGCGCCTCGCTCCTCGGGTTTAGTTGCATGCAAGACGCCATTATACGCCAATGCCGCTGTATAACTGGAAAACCGCACGCGTTCCACGGACGCATAGGTTCGCTGGCGGCGCCGGGCGCTACATGCGGCGGCTTACGCTTCGCCGAGCAGACAAGCGGAAACCGCCCCATCGCGCCGACGCATTCCCCGCTATTTCTTTCCGTTATCCGTAACCCCCGGCGCTCAAAGGCTATACGTGCGTTTTTCGCGCAATACGCCGTGGGTCACCCAAAGCGCCATGGTCAATACCAGAAGCGCGCCACCTTGATGCATGGCCGCCAGGGTCACCGGGACCACGTTGAGCAGTGTAGTGATACCCAACACCAGCTGCACGACCATCATCGCCAACAAGCCGTGGGCCGCCAGACGCACCCGTGGTGACACGTTGGCGAGCAGTACGGATAACCATAACAACAGCACCAGTATCGACAAACCGAGCGCAATGAGCCGGTGCATGAATTGTACCGTCGCCAGATTTTCGAACAGATTTCGCCACCCCGGCTGCATCGCCCAAATTCCCTGCGGCACCCAGTCGCCGTTCATGGTTGGAAATGTGTTAAACGCGAAACCCGCTTTGGTCCCCGCCACAAAACCGCCGCTGATGATCATAAGCCCGACGAACATGGTGACAAACAGACTCAAACGCCAAGGGGGATCGACCGACCATGGGCGCATTCGCTGATCGCGGGCATACAAGTCCAACACCAGCCACAGCATGTAACCGTATATCAACACCGCCAAGGCCAGGTGAGAGGTCAGCCGATAGGGGCTGACATGGGGTTCATCGACCAAGCCGCTTTGCACCATATACCAGCCGAGCAGACCCTGTAGCCCGCCAAGACAAAACACCCCAACGAGCTTTGGCGCCAACCGTCTGGGAATCCGGCGGGTGTACCAGAAAAACAATAATGGAAGCAGAAAAATCAATCCTATTGTCCGTCCAAGTATGCGATGAGAATACTCGAGCCAGAAGATTGGTTTGAATTCAGCAAGCGTCATGTAACGATTGATCTTCTGATACTCCGGAAACTGCTGGTAGTCTTCGAAGGCTTGTCGCCACTCGTCGTCGGTCAACGGCGGTACGACTCCCATAATCGGCTGCCAATCCACCATCGACAGCCCCGATTGGGTCAACCGGGTCACACCCCCGACAACCACCATGGCGAAAACCGCGACACAACAAATCAACAGCCACGCGGCAATGGGTTTATGGCCGGCGTTCGTAACCCACATCGTGCGCCCAGCCGGGGATTAGAAGCGTTAACATTGGGAGTCGCCAGTGTATGAGGCGGGACCGCGCTCATGACATGTATTTGTCATGCGAAGCGTTTGAATACCAGGGAGCTGTTGGTGCCGCCAAAACCAAAACTATTCGACATCACAAGATTCAACGCCGCATCGGTCTGCGTGTCGCGGACGATCGGAAATCCGTGCGCACTCGGATCGAGTTCTGCAATGTTCTCGGATGCCGCAATAAAGCCGTGTTCCATCATCAGCAGGCTGTAGATCGCCTCACATACACCGGCAGCGCCGAGCGCATGTCCGGTCAGCGATTTGGTGGAACTTATGGGGGGTATCCGGTCGCCGAACACCTCCCGCAGCGCCTCCAATTCGCGCATATCGCCAACCGGCGTGCTGGTGCCGTGGGCATTGATATAGTCAACGTTTCCATCGACCGTTTCCAGGGCCTGGCGCATGCAGCGCACTGCCCCTTCACCGGAGGGTTGCACCATGTCATAACCGTCCGAGGTCGCGCCGTAACCCACTAGCTCCGCATATATCCTCGCCCCCCTCCGCATCGCGTGTTCCAGCTCTTCAATGACCATGACCCCGCCACCACCGGAGATCACAAATCCGTCGCGATTTACATCGTAAGGGCGAGACGCCTGTTGCGGAGTTTCATTGTACTGTGTCGACAACGCCCCCATCGCATCGAACAACACCGACATCGTCCAATGGATCTCTTCACCGCCACCGGCGAACATCAAGTCCTGTTTGCCCAGTTGAATCAGCTCCGCGCTGTGACCAATGCAGTGCGCGCTGGTGGCGCACGCTGAGCTGATGGAATAACTCACACCTTTGATCTTGAACGCGGTACCCACACAGGCGGCATTCGTGCTGGACATCGTACGGGTCACCATGTACGGGCCGACTTTGCGTACTCCCCGCTCGCGAAGAAGATCCGCCGCGCGCACGACGTTCTCGGTGGACGGACCTCCGGAACCCATGATCAATCCGATACGGGGATCGGATATTTCGTCCTCGCGCAGTCCGGCATCCGCCAGCGCTTCGCGCATGGCCAGATAATTAAACGCGGCGCCGTCGCCCATGAACCGCTTTACTTTTCTGTCAATCAACTCAGCCAGATCGACGTCAATAGTGCCCTCGATGTGACTGCGCAGCCCCATTTCCTCATAGACCGGCTGCTTGTGAATTCCGGAACGCGCGTTCAACAGACTATCCGCGACCTCTTGTTTATCGTTCCCAATGCTGGAAACCACTCCCACCCCAGTTACGACGACGCGACGCATAGTTCTACTCTTACTCCAGGTCTCAAGTTTGAAAATGTCCGTCGGAGGTGAACAAACCCACCCGAAGATCCTTGGCGAAATAGATTTCCCTGTCATCCGCCTCGACGACGCCGTTGGCGATGCCCATGCACAAATTGCGCATGATCACACGTTTCAAATCAACGCGGTATTTCACGAGCTTGGTATCGGGCGTAACCTGCCCGGTGAATTTAACTTCCCCCGCTCCCAGGGCCCGGCCGCGCCCCGGCCCGCCGCGCCAACCAAGAAAGAAACCGACGAGTTGCCACAGCGCATCCAAGCCCAGGCACCCGGGCATCACCGGATCCCCGATAAAATGACAATCGAAGAACCACAGTTCCGGCTTGATATCCAATTCCGCGGTAATCATACCTTTGTCGTGGGCGCCGCCATCCGCGGTGACATGGGTGATGCGGTCGAACATAAGCATCGGCGGCAACGGCAATTGTGCGTTACCGCGGCCAAACAGTTCGCCGCGGGCGCAAGCCAATAACTCATCGTAATGGTATTGATTTTTCGGGGACACTTGGATCCATTGCCTCAACAAAGGGCGCTCACGAATTCTTTGCAACGGGGGAGCTAGAGTAACGCCGCGGGGTAAAAAATCAAGCGTGTCATGGCGAAAATCAACGTTATCGTCCGGTTTTAACACACAATCGGGTGCCGCGGCCGCCGCGTGCCTCAGGGCAAAATTACCGCCAGAATTACTGGGATAATTACAATACTGGACAAGGTCCCGATTACCACGATGGAGGCGACTTTTCGGGGCTCCTGCACAAATTGTTCGGCAAACAGGAAGTTGAGCACCGCCGGCGGCAATGCGCCGAAAAGCAATAGCTGCCTCACCTGTAGTTCCGGCAGCTCAATAATCGCCGTCACCGACCATGCGGTAGCCAACCCCACCGCCGGGCATACGAGCGCACCTGTCAATCCGATCTTCCAGTCATGCCAGTCAAACTTTGTCAGCCGCACGCCCAATGAAAACAGCAACAGAGGTATGGCGACCTGCCCCAGCATCTCGATAGGAAACTCGATCGCCTTGGGTAGGTGCCACTGCATTGACGTAAACAGCAATCCCAGCATCGCTGCGACTAAGATGGGTGTACGAAGCAGCTCTATCGGATGCAGCGTGTGGTCGAGCAAATACCGCCCAAGCGTGAAATGCAGCATGTTACCGGCGATAAACAATACCACGGCGGCCGATAGCGCTGAATCACCAAATGCGAGCACGAACAGCGGCAGGCCCAGGTTCCCATAGTTGGTGAACATCATCGGCGGCACGAATGTTCGCCAGTCGAAATCGAGCAGGCGGGCGATCGGGTAACTCACAAGGCCCGACCCGATCACCACCATGATCCCGGCAAGCGCCAGGGCCAGATACTGTTCCGGCGCGAACTCCCTGCGCGCCAGCACAAAAAAAATCAGCGCCGGCATGAAGATATCCATGTTCAACTGATTCAAGATCGTCATTTCCGGTTGCTTGCGACGCCCGTATAGATAGCCAACTGCGACGATCGCAAATACCGGAAACACGATGGTGACGATGCGGAAAATCATCTGCCAGCCGGGGCCCCAGGAGTCAAAGTCAGCCGGCTGTCAGCCGTCTATCACGATTACATGTAATCGCCGGGGTCCGTGAGCGCCGAGTTGGATCGTTTGTTCAACATCCGCGGTACGGGAGGGGCCGGTAATGAGGTTTACCGTGCGCGGCATCTCGGCAACACGGTCGTACAACAAACGCCATGCATCCTCGAAGTGGGCGACAATGCGCAGCGCACTCACGATAACGATATGATCGTCGGGAAGGAAATTCAGTGTCGCGGGACTGTCGGCCCCGGACAACATCACCAGGGTGCCGGTTTCGGCAACCCCGGCGAACGCCGCGGTGACACTGACATGGTCGTCGCCGCCGGCGGCGCCGGTGCGGATCTCCCATTCCGGCGGCCACGCCAACTCGGAAACCAGCGGGTGCTCCGCAACCACCAATCTGGGCTCAAGACCGTGCCGATCCAGATAATCTTTGATCAGCGGAACCACATCGGGACTTGTTGCTGCCCGGTCCACGGTGCCCGCGGCGGCGTGTATCTTTTCAACAAAAAACTCGAGCCGTTCGCTATCCAGTTGCGGGCGAACACTGGACTTTGGTGCCGGTGATCGCGCAACCGGCGGTGCTTCAAGCGGATCGCTGCGCCGCAGCGAGCGGCGGATCCGCGCCAAGATCTCGTCGCGCGCCGCACTCATCGCCGCCGGCCCCAGGACCTGTGGAACGTCGTCCCCTGGGGGGCGGGTAGGTCCCGCGCCTGGGTCCACCCGGACGCAAGCGGCAGGGAACGGAACCGGCCCGCGCGGGCGCCGAGTTTTCCCAGGACGGCGGCAGTCACGCCGGTGACCGCGTGATACAGTCCGGGGTGCCGGGCAACCATGCCCCAGAGTTTCAACGCCCAACGCGCCCGCGCGCCGGAGAGTTTACGCTCGTGCTCCTTGAAGCGCAGCGTTCGCAGCAGGTCCGGCAAGGGAATGCTCATCGGGCACACCTCTCCACAGCGTCCGTTCAAGGTGCATGCGTTAGGCAGATCGCGGGCGTTTTCCAAACCGATCATCAACGGCGTCAGCACCGAACCCATGGGGCCGGGATACACCCAGCCATAGGCGTGGCCACCGATCGCGCCGTACACCGGGCAATGGTTCAGGCAGGCGCCGCAGCGAATGCAGCGTAACATGTCGTGGAATTCATTACCCAACATCTCGCTACGCCCGTTATCGACGATCACCACGTGGAATTCGTCCGGGCCGTCGGCGTCATCGCCCCGCCTCGGGCCGGTGGACAGGGTGTTATAACTCGACATCTCCTGGCCGGTGGCGCTGCGCCCGAGGAGCCGGAGCAGAATGGTCATGTCATCCAGCGACGGCACGACTTTTTCGATACTCGCGGTAACGATGTGCACCCGGGGCAGAATCTGGGTCAAGTCGCCGTTGCCTTCATTGGTCACTATCACCGTCGATCCGGTCTCGGCGATCAAGAAGTTTGCGCCGGTTATCCCGACGTCGGAACTCAAAAACTTGGTGCGCAGCACTTGTCGCGCCTCGTTTACGATATCCTCGGGCTCGGTGACCAACTCGGTCAAGCCATACTGCTCATGTTCCGCGTGAAACAGATCGGTGATTTGATCCCGGGTTTTGTGCACCGCCGGCGCAATGATGTGACTGGGCGGTTCATGGGCCAACTGGATGATGTACTCGCCCAGATCGGTCTCCACCACCGTATGACCGGCGCGTTCCATAGCGTCGTTGAGTCCGATCTCCTCGGATACCATCGACTTGCCCTTGAGCACCTGTTTTCCAGGCGCGCCGATAATATTCAACACCGCCGCACACGCCTCTTCGGTGGTCCGCGCCCAATGGACGCGACCGCCCGACGCCACCACCTTTTGTTCGAACTGGTCTAAATAATAATCGAGATGCGCCAGGGTGTGGTCTTTGATCGATTTCGCCTCGGCGCGGATTTGCTCGAACTCGGGAAGCCTGGACACCGCCAGGCGGCGCTTATCGACGAAACCGCCCTTGGCCTTGGCCATGGCCCGTTGCAGCGTCGCATCCTGCAGCGCCAGCTCGGCCTGGGATTTGAATTCCGCGGTAGATCGCTGCATCGGTTTACCCCTCTCCGTCGCCGATTGCAGATTGGTCAGTCATCCCCGCCAACACCTCGGCAACATGGTAGACCTTGATATTACTGCCTTCGCGTTTCAGCCTGCCGGCGATATTCAACAGGCACCCCATGTCGCCCCCCAGGATGCATTCAGCTTCGGAAGCGGTAATATTCGCGGTCTTGTCACTCACCATGCGCTCGGAGATCTTGGGATACTTGATGCAGAAGGTGCCGCCGAACCCGCAACAGACTTCGCTGTCCTCCATCTCCTTCAGGTTCAGGCCGCTGACCTGCGACAGCAGTGCCCTCGGTTGTTGTTTGATGCCCAGCTCGCGCAGGCCGGAACAGGAGTCGTGGTAGGTCACGGTGGCGGTAAAGCTCGATTCGACGTCGCGCCATTGCATCACGTCCATCAAAAATGTGGTGAGTTCGTAGCACTTGCCGGCGAGTCGCTCGGCGCGATGAAACCAATCAGGGTCATCCTTCAACACCCGCGGATAGTGCTCCTTGAGCATGCCGATGCACGAACCGGACGCGCCGACGACATAATCGAAGCCGTCGAAAGCGGCGATCACCTGACGGGCGATGCAGGCTGTAGTTTCCTGGTCGCCGTTGTTGTATGCCGGCTGTCCGCAACAGGTTTGCGCACGCGGCACCTCGACCTTGCATCCCGCCCGTTCCAACAGCCTCACCGCGGCGAATCCCACATTGGGGCGGAACATATCGATCAAGCACGTAACGAACAATGCGACGCGCGGGGAGCTGGGATTTTCCGAGGCAGTTGTCATGCAGTCCCCTCCATCGCGCTAATCGTAGGCAACCGACGGCAGCCAGGTCACCAATTCCGGAAATATGATGAGCACCGTCAGACCGATCAGCTGCAGGATGATGAAGGGCACCACGCCGCGGTAGATATCGGTGAGCCGCACCTCGGGGGGGCACACGCCCTTGAGATAAAACAGCGCAAACCCCACCGGCGGCGTCAAAAACGACGTCTGCAGAGCCACGGCCACCAGCATCACGAACCACACCAGGGCGGGTTCATCGATCTTGCCGTAGCCTTCGATATCGAAGCCGAGGGCGGCAACCACCGGGGACAGCAAGGGCAGCATGATCAGCGTGATTTCGATCCAGTCGAGCAGAAATCCGAGCAGGAACACGATCGCCAAAATGCACAGCAAAATGCCGTAGGGTCCAAACGGCAGGCCCGTCAGCATCTCCTCGACGAGCTGGTCGCCTCCCAGTTCCCGCAGCACCAGGGCAAAACAGGTGGCGCCGAGGAAGATGGCGAAAATGTACGCGGTGGTGTTGTAAGTGGAAATCAGCACTTCCTTGAACACGCGCAGATTGAGTCTCTTGTTGTACGCGGCGAGCAGCACGGCACCTAGGGCACCGACACCGCTGGCCTCGGTCGGCGTGGTGATGCCGGCAAAAATCGATCCCAGCACGGCGATGATCAACATTGCCGGCGGCAGCACCGAATACAATACATCCAGGATGATGTGCCAACCGATGGGACGGCGTTCGGCGGAAAGCGGCGCCGCCTGCGGTTGCATGTAAGCGATAGTCAGAATGTAAGTGATGTACAGACCGCCGAGTATCAGGCCCGGGAACACCGCCCCCATGAACAGGTCGCCGACCGACAGCGCGAGCTGATCGGCCATGATCACCAACATGATGCTGGGGGGGATCAGAATCCCCAGACAACCGGCGCCGCAGATGGTGCCGGTGGCCAGGGCCCGACTGTAACCCTGGTTCATCATCGCCGGCAGGGACAACAAGCCCAGCAACACAACCGAGGCGCCGATAATGCCGGTGGAGGCCGCGAGGATGATGCCGATCAAGGTGACGGTCACCGCCAAACCGCCACGCACTTCACCGAAAAGTTCCTGCATGGCGTGCATCATGCGCTCCGCGACCCCCGACTTGTCGAGCATCAAACCCATGAAAATGAACATCGGTAACGCGACCAGCACCCAGTTGTCCATGATCTTGTAGATGCGGTTCACCACCAGGCCCAGGGTCAGGAAATCCAGGCCGGTGATGGTGCCGAAGTAGGTGTCGGAGAGATATCCGACGCCGGCGAAGATGACGCCGATGCCGCCCAACACGTACGCCACCGGAAACCCGGTGAACAGAAAGACGGCGAAGCTCAAGAACATGGCGATGACGAGGATGTTGTTTATATCCATGCGTCTACCCTTTGCGCACCAGGGCCACGAAATCGCGTATCAGCCGGGAAAAGATCGCCAGCGCCAACAGGCCGAAACTGAGCGGTATCACCGCCTTGATCGCCCATCGCCAGGGCAGTCCGGTGGGTGCGTCGGAGCGCTCATTCAGCCGCCACGATTCGGCGACAAAATCCAGACTGTGGTAGAAGACGACATAGATAAACGGGAGAACAAAAACCAGAATGCCGAAGATCTCCCAAATACGCAGTGCCGTGGGCGACAAACGCATGGCAACGATATCCACGCGGATGTGGGAGTCGGTTACCTGGGCGTACGACAATCCGAACATCACCGCCGCCGCATAGAGATGCCACTGGAGTTCCTCGAACTTCGGGTCGCCGGTGCCGAATCCGTAGCGCAGCACGACCTGGACGATAATGACGATGATCAGCAGGGCATTCAGCCAGCACAGCACCCCACCGACGGCGCGCACCAAACCGTCGATCCAGTCGGCCAGTGGAACCTTGGGCTCCTTGCCCTGGTCATGTATCGGCAGATGACTGGTGGATTCGGGCAAGGTCATGGCGTCTCCTCCTCGCGAACCGCGACGGCGCCCTCATGAGCGCCGCCGATCTCAGGTCAGCGGCTGTTCAGGGCCGACGGTCCTCTACTCGGGACGTTTCCTCGGCAAAAACGCGTAGGACTCCCACAAATCGTATCCCTCGCGGAACTGCTGCATGTCGTCCCACACCTTCTTAAAGAAGGCGTCATCGGCGGCCATCTCGTTGGCGACCCCTTCCCAGGTCTTCCGGTACAGGGCCAACATATCGTCTGACCAGTACTTCAGTTTCACTCCATTTTTCTCGACGTTTTCTTTCATCACCGCGAACTGCACCGCCTCACCCTCGGCCAAGGAGTTGGCGGTGGCGGCCATGGTGATCATCTCGATGACCATCTTCTGGTGATCGCTCAGACCATTCCAAACGTCTTTGTTGATCAACAATTCAAACACCGTCGCCTGTTGATGCCAGCCCGGGAAATAGTTGTTCTTTACCAGCTTGTGGAAACCCAGGAGCTTGTCGATCGCTGGCATGGAGAACTCGGTGGCGTCGATGGCTTTCTTCTCCAGCGCGGGAAAGATCTCACCGCCGGGCAGCAGGCTGGTGGAAACCCCTAACTTCTGCATGACTTGGCCACCAAGACCGAAAAACCGCATCTTCAGGCCCTTGAGGTCGTCCCCGCTGTTGATGTCCTTCCCGAACCAGCCGGAGGTCTCCGGGGCGATGATGCCGCACACCAGGACCTTGACGTTATAGCCGGCCTGGTCGTACATCTCCTGATACAGCTTCATGCCGTTGCCGTGCCAAAGCCAGGCGAGGTACTCCCCGGCCTCGGGCCCGAAAGGCACCGCGGAGAACAACGGCGAGGCGGGGATCTTACCGGCCCAGTAACCCGCGGTGGTGTATCCGGAGTTGACCTTACCCGACGACACCGCGTCCAGAATCTCAAACGGCGCCACCAGTTTACTGGGTTCATAGACCTTCATCTTGACGCTGCCCGCGCTGAGGGTGTTGACACGGTCGCCCACCCACTTGATGGTCGTGCCCAAACCGGGCAGCTTGGTGGCAAAGGCAATTGGCGTCTTGAGCAGTACCGGTTTATCCGCCGCGAGCGCGGAAAGGGATGCCAACCCGAGACCCAGCCCGGCGAGGGCGGCGATAAGTGACTTTCTCATCTTTTTGATCCTCCACTTGGGGTCAGTTGGAACCGGTATCACGACCGGTTCACGCATTTTTATGTCCGTTCTTGGCTGCGTCCGAACGTTGCATCTTTATACAGCATTTTTATGGGCCTATCCATTGGGTATTGTTTCGATGCGCAGTACAATCCGCCAATAACCGATTTATTTGAATGTATTTCCCTCTGCCCGACCTATGGTTTGGGCGAGATACTTGGCGGAAACACAAGCGCGAGACACGTGAAGACCGACCGCAATTATCCGGGCATCGATAAAGACGTGCACGGCGGCATGACCGATATCGGCCGCATTATTCGCGACGCGTGGTTGTTTGGAATCCTTGACGAAAACGAGACCTGTACGGGC
This sequence comes from uncultured Gammaproteobacteria bacterium, assembly GCA_947259175.1. GTDB lineage: Bacteria > Pseudomonadota > Gammaproteobacteria > Arenicellales > JAANXG01 > CALZGZ01. The sequence continues at coordinate 9,944 of CAMYKW010000028.1, read as the reverse complement.
TGGAGTTATCAGCAAATCAACCAGCTCTACGATCAAGTGACACAGGCGTGGCAACCCTACGGGCACCTGGCGTCCAACCTGCCGGCCGATTTACGCACGCGGCACGCTGAGATTCAGTCGCACGCGATACAACTGGCGCGGGATCGGGGTTGGGACCCGGAACTGGGCGACGACGATTAGCCCCGGTGCGATCTTCGGGCTAGCCCTTTGCGGCCAAGCGCTGTTCCAGGATCCGGTCCAGGATCGGCAGTATGCGTCCGATAAGCAGACCTGCGTGGGAGTGATACAGATTTAACGTGCAGCGGACCGGGGCGTGCAGTGCGTCCCGCTCTTTAATCGAAAAATCTGTCCACGCGAGCAGCGGCAGGTCATCGCGTGCACGGTCGACGCACAACCATTCGCGGTCGCTGAGCAGCATATCGGTTTGACGCATCTCACCATCCAGCTCCACTTCCAGCGGTTTGCCCAGGCGCGTCAACGCCAGGCGCACGCGGTTGTAATACCGCGCTTCGATGGTTTTGGGTATGGAGCGCAACGGCGCGACATCGCGAATACGGCGAGTCATTTGCTCAGCGTTGGCGCGTGCACCAATATGCTATGGCGAACCAGCGACCTTCCCATGGCCGAATCGTTCGCGATCACCCGGATATGATGTTGGGGAAACGCCTGGCGGCAGGCGTTGATTTCGAATAACACCAACTCGGGATCGTCGGGATCCAACAACGGCAATCCCCAGCGCGCCCAGAAGTGATTGTCCGGAGACGGATCTGCGGTATGCTCGATCAATAACGCCCAGCCGCGCTCACCGCAATAACGCACTTGCTCACGTAACTGCTCGTCGTTCAGGGTGACGGTCTCGGTAAAGCTGGAAACGTTACGCACGGGTTACCCGGTCAACGCGGCGAACACGGCGGGCAACCGCTCCGGTAATCGTTCCACGTGATCCACGATGGAGTAATTGTTCTCCCCAAAAACCCTGGCGACGTAGCGATCCGCCATCGGATCCAGGGTCAGGCAAAAGGTGTAGATACCCTGCATGGCCAGCTCCTCCACCGCTTTCTTGGTGTCGTGCCGCAGGTATTGGGGATCACGCTCGTCGATATCAGCCGGTTCGCCGTCAGTGATAAGCAGCACCAGGCGCTTCTGTGCCGATTGCTGGGACAGGTGCCAACCCGCGTGACGCAGCGCAGCGCCCATGCGGGTAGACAGCCCCCCTTGCATACCGGCCAGGCGCGCCTTGGACTCATCGTCATAGGATTGGTTGAAGTCCTTGAAGCGGAAGTACTGGACGTCGTGGCGGCCATCCGAGGCGAATCCGTGCACGGCGAAGGCATCGCCGATGGAGTCGATTGCCCAGGCCAGAAGGCCGGTGGACTCGCGCGTCAGATCCAGGATGCTGGGCGCGTCTTCGTATCCCGGCTCGTGCTCTTTGACGCCGACTTTTTCGTTGGTGGACTCGGACAAATCCATGAGCACCACAATCGCCAGTTCACGTATGTGTCGGGTGACACGAATATTAATGCGCGGGTTGGGCATGGTACCGCGGCGTATATCAATCATCGCCCTCACCGCCGCGTTGAGATCGAGTTCCTCACCCTCCTCGTAGCCACGGCGGCGCACGATGCCCTGGGGTTGCATGGCATCGATCAGATGGCGGATACGGCTGGCGACCGGCTTATACTTTGTAAGAATCTCGTCCATTATTTCCGGGTCGCCCCTGGGTTGGCGGCGTTCGATCACAGTCGCCCATTCGGGACGCGTCAGCTGAACGTGGTAATCCCATTCATCGTAGTGATATGGCTCGGAGACCGGTTCTTTACCCTCCATCTGGTTATAGCTGACGCCTTCATCCTCGTAAGGGAAGACCTCGTCGGCGCACACCCAAATCTCCTGCGCGTCGTCTCCGGCGCCGGGTACGTCGATTTCATTGGCCATCTCCATGATGTTCACATAACGGCGCACCTGCTGATTGGCCTCAGGCAGATAATCCACCCCTTGCGACTCGAACAGGTTCTCCGCAAACACCCAGATGTAGCGATTGTCGTCGCGATAGGACACCGGCATGTTTTCGAGCTGCCGAAGGCCCGGGATGGCACTGGTTTCGGCGACACGGTTATAGAAGTCCACGCCCGCCATCCAGCTGATTCGATTTGCATCCGGGTTACTGGTTAACTGTGCCCGAAATTCCGCGGCGATTTCGTTTACGAAAGCCGCGTCGTCTTGGTAGTCCTCGTCCAGTAGCGCCCGCGCCATGCGCATCATCAACTCCATGGTCGGGTGAACATCCGCGACGTCCTCATCGCCGGACGGCGCTTCGGTGAAAAATCCGAGCCATAGCTTTTTCAGGCCCGGGAATTCCCGAATCGCCATGTGCTCCACGCGTGCGTCCTCGAACAGCTCGATGAATTTCATCTGCGCGGGACTGAGCTGTTCGGCGCTGAGCGGCTCGCTCGTGTACACCAGGTGGGCGGCGCAGTGCGCGGCGGCGGCGCGATAGATTTCCATCCCGTCTATCCCGCGAAAGGAATCAAACGCGTCCGGCAAGTGGACTTGAAAGTCTTCGATATAGGGCTTGAGGCCCTGGCGCGTCTCGTAATCCCCGGAGGTGGGGCGCATATAAAACGCCCGCGCCCACAGCGCCCGCAAATAGAAGTTGAGCTTGCGCTGATTGTCGATAAACAGCGTGCCGCGGCGTTCCTTCTGCAGGACCGACTGCGAGGATTGGGTCTGCAGCCCGAAGTACGCCATCTGTCCGTCCAAATCGCGCTGGTGGGCCTGCATGCCCCACTGTGCCCAGCGGCGCAGACCCCCAAGTGTGAGCTTGGACAACAGTTCATCGAGATGCTCCATCATCGGCCTTAAGCCGCGCGGCGCCTTGCCGGCCAACTGATGCAGCAGTTTGAGATACCCCCGCATTACGTCTATGTCGCCCAGACGGCGGGCGGCCAGGGGCATGGTGCTCATCATCAGCGTAATGACGGTGCCCGAAGTGTGTGACGACAGCTTCATCAGACTGGTGACCACATCGGGGACCACATCCTCCCCCACCTCTTTCGCCACGCTTGGCATCTCCTGAACGTACGTGAGCACCAGATCCTGCCCACGCCCCAGGCTGCACATGGCGCGCATGCCTTCGAGATAGTTCTGCAATCCGCGCGGCGACATTACCCGTGCGGCTTCATGATAGGCCGACTCGAGCGCCTCGCGGTGCTCGTGCTCATCCTCGAAATCTATACAGGAGACGTACTCGCTGAAATCTATGCTCATGGCTGATCCATGTCCCCGTTATCCCCTGTCAATCAAGCGCCTGGGCGGGTGATGAGTTCGCCGCGGCGAAGCGGTTCAGAAATACGTATTGACCGCGGCATCCAAGGTGTCGCGCATGTCCGGATCATCGGTCAGCGGCCGCACTAACGCCATCTGGCAAGCCGCCTGCGGATCGATGCCTTTGCTGATCAGCTGTCCGGCATACACCAGCAACCGGGTCGACATGCCCTCGTCCAGGCCATGGCCCTTGAGGTTGCGCGAGCGCCGCGCTACCTGGACCAACTTATCCGCGACCTCGTTATCGACGCCACCCTCGTGGGCGACGATCTCGGCTTCGGCCGATGCGTCCGGGTAGTCGAAGTCCAGCGCCCCGAAGCGTTGTTTCGTGGACTGTTTCAGGTCCTTCATCAGGCTCTGGTAACCCGGGTTGTATGAGATGACGATCTGGAAATCGGGGTGCGCTTCAACCAACTCTCCCTTCTTTTCCAGCGGCAGGTTGCGGCGATGATCGGTGAGGGGGTGGATCACCACGGTGGTATCCTGGCGGGCCTCGACGACCTCATCCAGATAGCAGATCGCTCCGAGGCGTGCGGCCGCGGTGAGGGGCCCGTCCTGCCACTTGGTGCCGTTGATGTCGAGTAGAAAGCGGCCGACCAGGTCGGAGGCGGTCATGTCCTCGTTACACGCGATGGTAATAAGCGGCTTTTTCAGCTTCCAGGCCATGTACTCCACGAAGCGGGACTTGCCGCAACCCGTGGGGCCCTTGAGCATCACCGGCATGCGCGCTTCGTAGGCCGCTTGGTACATCTGCACTTCATTGTCCACAGGACGGTAGTAGGGCTCCGCCTTGACGAGATATTGATCTTTGTCAGTCATGATATCGCTGGCTCGTTGGGGCTGTACGCTTTGCGCTTTGGTGCAATCAACGGGCCCGGCGAAGGCCCCTGCGCCGCCTGGCGTCAGGGGCCCTGCCGGGGCAGGTATGTCGTCGCCTAGACCTTTATCGGTCCGCGAAAGATAACCATCGCGGTGCCTTGCGACTGGGCGTAATTGTCGTAGCCGATCAGCCGTACATGGTGGTTGGGGTTGGCCTTGTGGCACGCTTCGGCCTCCGCCAGAATGCGGTCGACATCGGTCTCACCAAACATCGGCAATTTCCACATATACCAGTAGTGGTCGAAGGCGTTTTCCGGCTCGACGTGCTCGATCGCGGGATTCCAGCCCTTATCGCAGATGTATTGGACTTGGCTGCGGATGGCGTCTTGAGACAGCTCCGGCAGATAGGAGAAGGTTTCGAACTTGCGGCTCGCCGGATCGGACAGCCGTGACGCGTAGTCTTGCATTTCAGTCATGAGTCAATTCCTCTAAAAGATTCACATTTCTATTTCGAGATCGCGGCCTGCGCGTTGCGCAGGCCGCGTGTCCGTTACTTATGGGCTACATCGAGCTTATCTACGACATCGAACTCGAACTTGATTTCCTTCCAGGTCTCCATGGCGGTCGCCAGCTCGGGGCTGCTCTTTGCCGCCGCCCGCAGCACGTCGCCGCCACGCTTCTCGAGGCCCTCCGCGCCGTTTCTGTTGCGGTCTTCGACACAGGCCTCCAGGGCCACGCGGTTGGCCGCGGCGCCGGCCGCGTTGCCCCACGGATGGCCCAGGGTGCCGCCACCAAACTGCAGGCAGGCGTCGTCGCCGAAGATGGTGACCAGGGCGGGCATGTGCCACACGTGGATACCGCCGGAGGCCACCGGGAAGATACCGGGCATGGAGCCCCAGTCCTGGTCGAAGAAGATGCCGCGGGTACGATCCTCCTTAATGTAGCTGTCGCGCATGAGATCGATCCATCCGAGGGTGGCGTCACGATCTCCCTCGAGCTTACCCACCACCGTACCGGAATGTAGATGGTCGCCGCCCGACAGGCGCAGGGCCTTGGTCAGCACGCGGAAGTGGATGCCGTGGCGCGGATGGCGGTCGAGCACCGCGTGCATGGCGCGGTGGATGTGTAGCAGTAAGCCGTTGTCCCGGCACCACTGTGCGAGACCGGTGTTGGCACAGAAGCCGCCGGTGAGGTAGTCGTGCATGATGATCGGGGCGCCCAGTTCCTTTGCGAACTCGGCGCGCTTAAACATCTCGTCCGGCGTCGGCGCGGTGACGTTGAGATAATGGCCCTTGCGCTCGCCGGTCTCGCGCTCCGCCTTGTGGATCGCGTCCATGACAAACTCGAATCGGTTGCGCCAGCGCATGAACGGCTGCGAGTTAACGTTCTCGTCGTCCTTGGTCAAGTCCAGTCCGCCGCGCAGGCACTCGTAGACGGCGCGGCCGTAGTTCTTCGCGGACAGACCCAACTTCGGTTTGATGGTGCAGCCCAGCAGCGCGCGACCATACTTATTGAGCTTGTCGCGCTCTACCTGGATGCCGTGCGGCGGGCCGTTACAGGTCATGACATAGGCGATCGGGAAGCGCACGTCCTCCAACCGCAGGGCGCGAATGGCCTTGAAGCCGAACACGTTGCCCACCAGGGACGTAAATACGTTCACTACCGAACCCTCTTCGAACAGATCGATGGGATAGGCGATGAACGCATAGAAACATTCGTCGTCGCCCGGGACGTCCTCAATGGCATAGGCGCGGCCCTTGTAGTAATCCAGGTCGGTCAGCAGATCGGTCCACACGGTGGTCCAGGTGCCGGTCGAAGACTCGGCCGCCACCGCCGCCGCGGCCTCCTCGCGGGGCACTCCCGGCTGTGGGGTGATCTTGAAGCAGGCCAAGATATCGGTGTCCTTCGGTGTGTAATCCGGCATCCAATAAGTTTCGCGGTAGTCTTTGACGCCGGCTTGGTAAGTTTTTGCCATCTCTGTTCTCCAAAATGTTGCACTAGCTTGACTGGTTCTACAGCACCCAAACCATGATGGTTTCCAGGTAGTTTACGAACGCCAAATGAGACGCTCTTTGATACGGGTCACGAAAATGCACGATAGTTGAATTGTGTCATGAATAAAAATGAATAATAATTATGTTTTATATAAATAAATATTTATGATTACTTAGCTCCATGCACGTCACCCTGCGCCAGCTTCAAGTATTCGAGGCGGTCGCGCGTCATTTAAGCTACACCCGTGCCGCTGAAGAGCTGCACCTCACCCAGCCGGCGGTGTCCATCCAGGTGCGCCAGCTCGAGCATTCCGTCGCACTGCCGCTGTTCGAGCAGCTGGGCAAGAAGATTTTCCTCACCGAAGCCGGCGAGGAACTCCAGCATTACAGCCGCGCGATCGCCGCGCAACTCGCAGAGGCCGAGGCGGTTATCGATGAACTCAAGGGCCTGCGCCACGGGCGTTTGAAAATTTCGGTGGCGACCACCGCCAATTATTTCATTCCCAAACTGCTCGCCGCATTCAACACGCGGCATCCCGGCGTCAACATCGTGCTCGATGTCACCAATCGCTCGGGCTTATTGGAGCAGCTGGAACTCAACGAAACCGATGTCGTGATCATGGGCCAGCCGCCGGCGGGCCACGACCTGGAGTATGAGCCGTTTCGCGACAATCCGCTGGTCATCGTTGCGCCGCCGGACCATCCGTTGGCGCAGCGCAAACGAATCCCGCTGTCCAAACTCCGCGACCAGACGTTCCTGGTGCGCGAACCGGGCTCGGGCACACGCATCGCCATGGAGCGTTTTTTCGCCGAGCGCGGCGTGGAGGTACGAACCGGCATGGAGGTCGGCAGCAACGAAGCCATCAAACAAAGCGTCCAGGCCGGGCTGGGCTTGGGGCTGTTATCCCGGGATACGCTGGCGATGGAATTGAAACTCAAGCAACTGAGCATCCTCAGCGTAGAGGGATTCCCCATCATGCGCAGCTGGTTCCTGGTGCACCGGCGGGGCAAGCGCCTGTCATCGTTTGCACAGGCGTTCAAAGAGTTTCTGCTCAGCGACACACCGCGCCGGGAGGGCCGGATCGACACAGAGTGAAGTTCGCAGCCGATACAATTCTTATGTCGTGCTCCGGCCCCTTTCCACTGTCATCCTGCGCAGGATGACACCTCGCTTCCACCGCGAACACACTGCATGGTCGAACGGTGCGACCGACATTCAGGAAACGGTCACGCAATCGGTCAGGCGGCGTCTTCCATCTCCGGGGTGTACTCACCATTGGTCGCCGCACCATTCATGCGCGCGCGGTGCAAGATGACCTTGGCCGCCCGGTCGATATTATTCGCGTCGCCATTCCACGCCTGCATCGCGGCCTGTTGCAGCGCGCGTCCATAGGAAAACGTCAACCGCCACGGCAGGTTTCGCTCCAGGCGATTCATCGCATCCAGATGCTCGGTCGCCTCCTCGTCGGTCTGCCCGCCGGACAGAAACGCGATTCCCGGCACCTGCGGGGGCACGGTGCTCATGAGACAACGTATCGTCTGCTCGGCAACCTGCTGGACGTCGGCCCGCTGCGGGCATGCATACCCGGAGACCACCATGTTCGGCTTCAGTACCATGCCCTCGAGCACCACGCCCTGCTCTTTTAGTTGTTCGAATACGAGCTGTTGCGCCGCATGGGTCACCTCGTAGGAGCGTTCTAGGGTGTGGTCGCCATCCATCAACACCTCCGGCTCGACAATCGGAACCAGGTCGGCCTCCTGGCACAACGCCGCATAGCGCGCCAAGGCGTGGGCATTCGCTACCAGACACGCCCGGCTGGGTGTGCCGTCGCCGATGGTGATTACCGCCCGCCACTTGGCGAAGCGCGCGCCCAGCTCGTAGTACTCCGCGAGCCGATCCCGCAATCCGTCCAGCCCCTCGGTGATTTTTTCTCCCGGGTGCAGGGCCAGCTGCTTGGCGCCTTGATCGACCTTGATCCCGGGAACGATGCCGATCTCGGTCAATCGCTGCGCAAAGGGTTTGCCATCGAGCGTGGCCTGGCGCAGCGTTTCATCGAACAAAATCGCGCCGCCGATGTACTGGCCCATCTCGTCTTCCTTGAGCAGCATGTGCCGGTATTCCCGGCGCTTCTCTTCGGTGGTGGGGATGCCGAGCTTCTCGAACCGCTTGTTGCAGGTAGGATGGCTTTCATCCATCGCTAATATGCCGCGTCCCGGCGCAACCATCGCGGCGGCGATGTCTTTTAGCTGCTGGATATTCATGGGCGTCTCCTCACTGGGTCATTCGCCAATACCAAGAATATTACTCAAGATTTTGATTTTTTTCGCCGGCCAACGCAATCGCCGACGAACGAATCTCGCCGCCAACCGATTTCAGCTCACCAGGCGCCGCCAGTAGGTTACCCGCCAGTAATAGAGCACGGTGTAGTCCTGCTCGGGATAGGAGTCGCCATAGGCGATTCCCGCGCGCGGCAATTCCGGATTGTCGCGCCCGGGGTCGAAACGCCGCCACTCCCGTTCCTGAGTTTCAGCGGACGACGGCCGGCGCACCTGATCGCGATGGCGGCGCTCGGCGGCGCCGAATTCGGCGTAGTTTTTTTGTGCCTGTTCCAACGACACCACATTGGCCGCCCCCGGCATGGTGGGGAAGCGCAACTGCACGAGATTGTCCTCCCAGCAACAGATCGGACATATCGCATGGCTGCCGGGTTCGCGGTCAAACACCTGGTATCCGCAACACGGGCAAGGATATTTCTGGTTCATCGAATCACCATAGCAAATTCACCGCGGGCCTGTGTAGCGGATGATGGCACGTGGACAATCGCCGCGAGGATAACAGGGCGGGGTACGCGGTTACCGCGATTTTCGAGCGCCGCAACCGGCTCGTTGAAACATGGTTATAATGGCACTTGCCACGGCCACTGAGTATCCAACTCTTGAGTCACCGATTGGAATCCGAGCAATGCGCCTTACTATGAAGAAGTTTTTTATCGCGGCAAGCCTGACGCTGGTCTCGCTACCGCTGCAGTCCCAGGATCAAACAAACACGCCGCCCGGCGATCAACCCAATGCCGAGATCCTGCAATTCAAGGATTGGGCGGTGCGCTGTGCGCAGCGCGACACCGAGACGAAAAGATCCTGCGTTCTGTTTCAACGCATTGCCTTGGACAGTGGTCAGACGGTGCTCAGCGTGACCGCCGCCTACCCAGCCGATTCTGACGAAGCCGCGGCGGTGTTCAGATTACCGCTGGGAATATTCCTGCCGGCGGGGGCGGCCATGCAGGTCGACGACTCAGAACAAATCAATCTGGTCATACAACGCTGCGATCAAAGAGGCTGCTGGGCCTCGCTTAAGCTCGACGAGAAGACCCTGGGGCTGTTCAAGAAAGGCCGTCAGGGGCGGGTCGGATTCAACAACACCGCGGGAAAGACCATCGCCGTGCCGCTGTCGCTCAAGGGATTCACCGCCGGCTTCAACCAGATCAGCAAGGACAGAAAATAAACCCAGCCGACAGCCACCTAAAGCCCGCGGCAATTCGGTTTGGTACTAGCCCGCATTTCTCACCAGGCGCCCAGCGACTATTCCTGGCATGCACCGGAAAGACTCGATCCGTAAATTCTATGAAGAGACAGCTTAAATACCTGATGTGGATTGCTGGGAATAGTAGCTGGGCTATCCCGGCCCTGGCTGGTCCTCGCACACCTGCGCTTGACCTTCACTCGACCCATAGCTCGCTATGGGTCTCGCTCCAGGCACAGCACGCAGCCGCACGAGTCCTGCGCCAGCATCCGGGATCCTGGTGAGAA
>CAMYKW010000027.1 GCA_947259175.1 uncultured Gammaproteobacteria bacterium | reverse complement strand
ACTCAACCCATAGCTAGCTATGGGTTTCGCTCCAGCGCGGCGTTCAGACGTCCGATCTCTTCGCCAGCTTCCGCGATCCTTGGCGCAATATCCGGGCTAACCCGAAGCCGGCGAGACGGAGCGGACTTCGCGCCGCCGTGGGTGATGAAACAAGAGATACACCGCGGGCACCACCCCCAGGCTGACAATCATTGCAAACGACAACCCGGAAACGATGGTGATCGCCAACGGCTGCAGCATTTCGGCCCCTTCGCCGAGGCCCAAGGCCAATGGCGACATCCCCACCACGGTCGTCAAGGTGGTCATCAGGATCGGGCGCAGGCGCAACCGCGCCGCGGCGACGATGGCGTCCTGCAAAGCCTCGCCGCGTTCCCGCAGTATCTCGATATACTCCACCAAAACGATCGAATTATTCACCACGATGCCGGCAAGCATGATGAGCCCCAGCCAGATTGGCATCGACAACGGCAAACCACTGACCGACAGCCCCATGGCCACCCCAATGACGGTGAAAGGTACGCATAACAGAATCACCAGGGGATTGCGCAGCGATTCGTATTGCACCGCCATAACGACGAACACCAGAAACAACGCCAGCGACAATACGATATTGGCAATCCCTTGACCTTGTTTCAGCGATTCCTCAGCGCCGCCGAAATACATCGCATAGCCCGGTGGAAGTTCGAGTTTGCTCATCTCCATTCGCACCGCGTCGATCACCTGACCCAAGGTAAAGTTCGACTTCGGCGCGGCCGTTACCTCGATGATACGGGTTTGATTATCGCGATGTAGTTCCAGGGGTGCCGGCACCAGTAAAATCTCGGCTACGTCCCCCAAGTAAATGGCTGGTCGCGCCTCGGTGGCCGGAAACAACAGCACGGAGTCAAGGTCCTCCGGATGATCGAACTGAGCGCGCGGCAAGCGCACCACGATCGGATAGGCGCGATCACCCTCGAGGTAATTGCTGGCCACAACACCCTGCAGAGCAATCCCTACCTGCTCGCCAATCTGCGACACGTCGACCCCAAGGTCCGCCGCGCGCTCCCGGTCGATGGTGATTGCGAATTCTTGCCGAGTTTCCTCGGCGGTATGTTCGATATTCTTGAGTCCTTCGATGGCGCCGAGTCGCGCCGCGGTCCATTCCGCGAGCTGATTGAGCACACCGAGTTCCGGCCCTTGAATGCGAACACTGATCTCCTGCTCCGAACGTCCAAACCGCAGCCCGCGAATGCTGCGCGCGCGGGCCCGCACTTTAACGCCCGCGATCTCAGCGGCGCGAAAAGCGTTGCTGAAGCGGCGCACCCATTCGCGGTTACTGAGCGGCCGCTCGGAACGGTTCACCAGTTGGACCTGTATCGTGGAACGGTTCGAAACCTGCCTTTCTGTACGACCGAAGATGAACCCACCGACCAGAGTAAATACGCTGTCAACGTACCCCTGCTCCCAGATGATCCGCTCAATACGGCGCACCTTGCCGTCCGTATCATCAATCGAGCGGGTCGGATCGGCGGTGATATCGATTCGCACCCGCCCGTCATCCAACCGCGGCAAGAATTCTCTATTGTTGGAGGTGAATACCGGCACCGCCAGCGCCAACGCCAGCATCGCCGCTGCAAGCAACAACCAATACCGGCGCTTGCGCAATATCCACGCCACCCACGCGCTGTAACCCGCACCCAGTCTTTCCATGAGCCGATCGACCACGGCACGAAAGCGGCCACCCTCGGGCCTGCCGACATGCGCCGCCACACTGGGCACCAAGGTCAGCGCAACAATCATCGAAGCCAGGATCGCCGCGGATATCGTGAAAATCAACTCGCGAAACAATAAGGCAACCAGCCCCCCGATAAACAGGAACGGTAGAACCGCGGCGAGGTTGGTGGACGTCGAGGCGACAATTGCGCTGGTCACCTCGGCTGCGGCGTTGCGACCCGCTTCCAGCGGTTGCTCGCCCAGTTGTTGATGGCGAGTCATGTTCTCCAACATGACGATCGTATTATCTACCAGCAATCCGACGCCCAACGCCAAGCCACCCAGGGTCATGATGTTCAGGGTTAAACCGCCGGCGCCCATAATCGCGAACGTCACCATGATGGAAATCGGAATCGCGGTGCCGATAATCAATGTGCGTCGCAGACTGCCGAGAAACAGATACACGACGATCATTGCCAGTAACGCACCGGTGGCCGCCGCGATGGTGGCATTACGCAATGCGTTGCGTACGTATGTCGATTGGTCCGCAACGATGTCGATGCTAATATCTTTTGGAATCAGTTGGTTGTCGCGCAACCAGGCCATGCGCGCGGAGACTACGTCGGCGACGTCTACGGTGTTGGCATCGGGTTGCTTCTGCACCGATATCTTCACACCGGGCACGCCGTTCAATCGCACCCGCAGACGGTTGTCCTCGTGGGCGTCAATGACCTGGGCGACCTCTCCTAACGGCACTTGCTCATTGCCACGGGTGCTTATAGGCAATTGTCGCAACTGCTCCAGGCTGACCACACGTCCGGCGGTGCGGCTACTGAATTCAAGCCCCGGCAGGGAGAGTCGTCCGCTGGGTTGGTCCAGGTTGCCGCGGTCAATAGCGCTTACGACATCGTTAATGGTCAATCCGAGTCCGGCCAAGCGGTGCTGATCCGGCACCACATGGATCTCGCGCACCAGCCCGCCGCCCACCTCGATCGCGGCCACCCCCGGCAGATTGAGGAAGAATTTCGCGAATACATCGTCGCTCCAGGTACGCAGCGCCACCGAATCACGTTGCACAGAGCTCAATACATATTCCGCGACCGGGATCTGACTGGGGTCGAGCTTATATATGATCGGCGGATCGATGGTATCGGGAAGGAACCGTTTGGCGCGATCCAAACGTGTGCTTGCATCCCGCAACGCGATATCAATATCCTTGCCGTAGGGGAACGAGAGACTTACGGTGCTCGTCCCTTCGACGGTCTTGGATTCCACATGGATCGCGTCCTCGGTTATCGCCAACTGTTCCTCGAGTTGCCGCGTTACCTGATCCTCCATTACCTTGGCGGATACCCCGGGATCGATAATCCGCACCCTGATCTGCGGGTAGATGAGCTTCGGTAGCAGGTCCACCGCCAAACGATCTAATGCCGAGAGCCCCAAGACCACCACCGCCAGCGCGATCATGACGGTACCCACTGGATGGCGAATGGACCACACCGCCAGACCGCCGCTGCGTAGCTTGGCGTTAGCCACCACGGGTTACACCGGGCGCGGCCACGGAAGTCGTTGGCTTCACCTTTTGTCCCTCACGTAGATCGAGAAAGCCCGATGTCACCACCCGCTCCCCGACGCTCACGCCGGACACCACTTCCACCGCATCCGAAAGGCGCAGTCCGGTGTGTATGCCGCGGCGCCGAACCTGCAAGTCTGGGTCGATCACGAACACGTACTCACCGTTTTCGTCGCGGCGCAGCGCAGCAAGGGGTACAGTTATCGCATCCGTGCGCCGGCTGGTGATCACCACCCGACAGAATTGGCCGGCCCGCGCCGATTCCGGCACCTTTTCCAGCACCACCTCCAGTCTTCCCCTGCGTGTGTCGCGATCGATAGTCGGATAGATGCGGCTGATAACACCCGGCAGCCGCCGCTTGCCTAGCGCGTCGATGCTCACCGACACGTCATCACCGACTTGCAGTCCCGGTAACAGCAATTCCGACACGCTGACATCGGTGATCAGGGACGAGGAATCAACCAGAGTCATTAAATGTTGATGCTTCGGCGCGACATCACCGGCGTTGATGAGACGCTCCGCGATTGTGCCGGCAAAAGGGGCACGGATGGTCATGTAGTCATGACGCGTTTTCAGCAAGCGTTCCTCGGCAACCGCGATCTGTAAATCGGTCTTCGCTTTGGTCAATGTCTCCTCGCTGGACAGATCCTTCCTGCGCAGGCGCTGCAATCGGTTGACATCACTTTCAAATTGCCTGCGTTTGGCAATGGACTTGTCCAGCTCCGCGGTTAAAACACGGTCATCCAAACGCACCAACACATCCCCGGCGGCGACGTCGTCGCCCTCACGCACCAACACCTTCAATACCGCGCCTTCCTCTTGACTGAATATCCGCGCCTCCCGAAGCGCACGCAACGTACCGGACCGTTCAAAGGGATAGGTGAGTGTTTGCCGTCTGACATCGCTGATTTCGACTAAATGCGGGGCATCACGTCGCTGCGGTTTCGAAGCCTTGGGCGCGCTGTTGCTGTCCGTCGAACAGCCGACCAGGTTAAACACCAGTGGCAAACATAACCACCAGACACTGCGGCGCACGCTAACGAGTTTCACGGTGTTGTTCTCGGAACTATCGTGAGCGGCGGGGACTCATTGCCAGGTTAGGCAGAAATCGCTCCAGTTCGGTCAGCGCCATCTTGTACACCTGACGCTTGAAATCCACGATCTGGTCCACCGCGCGCCAGTATTCGATCCACTGCCATTGATCGAACTCCGGCTTGGGCGAGGTATTGAGACACACCTTGGAGTCTTCACACAACAGACGCAGCAGGAACCAGATTTGCTTCTGCCCCATGAATGTCTCTTGTGTTGATCGTTGTCTGCGTCGCAATTTGCGGGGCAGATCGTATTTAAGCCAATCCTGGGTCCTGGCAATCACACGCACATGTTCACGGGTCAATCCGACCTCCTCGTACAACTCGCGAAACAACGCCTCCTCGGGAGTCTCGTTGTACCGCACCCCGCCTTGTGGGAACTGCCAGCCGTCATGGGCGCGCCGCCGCGCCCACAATACTTGGTTATAACGATTGAACAAGATGATCCCGACATTGCGCCGGTATCCATCGTTGTTGTGGAATTCGTCGTGAGTATCGTCCGTCATCGGTGTTATGAAATCATGGATACGCAGCCGCCTCCAGTCCCGCAATGACTCGCGCGGGTACATTCGGAGCGCCAATCGTTGCTGCTCACAGCACCGTACGCGGCGGTTCTCTCCGCCATGTGCCCTGAATTGCTCGCGGCCGGCGCCATTTCGGGCAACGCTGACATTGTTTCACGAAGGTCATTTTGCCGCAATCGCTCGATCGCGGTAGTTTAATTTACAATTCGAACCGGCTGTTATTCCAGCTTGAAGCTTGCGCCGGGGATTTCCCCCTCATTGGCGCGAGTCGACCTGGAACAGCGTGTACCGCGGTTCGTCGAAAAGACATTGTGCGCTGCCCCATTAGGTTCGCGTAATATGGCCGCGGCACGCGTCGCTGGAACGAATCGGATAACCGCACCAGAAGTTGATGCCGTACCCCGGCGAGGAGCGTTGACTTGCATGAGCAGTTCGATCCATGACATTGGCAATATTTGACCTGGACAACACCCTGTTGAGCGGTGACAGCGATCACGCCTGGGGCCTTTATCTCGCGGAACTCAACGTCGTCGATGAAAACCATCATCGCGCCGAGCAAGAGCGCTACTACGCGGACTATGTTGCCGGCAGGCTGGATATTGACGAATTCCTGCGCTTTCAACTCAAGGCGCTCAAGGACAACGACCCGTTGGATCTCAGGCGGTGGCGGCAGCAGTTTGTTATCGACAAGATCCTACCCATGATCAGCCGGCATGCCTACGACCTGGTTGAGCGGCATCGCGCCAAAGGGCACACGCTGATGATCATTACGGCGACCAACCGCTTTATTACCGAACCCATCGCCCGGGAGTTCGCCGTTGACGTGTTGATCGCTACCGAGCCGCAGATGATCGACGGCCGCTTCACCGGCGAGGTGCAAGGCGTGCCCTGCTTTCAGGACGGCAAAGTTACGTTACTCAATGCATGGATGAGAGAACATGGAGAGAATCTTGATGGCAGTTGGTGTTACACAGATTCGCACAATGATCTGGCGCTCATGCGCATCGTGGATCATCCGGTAGCGGTGAATCCCGATGAAGTCCTTGCCGCGGAAGCGAAACGCCGTGGTTGGCCGGTCGTGGCGTTTGAGCATCCGGCCGGTCGCTTATAACCGGTCAGCCGTTGTCCTCCGCCAGTGTTTTTTCGTAGTGGTCGCGGAACAGCTGTTCCAGTTCGTCGATAATCTCCATCGCGTCCCTACCACGCATCACGTGTTGCGTCATGAGACTCGATGCCTGGGTAAGCAGATCCTGAGTCTCCAACATCGGGTAAGTCGTGGTTAGCCTTTTCATCGCACTCACGACAGTCTCGTTCTCGGGGCGGGGAATATTCAGCGGTTCCTTCACCTCGGGCGCACGGTCACCGCTTCGTTCGTTCAAGAATTCAACGAAATCCAGCACGCTGCTCTGTTCGTCGCGGCCAAGACGGCGATACAGCCGTAAAAGTTTATTTTCCCGAGGATTCAACCGCGACAACCGGCACCCAGGTGGGTCATTTATCGTCGCAGTGCCGTTCAGCAAAGTTCAGAAATTCTTCCATCGCCCGCAGCCGAAACTTTTGCCGCTGATACACGATGGAGAACGGCCGCGTCATCGGCGGCTCCAGGGGTACTGCCGCCAGCGTACCCAATTTGAGTTCTTTGTTCAGCGTGGATTCTGAAATCAGGGTTACGCCGAGCCCGGACTCCACGGCACTTTTTATCGACTCCGGGCTGCCAAATTCCATAATCAGGTTCAAGTCATTGAGCGTCAGGCCATTTTTCTTCAAGTAACTGACGATGACGTCCAGCGTGCCAGAGCCCTCTTCTCGGCATATGAATGGAAACGGCAGAATTTCGTTGATCGTGATGGACTTTTTCTTCGACAGTGGATGTTCCGGCGGACATGCCGCCATCAACTGATCATGCCAGCATACCTTGACGACGAGATTTTTGTTGGTCACGGGTGCCTCGACGATACCCACGTCTACCTCGTTGTCTTCCACCATGTGCACGATACCCACGGTGTTGGAGACCTTGAGGCGGACCTTGACATCGGAATACCGTGCTTGAAACCGACCCAGCAGGCTGGGAATCCGGTATTCAGCGATGGTGGTGCTGGCGCCAATCACCAACACGCCAATGACGTCACCGGTCAAGGTACGGACCTGATTGTCCATTTCGTTGTACAAGCCGATGATCCGTTCGGCGTAGGTGAATACTTGCTCGCCGGCCTCGGTGAGGCTGATCTTGTTGTGGGTGCGGTCGAACAGCCGGGTGTTGAAGTATTCCTCGAGTTGACGAATCTGGAACGTCACCGCGGGCTGCGTCATATGCAACGACTCCGCGGCCTTGGTAAAACTCAGCAACCGGGCGACCGTGTAGAAGACCTGGAGACGGCGATCCGCCATTTACGTCATAAACTCAGCCTTTGGAGACAGCGGGGGATTATAAAGAATTTTTATAAAAGGTGCGACCACGCGCGGGCCGTGGTCGACCGCGGCCCGCGCGCATGGGCGCTGAATACGGCCTAGAAGCCGTCCAGCTTCAAACGCAGGTCGGTCGCGCTGCTGGCGTGTTGCAGTGCGGTCTCTTCGGTGATGTCTCCGCCGCGGCACAGCTCAAACAGATGTTGATCGAAAGACAGCATCCCTTCGACCGTCGATTCCTTGCGCACCAGGTCGGCGATTTCTTTCACCCGCAGCGGATCGAGTACGAGTTCGCGCACGCGATTACTCACTGTCATCACCTCGCAGGCCACGATCCGGCCCTCCCCGTCGGCCTTGGGCAGCAGCCGCTGGGCCACCACCGCGCGCAGGTTTTGCGCCAGCTTCGAGCGGATCGTGGGTTGAGCATCCGGGGAGAACGCAGAAATCATGCGCGTAACGGTTTCGGCAGTCGCCGGCGCATGCAAGGTGGAAAATACCAGGTGGCCGGTTTCTGCGGCGGTGAGCGCGGTCTCTATGGTCTCCGGATCGCGCATTTCCCCCAGCAGGATGACGTCCGGGTCTTCTCGCAAGGCCGCTTTCATCGACATCGCGAAGGTGGTCGCGTCTACGCCGAGCTCGCGTTGCGAGATGATGCATCTGTTTTCATTGAATATGAATTCCACCGGGTCCTCGATGGTGATGATATGCTTGGCATAATTGAAGTTAATCTCATTGATTAGCGCCGCGATAGTTGTCGACTTACCGGAACCCGTGGCGCCGGTGAGAACCACCAAACCCCGCTCGAAGCGGGTAAAGTCGGTAATCATCGACGGCAACTTGAGATCCTCGGGGGTGGGGATCTGGGTTTGAATAACGCGCAACGCCATTGCCACGGTGCCACGCTGGAAATAGGCATTGACGCGCACCCGGCCAATGCCTTTCAGACCGAACGAAAGATCGACTTGATAATCGCGCTCGAAATCGTTCCAGTGTCTCGGGCTCATGATCTTTTGCGCCAGGACCTCCATATCGGTCACCGAAAGCACCGGGAACTGGCGTAATGGGCGCAATACGCTGTCGATCCTCACGATAGGATGGTTCTTGGCGCGGAAATGAATATCCGATGCGCGATGCCGCACGGCGGTAGCCAGCACCAGACCCAGATATTTCAACGGGTCCCCGGCTTCACTGGAGGGTTGCGGCACTTCGGGAGAGGCGACCTCGGTCACCACGGACACATTGGAGTTCGTTGGATTATCGGTATTTTCCATGAGTCATCCCCGCTGGGCTGTGCGAAGTAAGTTCATCTTACGTGTAAAGCAGGCGCACACCAACCCGGAGGCCGCACCGCTATCTTACAGGATAGCAACTGCGGGGAATTATGGAAGGATTAGAGCGGGGTGCGGTGGCGGAAACCAGCCCCGGGGCCGGTGCGACCGGCCCCGGCGTCGGATGGCCTCAGGGGATGACCTCAGGGACAACTCTCGGCGGAAGATGGGACCTGACCCACCAACAGCAGGAATTTCTTGAACGGACCCATATTGTTCATGGCCTCCATCTTGGGTCCGGAGAATTTGAGGCGAAAACTCATCATCGCCCACATGGGACCGTAGTCTCCGTTACCCATCTGCAGCCAACGCTTGGTCTTGGCGTGCATTATGTAATCGACATCCAAATCGGGTTCGTTTTCCACTTTGCCGCCGTAGACGCAGTTGGCCTTGCCGTCCTGCTCGGCTAGGCGCAGCTCCACCCGCGGGCTGTCCGCGCAGTCGGTGCGGTACACGTGCATGATCTTGTGCCCGCGGTCCTTGTTATTGGCTACCCAACCTGACTGCAACAACTCATCGGTCAAGACCGGTTCGGCGTTCCACGCCTGACACGCCTTGGCGCCCCACTCCTCGGACATCAATACGGTCTCGGCCTGGGCAATCGAGGTCAGCGCAAGAATCGACACGCTGACCCAGCCCCGGATAATCCATGTATTCATCGATACTCTCTCTAAATTCATGCGTTGCGATTGAATGAAAAACAGAGCCATGGGCGCAGCCATGGCTCTGTATCTGATCGTGGACCTAGAAGCCTTTGGTGTATTGAACTGCAATCTCGTACTGTTTCATCTCCAGTTCGATGGTTTGCGCACCGGGGGCCTCCAGCGGATTGGGACCGGACACGGAATTCGACGGGGCATACATGAACGACACATCGAGTCCGGAGCTGTCGCTCAGGGCTTTGGTGAAGCCGAACGTCAGGTGCTCCTTGATCACGCCGGGCGCCAGGATGTTGAACTGCACCTCAGACGACGGAATCGGCTGCCGGTTGGCGACGCTGCCGCCAATCCGCCAGGTCCAGCCGCCGCTGGTTTCCCATTGCACACCCAGCTTGTAGACAGTCATGTCACGCCAGCCGAATCCGATGCCGTTGTTGCCGCCCAGACAACTCGGATCGGTCGGCGTCGCACGTGCGGAACAGGTGGCGAACTGCGGAAACTGCGGATTGGAGATGGCCTTGACGCCGCTGTAGTCGATCCACTGCACGTCGGCCATGACCGTTGCGCCGTCGGCGATGTCGTAGGCCAGGCCCGCGGTAACGGTCTGGGGAATATCGAAGTCACCCTGCTCGGCGAACAGTCCGGAGTAATCGATCTCGTCCATATAGATCTTGCTTTGGTAAGAGGCCGCCAGCCGGAAGCCGTCGCTCACTTCGCCGGTTACTCCGAACTTGCCGCCGAAACCGAATGAATCCTTGTGTCCCAGGTTGGTGAGCCGGGTCGGATCGTTGGAAACCCCCGCGAACGTGGACACGCCGTTGGCCTTGAAACGATGGTACGCCAGGATGGCGCTCAGACCCCAGGAGGCCTTGCCGCCGGCGAACTTGCGGGCATAGCTACCATTGATGAACAACTGCGAATAATCCACCCCCGCATCGCCGGCGCCGAACACACCGGTGCCGCCGCCAATGCCGGAAGCCTTCCAGTCGGAGTTCATCCCGCCGTTGCCGTAAACAGACAGCCCGACCGAGGCGTCATTACTGATCATCCAGTTGGCGCCGAAGTTGGGAATCAAGAAATGGTTGCTTTCACTTTCAAAATTGCCCGGTACTTGGCCGAATGTTCCGGGAAAACCGCTCGGCGTGCCGGTGACCGTGTACTCACGCCGAGGGCTGAACCACGTCAGGCCGACATCCCATTCCTGACCGACCATCACCATATTGGCGGGATTCACCGCCGCGTCCATGGCATCCAGCGGCATCGCCACCCCTGCGCCGCCAAGGGCCTTGGCCTTGACGCCGTAACCATGGGCGAAATAGCCGTTGGTGGCGCTCGCGACAAGCGGCGTCAACAATCCGGCCAATAACACGCCGACTCCGCTAAGCAATTGAAACTTATTCGATTTTCTAATCATTATTACCCTCTCTCTTTTATCATTTAAGCCCGACTCTGGAGTTGCTCGCTACTTAGTATAAACCGATTAACGCTCAGTTCGAGAGTTACCGCGGGGAACCGCCAAGGATTTTACTACCCGGTCATAATCTGAGTTAATCACGCCGCAGCGCCACGATGGGTTGCCGACCTCGTTTACCGGTAACGCCGTCGCCAAACGCGACTCGCGAGGGCGCTGCGGTTTACGTAGCCGCCGCCGGCCCGCTATCATCAGCGCGCCTACCGTGGGGAACACAAGCGATGTCCGACACCGATGAAGGAATGAATCTAGCGAGCGGAATTTCCGCATTCGAGGCGAAACACTTCGCCCGCGCCATGCAGCTGCTCACGCCAATCGCCGAACAAGACAACCCCGAGGCGCAATACCGGCTGGCCATCATGCATCAAAACGGCCTGGGGACGGTGCGCAATGAAAACATGGCCCGCAAATGGATGCAGGCCGCCGCCGAGCAGGGATTGGGACTCGCGCAGCATGGTTTGGGGTTCATGTACATGGAGGGGGACTGCGTCGGGCAGGACGGCGACGAGGCGGTGAAGTGGTTCACCAGAGCCGCCGAGCAAGGCCTGGTCGGTTCGCAGACCACATTGGCGATAATGTACGAAGAGGGCCGCGTGGTGCCCAGGGACCTGGAGAAGGCCAAACAGTGGTACCGGCAGGCCGGGTTCGAGGACAAGGTGTAACCCGCGTCGGCGCGACACGGGCGCGCGACCCTTCACTTGTTAACGTTTTTAGTTCAACTGGATGCGCTGGCCCCAGGGTATTTTGGCCTTGCCCTTGACCAGCCACAACACCGGATAGTCAGGTTCTTGTTGCGGAAACGTGCCCTCCGCATCGCTAAAATACAGCATCAGATCCGGCCGTATATTTTGCGCCTCCACCCACGCGAACACCGGGACGAAACTCGTTCCGCCGCCGCCCTGGATCTCGGCCGGCAGCCTCACCGGCTCCCAGGCTTCGAAGATCCACGGCGAACCTGGCGCCAATTGCACGTCGCAGGCAAGCAGCGTGATGCGCGCCTTCATCTGTCCCTTGATGGCATCTACTTCCGACAGAAACTGATCGAGTTCCGATTGCGATATCGAGCCGCTGGTATCGACCCCGACGACGACATCCACTTGAGCACTTCTCAGGCTGGGTAAAATCGCTTCCCCCTCGCGCCTCGCCGGGCGTGCGTAATTGAAGTCCTCGCGGCCCTGCATGGTCATGTAACGCGCCAGCAGCATGCGCCACGGCAGCTGCGGTTGCAGCAGATGATCCACCATGCGCGCCAGCAACCCGCTCAGCTTGCCGGCGCGCATCGCCTGTTGTGCGGCCCCGGCGAGGCGTTGCTGCCACTGGGTCTCCAGGCGCTCCCGTTCGTCGGGCTCCAGCGGTGGCGGCTGCGGCGCCCCGCCGCGGTCCTGGTCCAGTTCGGCGTCGCCGGCGCCAGGGTCGCCTTGTCTGCGCTCACCGAGTCCGCCGCGATCCGGCCGCTGCTGATTTTCGTCATCATACAGATGCCGGTCCTGCGGTTGCTGCTCGGTATTCTCTTCAATCAACGGATAGATTTCCTCCGCCGTCATACCTTCGTACTCGGCCAGATACAGCGCGTTCGGAGGTGGCGACAGACCGTCTTGAACCAGCAATGGATTCACCGCGAAATCACAGGCCAGATCCCAGCGCCGCTTATCGCGGTGTCGGCGGCGGGCGAAATGGGACAATGCACAGTGAAGGGCCTCATGGGCGAGAACAAACTGGGTCTGCGCCAGGGACAGGCCCTCGACATACGAAGCGTTGTAATAAAAAGCCCGTGCATCCGTGGCGGTTGTCGGACACCACCTGGGATCAGCGCGTGTCATCGGCAGTCGCAACACCAGCGCACCGAGAAACGGCTTGTCCAGAATCAGCCGAGTGCGGGCAGCGCTCAACTTGGTTTCGATGTCAGCCATGAACTCTCGGCATCCGGTATGCGGGGTGGCGGTAACGTCGTTTGGGAACGGCGGTTACAAACTGTGGCGCGTTTTTCATCGGTAAGCAAATTAAACCTGGCGCATTTCGACTCGATTCGCGCGTTGTGCCGTACCTGGTCCTTGGTCTACGTGCGCCCTACTCGGCGGCTTTACACTTCGAAAAGCACCACGTCGGCCACCGCCTTGGCCCAGTCTGCAAACTGTGGAACGGCGAACAGGTCCTGTCCCACCGCACGGTGCATATCCGAGACCAGCATAACCCCCATTTCCCGCTGCGGAAAGCGGCCCGCGTAGTCGAGGATGCGCCCGTAGACTTGCTCGGCGTTGCCGTTTTCCTTGGCTTGCACGGCGCGTCCCACCAGCGCGCTGGCCACCGCGTACTGAAGATCTATCGCTTCCGGCACCTGAGATTCATTCCCATCGAGGATCGCGTCGATATCCGGCAGGTTATCGAGATTCTGAATAAACGCATGCAGTTCAATTCCCGCGGCCGGTCCCACACACCCTTGCAGGGCGCCGACCAGAATGTCGGGGAAGCCGCCGAATTTCCGTAACGCCCGGTGGGTGAACTCCCATGAGCGGGGTGAGGGGAATGCGACCGGGTTGTGGGCGGGATCGAAATCGAACAACAGCTCCGGTCGGAAACGTAAAAACGCAATCACCCGTTCGTCAATTCCGCTGGCATAGGCCCAAGTCACCCAGTCATCGAGATTTACCTCGACCTCGAAATGGGAAAACCGGTTGGCCAACGGCGCCGGCATCGTATAAGTCACGCCGCGATCCCCCTGCCGATTACCGGCGGCGAAAATCGCCCACCCTTCCGGTACCTGATACGCTCCCAGGCGCCGGTCGAGAATCAACTGATAGGCCGCCGCAGACACGCTCGGCGGCGCCGAGGTGATCTCGTCCAGAAACAGTACACCGTTGGCGCCGTGGCGTTGCTCGGCGGGCAGCATTGCGGGTACCGCCCATTCCACCAGGTCGCCGACGCGGAACGGAATGCCGCGCAGATCGCTGGGTTCCAACTGCGACAGGCGGATATCGATGACCGGCACATTGTGGTGACCGGCTGCTTGCGCCACCATCTGCGACTTACCGACTCCCGGCGCACCCCAGAGCATGACCGGTGTGTGATGTCCATGCCGGGCGCTCTGAAATTCATTGTCGAGAATCTTTAGAATTTGCGCGGGACGCATCGCTGCCCTCTGATTGATGTTTATTACTTCCGGCCAGCAGGAACTCATGCCCAGGCTCGGGGCGCCTGATAATAGGAGCCGCATCCGCCGCTGTCCAGGTTGACCCACTGTTTGCGTCAAGGATCCCGGTAGTCGAAGAACAGGCCGGGCGACTCGCGCAATATGCGGATTAGCGACCAACTGTGCTATAACTCCACGGCCATTGCATACATAGTTGTCCTTATGCCCGGTATAGTCCGACTCGAGCCCAGCGATCAGGAATTCCGCGTTGACGGTAATGATTCGATACTCGATGCCGCGCTACAGGCCGGCGTGCCGCTGAATTACGGCTGCAGCAACGGCAACTGCGGTCTGTGCCGGGCGCGTCTGGTGTCCGGCGAAGTGCGCAAGATCAGTCATCACGATTTTGTGTTGGGTGAGGCGGAAAAGAGCATGGGTCATGTCCTGCTGTGCTCTTATACCGCGGATGGCGATGTCGTCATCGAGGTTGCGGATAGTGCGGTGATTCCGGAGCAAACCATCAACGCCCGGGTGAAGAAATTGACTCCACTCACCAGCGATGTCGTGCTGCTGCACCTGCAAACCCCACGCACGCAACGGCTGCGTTTTCTGGCGGGTCAAAGCGTGCGGCTGGAACTCGATAATCAAGTCTCCGCCACGCACCCGGTTGCCAGTTGTCCCTGCGATGACCGCAATATCCAGTTCCACATCCGCGTGATCGCCGATGACGCTTTCTCGCGGCAAGTCACAACGTTGAAACCCACCGGCGCGGTGCAGATCACCGGCCCGTTCGGTGAATTCACTCTCAATGACGATTCGCGCCGCAGTATTTTTTTCCTTGCTTTCAACACCGGATTTGCGCCGATCAAAAGTTTAATCGAGCATGCAATGCAATTGGAGCAAAGCGAGCACCTGCAGCTATATTGGATTGTGGAATCCGAAGGCGCCCACTATATGCACAATCTGGTGCGTTCGTGGCTAGACGTTTTCGATAGTTTTTCTTATACGCCTTTGACCGCCGCGGATCT
The DNA here is from genome assembly GCA_947259175.1 of uncultured Gammaproteobacteria bacterium. GTDB lineage: Bacteria > Pseudomonadota > Gammaproteobacteria > Arenicellales > JAANXG01 > CALZGZ01. Next base: position 51,388 of record CAMYKW010000027.1, on the reverse strand, counting down.
TTGTCCACAAGTGAACGTAGCGGCTGGCCTACAGGACGATGCTTGGCAGGACGTATCACGGGCCCTGCTCCGGCAAATCAGCACGAAACACGAAAACGTGAATGACTGCGACTTCTATGTCGCGGGTCCTGACGCCGTGGCCGGGGCTGCGCGGGATTTTCTCGCGTCGAACAACTTCCCCACCGAGCAATTCAAATCGCTCTCTATTACATAACCGGTTGCTGGATGTTGCCAGATATTACTTGTGCTTCCACAATATCTCAGCCTTGTGGAACGGCTTTCACCCGCGAGGACAACGCCCGCCGTGATGAAGTCCGTCGCCGAGCGGACACAAGCGCCGCGTCGCACTTCGCTTTTAACGGTTTGATGGGCAGCCCCGTGAGACACCCTGGCCATATGGAAACGAAAACATATCAACAAGAGGATATTCCCCAATCATACCTTTGTCGCTTCAATTAAAGGTGCAAAGCAGCCCAAGCCTATGAAGTTTTTTCCCATATTCCTCAACATCAAGGACCGCCCGTGTCTGGTGGTAGGTGGCGGCGACATCGCCGCGCGCAAAGTCACGTTGCTGTGCAAGGCCGGTGGTCGGGTTACGGTGGTGGCTCCGGAACTGTGCGATCGCTTGTCCGCTCAGCGTGATAGCGGCGAAATCGAGCACCGTCAGCGCAGCTTCGAACCGGACGATATCTTTGGGAGCCAGATGGTCATCGCCGCCACCGATGATGTGGAGCTCAACCGGCGGGTCTCGGATCTCGCTAAACAACACAATATCCCGGTCAACGTGGTGGACCAACCGGCGCTTTGCAGTTTCACCATGCCGTCGATTGTGGATCGTTCTCCGGTGGTGATCGCAGTGTCCACCGGCGGCGCCTCGCCGGTCCTGGCCAGGCTGTTGCGCGCCCGTTTGGAAACCCTGATACCCGCCGCCTACGGGCGCCTCGCAAGCCTGGTGGAAGGCTTCCGCCAACAGGTTAAGCAGCGCTTCGCGACCACCGATGAGCGCCGGCGCTTCTGGGAGGGCGTATTGGAAGGGCCCATCGCCGAGATGCTGCTCGCCGGACAGGAGCCGGCGGCGCGCCGGGCCCTGGAGCAGGCCGTGGACGAGGGGCGAACCAGTGAGATAACCGGTGAGGTCTATCTAGTGGGCGCCGGTCCTGGAGATCCGGATCTGCTCACGTTTCGTGCCCTGCGCCTGATGCAGCAGGCGGACATTATCCTCTACGACCGCTTGGTGAGCCCGGAGATACTGGAACTCACGCGTCGTGATGCGGATCGAGTCTATGTCGGCAAGGAACGCTCGAAACACGCGGTGCCGCAAGCGGAGATCAACGAGTTGCTGGTTGAACTGGCACAACAGGGCAAACGCGTGCTGCGTTTGAAGGGCGGCGATCCGTTCATCTTCGGACGCGGCGGCGAGGAGATCGATCGTCTGACCGACGCGGGCATTCCGTTTCAAGTGGTGCCCGGCATCACCGCCGCCGCGGGATGCGCATCCTACGCGGGCATCCCGCTTACGCACCGCGATTATTCGCAGTCCTGCGTGTTCGTCACCGGGCACATGAAAGACGGCACCGCGAATTTGAATTGGCAGGCATTGACCCAGCCACAACAGACGGTGGTGATCTATATGAGTCTTGCCGGCCTGGACATCATCTGCCGCGAGCTGATCGCACACGGTCTGCCGGCGGCGACGCCCGCGGCGCTCATCGAACAAGGCACTACGCAACAGCAACGGGTGCTCATTGGCGACCTCGGCACCCTGCCGGAGATCGTCAATTCCGCCGACGTGCGCGCGCCGACCCTGGTAATCATCGGCAAGGTGGTTGAATTGCACAACAAACTGTCGTGGTTCCATCCGCAATAGACTGAGGCAATTTCCAGGTCGGTTTCGGGTTTTTTGTCGTACTGCCCAGGGCAGTTGTTGGCATACCGCGGTAGGCGGTATCCTTTAGCGACATTGAGAAGTTGATCATCTTGATTTCCAGGCAAACAGATTTTTCCGACGTAAGCGGGAGGGCGTAGCTAGTGAATACCAGAAACTGTGCCGGCATCATGTTATCCATCACTGCGTTGGCGTTGTGTTTGCCTTCGCCTTCGGCCTACGCGCAACAAACCGGACAAACCGGCGCCGCTGCCCCGGGCAGCGAGCAAGCTGCGGTGGAAACACCGATGACGGTCGAAGAAGAACTGAAGCCCAGGCCGGAACTCGGCGACCGTTCCATCGAGGTGTTATCTGAACAAGCGCAGAAAGTCCTGCGGGAACGCTACATGGCGAATTCCAACCGGGTGCTGCCTCCGGTACCCGTTGAACAGAAGAAGATGTGGTTTCAGCAAATGATGTCGATGAGTTCCATGTCAATGCGCGATCTGTTCAACATGATGACGTCGAAGCTGAAAGTGGACGAGGGTGTCGCGTTCGACGATGTCATCGAGTCCATGGACTTGAAAGCCAACGACGTGAATTTTAAGAAGGTGGGACACAACAAGTTCTGGAAGGACGCGTCAGCGACCAGTGGAATACCGGCGCTGCGGGTGGAGATCCTGCAGTATTGCGATGCCACCGTCGGTCGCCGTATGCTGGATTTCAGCCCTGAGTTCGTAGTCTTCATCCCGTGCCGCATCGCGGTAATGGAGGACGCCAACGGCGACATCTGGTTGATGACCCTGGACTGGGACGTCAGCTGGCTGGCGATGGCGTGGCACCCGGATTCCAAGCTCACCGACCAGTTGAAACAAGACGCGGCCCGCATTCGCGACGCGATGCAAAAGATCATGCAGGCCGGCGCCAAAGGCGAGTGGTAAGGGTTAAACCGGGCTAACCCTCAGGTCAACCCGAACACCGGGATACTGGCGCCGTGTACGGCACGCGCGGCGTCGGACGCCAGAAACAAGATCACCTCTGCGAGCGCCGCCGGCGACACCCATTTGCTGAAATCCGCGTCCGGCATGTCGCGCCGATTGGCGGGTGTGTCTATCGTCCCGGGCATGATGCTGTTGATATTGATATTGTCGTTGCGGTATTCGGCGGCAAGGCTCTCGGTCAACCGGGCGACCGCGGATTTAGACACGCTGTAAGGGGCCATACCGGCTTTGCCCTCATTGGCCACCCGTGCGGCGATATTGACGATCTTGCCGCCGCCGCGGGGAAGCATGTGGGGAAGCACCGCACGGCAGGTCAGAAACACGGATTTGGCGTTGAGATCCAGCATGAAGTCCCAGTCCGCGACGTCGGTCTCATGAACCCGCGGGCCCATGGTGAAGCCGCCGGCGATATTGGCCAACACGTCGATGGCACCGAATCGGTCCACGGCTTGATCAACCATGTCGGCTACCGATTGTTGGTCAGTGAGATCGGCGGTGACGCAGATAGACGACGCCGGGGCGTCCAGACTCGACAGCGCATTCCGTAATCCGTCCCGGTCAATGTCCACGAGCACGATCTTCGCTCCGGCCGCGGCGAAACGCCGCGCGACCTCGCCCGCCAGGGCCCCGGCGCCGCCGGTCACGATTACCGCCTTGCCGTCAAAATTGAACATCAGCGCCGCGCTCCGCTGTTATGACGCGCCACAGGTTACCCGCTGACCGCCACCATGCCAAGCATCGGCTCACACTCCTCGACATCGCCGTTGCGGGTTCCGCAGTCCAAGCGACGACAAACCGTCATCGCGCATTGCTTAAAATATGCGCTCGACAATGCACGAAGCATAAACAGACAACGCAGCCAGGGGGTCATTGCACGGCGGGTCCATAGCGCACGGAAACTCTGGTAGACTCCAACTACTATGAGTGGATGCGCGGGAAGTGAGCCCTTTGCCTTACGCGTTCTCGGAGACAGTATGGAGCCGGAATTCACGGAGGGCGAAGTTATTGTTATCGAACCCAGTGTACTGGTCGAGGATGGTTGCTACGTAGTCGCCCTCCATGAAGGTGAATATTTCTTTCGTCAACTACGCATCGAACATGGCCGTTGGCTTCTCAGACCACTCAACCAACACTACGATACCATGGAAATTCCCGGAGTGAACGCGATCAAGGGGCGCATTATATCCAAGTCCAATGGACGCGGACGCCAGCGTAAAAGTTATCTATAAGCCGGCGGTTATCAACGACATGGGCCAACTCACACATCTCAATCAATCCGGCGAAGCGCATATGGTGGACGTCGGCGGTAAGGACGTCACACACCGAATTGCCGTGGCTGCGGGCAGGATCTCAATGCGCGCCGAGACGCTGGCATTGATTCAGGAAGGCGGACACAAGAAGGGAGACGTCCTGGCCACCTCGCGCATCGCCGGTATCATGGCGGCGAAACGCACTGCCGACCTGGTTCCTTTGTGTCATCCGATACCGGTCACCAAGGTAGAGGTGGATCTGACATTGGACCCGAAAAGCGTCTGTGTACAATGCCGGGCGCGGGTTGAAACCCGCAGTCAGACCGGGGTGGAGATGGAAGCATTGACCGCGGTGCAGATCGCGCTGCTCACGATCTACGATATGTGTAAGGCGGTGGATCGGGGGATGACCATCACCGATATCCGGTTGCTGGAAAAATCCGGAGGACGCTCGGGAACCTGGGTCAGGGACCAGACGGGAGAATGAGCCTCAAACGCCGTCACAAAGTTCTATAGCCCAGCCAGTAGCTAAACTTGTCCACGTTGCCCGGCACGTCGTTGGTGTCTACGCACCGCCAGCCCTTGAACCAGGCTTTGAGTTCACCGTCATCCAGCACATAGGCGCCGGGGAAGTCCGGTTTTTCACGGAGAAAATTTCGATTGAAGGTCTTGAACACCAGCAAGCCGTCGGGTTTTAGTGTGTGCTTGAGCCGCGGAATCTGGTCACGATCCAGATATCTCATCACCACGATGACATCAAAGCTGTTCCCCGGCAGAGACAGCAGCTCCAAATCGGCGACAAACAGTGTCACCTCGAGGCGGTTGTCGCCGGCCTTGCGCCGGCAATGGCGGAGTCCCTCGATGCTGCCATCCACGGCATAGCTGTTATATCCCCGCTGGGCCAGGTACAGGGCGTTGTCTCCGGTGCCGCAGGCGACATCCAGCGACACACCTCGGCCGGTCAACAGCGCTGCATGTTCAAGCAGCAGGGGATCGGGAGCAAACTCCGGGGTGTAAGCCAGTGACGTGTACTTGGCGTCCCAACGCCGGATATCGGATTTCATGGCTGCTGAAGGATTTAAATACGGACAGGATTAACACCGCATCCAAAGAAAATCGTGCATGCAATAGCGGCCACCGCGGACGCGTGACCGGGATACGCGGCATTCAACGCCGGATCTTGCGTGCCGTGCATACGGTTGGCCGAATCGCCACGGTCGCCATCGCGCGCCGGCTCGATGTTTGCGTCAACCGCCGGTGACCGGTGGAAAGAACGCGACTTCGTCGCCGTCCGCCACCCGGGTGTCCGGCCGCACGTAGTCCATGTTGACGGCGGCCATGATATTATCCGGCAGATCGTTGGTACCGGCGATGTTGTTCCACACGTCACCGACGGTGTGCCCGTCCGCGACCTCCACATCCTGGTCGGCGAAACCGAGGCGTTCGCGCAGACTGGCAAACAATTTCACCTTGATCTTCATGCGCACAGTTTAACCGAATTGACGTGAATTTTCATCGCATCCAGAGTCGAGTTTTGTTAGCTTAAGATTCATGGAGACTTGCCACAAGCTGCATGCCGCACCATGGCGCCGGCGCCGTTGAATTATCCGAGGCGCGAGATCACCGGCGTCATACTCGCCGGTGGCCGCGCACGGCGGATGGGTGGCGCGGACAAGGGCTTGACCCTCCTCGCCGGGCGTCCCATGCTGCGGCACGTTCTCACGGCGCTGCAACCGCAAGTCGCCCAAGTCATCATCAACGCCAATCGCAACCTCGACGCGTATCGCGAGTTTGGTTGCAGCGTGGTGAGCGATGTGGTCGGCGACTACGCCGGTCCGTTGGCCGGTATGGCGAGTGGAATGCAATCCGCGGTCACGCCTTTTGTACTTACGGCCCCTTGCGATTCACCGCTGGTCCCGGGCGATCTGGCGGCGCGGCTTTTTACCACGCTCGCGGTGAACAATGCAGAGGTGTGCGTGGTCCACGATGGTGAACGCACCCATCCGGTATTCTTGATGTTACGACGCGAACTCCTCGGCAGCATCCTCGCATTTCTGGACGCAGGGGAACGGAAAATCGACAAGTGGTTCGCCCAACATCAAACCGCGTTGTGTGATTTCTCGGATCAACCGGACGTGTTCATGAATGTTAATCATCCCCGGGAACTGGAAGCCCTGGAACAAACCGTGGCACGCCGCTAATGGAATCCACGGAACGAACGCTTAGTCCCCCGCCGCTTTATGAGCTGGTAGCGCTGGAAAAGACCGACAGCGCGCGCGCCCACGCGGAACGCCTCGCAGCCCAAGGTGCCGACGAGGGCACCCTGGTGTGGGCAAAGTCCCAAACCGAGGGATTGGGCCGCAACAATCGTTACTGGATATCGGGCCACAACAACCTGCATCTGGCACTGGTGCTGAGACCGGAACAGAGATTCGATATTGTTTGCCAGGTCAGCCTCATCGCCACTATCTGCATCGCCATGGCGATCGCCGAACAGGCGGAGCCCATGGCTGAGTTGCGCTACCGTTGGCCGAACGACGTGCTTCTGAATCGCGGCAAAGTAGCTGGCATCACCCTGAGCGGCGTTGTGGGCGACAACGATGTGCCGGAGTGGATGGTGCTCGGCGTCAACGTGAACGTGTTCGACAATCCGAACAGCCTGGGTTTCGACTCCGCAAGCCTGCGGGGTGAGAGTTTCGCAAGCCACGACCGGGTGCAATTGGCCGAAACCTTCTGCCGCCAGTTTCTGTCATGGCTCAACCGCTGGGCCGACGATGGCTTCGCACCGGTGCGCAAGGCGTGGCTCACTCGCGCCCAGGGCGCGCCGTTGACACAGACCGTCCGGCTGCGGGATGCCGAAATCACCGGCGCCTTCCACGACCTCGATGACCGGGGAGCCCTCAGCTTGACCGTCGACGAGCGCCACGCCCGCGACATCACCTTGGCGGCTTTCTTCGAGCCCGATTTTGTGGCCGCTTAGTGAAACTGGAACAGAATCCCGCCGGACACCAGAAACAGCGTCCCCGGCTTGGGTAGATGGTGCAGTTTGTCCGGTTTTAAGCACCCGGGCCCGTTGCTAGACTTACCGGTCCTGATTGAGCATATTTCGCGAACGAGGCTATGAGCAAAAAGCAGCCACGCGGCATGAATCGACGCGGGTTCGTCAAAATCTGCATGACCGCCCTGGCGGCCGGCGCCCAAAGTCTGGCCCTCGCCCGGCCGAAAGGTCAATACAAGGCGTACCAGCGTTCGTTGCTGATCGATGAGGTGCAACGCCCGCTGCGCGCAGCGGATTTGTTGGTCGGCGAGAATTATATTTTTCATTACCCCTACGTGACCACACCGTGTTTTCTCGTCAATCTCGGCGCACCCGCCAAACCGCAGGTCGAACTGCGGACCGAAGCGGGCGATTCCTATCGTTGGCAGGGAGGTGTGGGTCCGAATGCCGCCATCGTTGCTTTTTCCGCGATTTGCGCGCACAAGATGACACATCCGGCCAGGGCGGTGAGTTTTATTAACTACCGCCACGAACGAGTACGCTTCCAGGACAAGCGGCGGCGGGCCTCGGAAGGCTCGCAACTCATTCACTGCTGTTCGGAAAAGAGCGTATACGATGCGCGCAACGGCGCGCGGGTGTTGGGTGGCCCGGCGAAACAGCCGTTGGCCGCCATTCAGCTGGCTTACGATGAGTCCAACGATAATTTGTACGCCCTAGGCACTTATGGTGGAGAGATGTTCGACAAGTTCTTCGCCAAATTCGCCGCCCGGCTGCAGCTGGAATACCTGACCTCGGATGTCGATCGCCAGGTGGGGGCGAAAACCGAAGTCACGCCGCTGGACCGGTATTGCAAGACCCGGATCTTGTGCTGACGGCGCGCCTGACTGCGGGCCAGGCCTAGTTACCGAGCGCCTCGAGCAGATCCGTATGCTTGCGCTGCATCGCTATCTGCGAGGCGGTGCGGTCATAGTTGTCCTTGATCTGCGGATCGGCGCCGTGCGCCATCAATAGCCGCGCGATCTCGACGTGACCCTGGGTTGCCGCGAGATGCAGTGCGGTAATACCGTTATCGCCCCGGCGATTGACGTCCACCCGGCCATCCGCGAGCAGGAGCCGCAACGCCGCAGTCCGGTTCTCGAATCCCGCGCGCATCAACGGTGTCCAGCCATAGACATCCGCGAGGGTCGGGTCCGCCCCTTCGTCCAACAGCATGGCCAAAACATCTACATATCCTTTCGCCACCGCAATCATCACTGCAGACCAGCCGTTGTCCGCCTGGGCATTCAAATCGATCCCCTGGTCGAGCAGCAATCTGACGATCCGCGGGTCGCCGCCGAGCACGGCATACATCAATGGTGTCCCGCCGTTAGCGTTGGCGCGATCGGCGTCGGCGCCGGCTTGCAGCAGCGCGGCGACGCGCTCCAGTTGCCGATTGCGCGCCGCCAGCATCAGCGCGGTCTTGCCGTTGCCCGTCCCGGAACCGGGACGGGTGCTGCCCGGGCCGGCTGAATCAGCCTCTGAAGCGGACACCCGCATAGATCCCGCCAGAATGAGCAGCACCACACTGAGAAACAGGATCAGTGCGTTTAGCTGGGTTTTACAATGCAGGTGATTCTTAGGCATCGCTCAATGTTCGATTGTATCCGCAGCGCGTGCAACTCCCCGGCGCAATGCATAATGCGAGACGATTTCCGCCACCGCCGCATCGGCGTCGTACTTGCCCGCCATTCGCAGCACACTGTCATGGGCAAACGCCTCGCGCGCCAGGGTTTCGAAGTTGTTGTGCTGTTCGGCGCCGATCTCTTGATCAAGCGCCTGGATGACACGGTAATCCGTGTCACCAAAAAACCAGCACAATCGCGCTTGTTGCGCCAACAATTTCAGGCACTCATAGTGGCTCGACACCTTCCCCGGCGTCAGCAGGATTTCGAACGCCAGCGGGTCGTCCGGTATGGTAAGCGCCTGCACGCGGAACAGCACCACTGCGGCCCGCTCGTGGGACAAGAATTCCGACTGCAAGGAGGCCGGCGTCGGCGTGGTCGCGCGTTTCAGCAGGTAGCGGTCCTGTTTGCATTCGGGGCCCGCCACGTGGATGAACAGCGCGCTCTCCCAACGTCCGTGGTCTATCTGAACCGGCACACAGGTGGCCGCGGCGCCGCTGGCGCGCATGGCGCGCCGTATGGGCTCGGGGAATCGTTTCATGCAGCGGGATTGGCGTTTAAGAACCGCGCAGGGTTAATGATTCAATCATATTCGATTTATAGAATAAAAAAACCGGGCGCACCAAAGTGCGCCCGGCGCAAATTCAGCTCGGCGGCGCAGCACTAACTCGGTTGTTTGGCGGCGCTGCCCGGTTCAGCCGCGGACTCCGTGTCCCCGCTGCTCGCTTGATCCTTGACTTCCTCATACCACAGATCGTGGTGCTGTTTGGCCCACTCCACGCTCACGCGGCCCTGGGTCATCCCCTGCAGCACCCCCTCGTTGCCCAGGGTTCCCATGTACATGTGACCGAGAGCTATGGCCACCCAGATTACCGAAGAAATCGCGTGGATGATGTTCATGAGCTGCATGGTTTCTCGGGACTGTTCAAAATTTGGAAAATCGAGAATCAACCCGGTCACCGAAACTACGATCCCAAAAATCGCCACCATCCAGAACCACACTTTTTCCCCGCCGTTCGAGCGTCCCGCCGGGACATGCTCACCACTGAACAGACCTCCGGCCTTCTTGAACCATTGCCGATCGGCTTCTTTGGGGATATTCATACGCGCCCAAACAAGAATCTCGAGCAGCACGCCGACGACGAAAAATGGCCCCAGATAATTATGCAGCATGATTGAAAAATCCGCCCACGCGCCGAATCCCCACGGACCCAGGATCGGGATCAGCACCGCGCGTCCGAACAGCAGGCTCAGACCGGTGATCGCCAGCACAATGAACAAGGAGGCCGTGTACCAGTGGAGGACACGTTCAAAAAGCGTCCAACGTGGCACCGTCTTTCCTGAAATCGGCCCTTCAATTCGCTGGGTGCCCTTAATCAGGTGATACAACGCGATCACCAGCACCATCACCGCGAGTATCCACGGAAGGAAGTTGGCGACCGGCCCGTTCCGCAAGTGCCGCCAGTTCTGCCCCCCGTTCTGGATCAGGACATTGGTGGTGTAGGGGCCTGAAGATGACGTGTAGCCCTGGTTACCCTCACGCACCGCACGCCAGTAGTTGGCCCGCGGATTGGCATCCTGGGCGGCGGCGGCCCGCGCAGACACCGTATCCGTAAACACATAGCTAGCCAACGGCAGGAACATCGCACCGAATACGATAATCACCGCACTCCAGAGCATGATTCTTGCATGACGTTTTTTTGATTCAAGTCTTGTATTCATGACTGCGAAGCCTCCGATTCATTACCGGTCGTTCTGGCCTGCGACCAGACGGTCGCGCAGCAATTGAGCCTGCTCCGCCGACCGCGACCTTTCGCCGGCAAGCTGTTCGTCACTGGAAACCCACGGCTCCCTGACTTGCGAACAACCCGCCGACATAAGCACGAACATCACCATCGCTGACAGCCAGGTGTTACGCACGCCGCGTCCTCACCGGTCGGTCTGGACCATCTCAAAGCGCTTTTTCATGGTCTCCGCCCGCTGGTCCTTATTGGCCTGCATTAGTGGATCTTTAGCGCCCTTGTAAACTCCCGGTTCATACGAGGTCACGCTTGGCGATTCATAACAACCGGAGACAATAAATGCCAGCGAGACGCCCGTGAACAAACTCAATAACCTAGTCATTGCCTCGATCTCCTTCGACCTGCATCGGGTAAAAAACGAGCGGGGGCGGGCGCTGGCCCGGCCCCGCACCCACACACTATCCTGTCGTGCCGTAGGCGGATTCCCAACCCCAGGTCTGGGGCCTGCCTCCGCGTTTCAATACCCGTTGCCGGTAGATGTCCGCGATCATGTCGCCGTCTCCTGCAAGCAACGCCTTTGTCGAGCACATTTCGGCGCACAACGGCAGCTTGCCTTCGGCGATGCGGTTGCGGCCATACTTTTCATACTCGACATTGGAGTTGTCCTGCAGTGGACCGCCCGCACAGAATGTGCATTTATCCATCTTGCCGCGGACCCCGAATGCCGCCTGCTGCGGATACTGCGGTGCGCCGAACGGACAGGCGTAGAAGCAGTAGCCACAGCCGATACACAGATCCTTGTCATGAAGCACGATGCCGTCGTCGGTGGTGTAGAAACAGTCCACCGGACACACCGCTGCGCAGGGGGCATCGGTGCAGTGCATACAAGCCACCGAGATCGATTTCTCGCCCGGTACGCCGTCGTTCAGGGTTACCACCCTGCGACGGTTCACGCCCCACGGAACTTCATGCTCATTCTTACAAGCGGTAACACAGGAATTACACTCGATGCACCGCTCAGCGTCACAAAGAAATTTCATACGTGCCATGGTTTTTTCTCCTTACGCCGGCCGGATTCGACACAGGGACACTTTCGTTTCCTGCATCTGTGTCACGGAGTCATAGCCGTAGGTCATCGCGGTGTTACATGCTTCACCGCGAACCAGCGGCGCGGTGCCCTGCGGATACTTGGCAACCAGGTCTTCGCCCTGGAACCAACCGCCGAAGTGGAATGGGGTGAATACCACCCCCGGCGCCACCCGCCGCGTTACCTGAGCCTTGACCTTGATCTTGGCTTTTTCCGGACTGTCCATCCACACCATTTGGCCGTCACGGATACCGAGGTTGTTGGCGTCGGTGGGGTTGACCTCCACGAACATGTCCTGTTGCAGTTCCGCCAGCCACGGATTGGACCTTTGTTCCTCGCCGCCGCCCTCGTATTCCACCAGGCGCCCACTGGTCCAGATGATCGGATAGTCCTTGGAAAAGTCCTGGGACTGAATGGATTCGTAGCGGGTGGGCAACCGGTAGAACCGCTTGCGGTCGGCGTAGGTCGGATAGTCCGCCACCAGATCGCGCCGCGGCGTATACAAAGGCTCGCGATGGATCGGTATCGGATCCGGAAACGTCCACACGAAGGTGCGCGCCTTGGCGTTGCCGAACGGCGCGCAACCATGCTTGATGGCGACGCGCTGGATGCCGCCGGACAGGTCGGTCTTCCAGTTCTTGCCTTCGGCGAGCTGTTTCTCCTCGGGGGTGAGATCGTCCCACCAACCGAGCTGCTTGAGCATATCGGCCTTGAACTCGGGATAGCCGTCTTTGATCTCCGATCCCTTGCTGTAGGAGCCTTCGGCCAGCAGGTTCTCGCCGTCGTGCTCGACACCGAACCGGGCGCGGAAGGTCAAACCACCCTCCGCCACCGGCGTGCTCGGATCGTACAGGATCGGCGTGCCGGGATGCTTCATCTCGGCGGTGCCCCAGCACGGCCACGGCATGCCGTAGTAGTCGCCGTCCGCCGGGCCGCCCTCGGCCTTCAAGGTGGTGGTATTAAAGGTCTTGCGATTCTCCGCGTGCAGTTTCAGGCGCTCGGGACTCTGGCCGGTGTAACCGATGGTCCACATGCCCTTGTTGAACTCGCGGGTGACATCCTCCACCAGGGGTTCATCGCTGTTGACCTTGATGTTCTTGAACATCTGATCAGCAAAACCCAGCTTTTTGGCCAGCTTGTACATGATCGTCTGGTCGGGCAACGATTCCCACACCGGGTCGATCACCTTGTCGCGCCACTGGATGGAGCGGTTGGACGCGGTCACCGAGCCGTAGGTCTCGAACTGGGTCGACGCGGGCAGCAGGTAGGTGCCGTCCTTGCGGTCGTTCATCACCGCCGCGTGGGTCGGATACGGGTCTACGATCACCAGCATATCCAACATCTCCATGGCCTTTTTCATCTCCGGTCCGCGGGTCTGGCTGTTGACCGCGTGACCCCACATGAACAGTGCGCGGATGCGGTCCTTCTGGCCCATATTCTTGGGGTCTTCCAACACCCCATCGATCCAGCGCGAAACCGGGATACCCTTGTAATTCATCGGACTCACCGGCTTGCCCTTGTCGCCCTCGACCTTGTCCTGATCGAAGCGGGACGCCACCCATTCATAGTCGAGGTCCCACACCCGCGACCAGTGCTTCCACGACCCCGCCGACAGGCCGTAGTACCCGGGCAGCGAATGCGACAGCACGCACAGATCGGTCGCGCCTTGTACGTTGTCGTGGCCGCGGAAGATATTGGCGCCGCCGCCGGACTTACCGATATTACCCAGCGCCAACTGCAACACGCAGTATGAGCGCGTGTTGTTGTTGCCCGAGGTGTGTTGCGTGCCGCCCATGCACCAGACAATGGTGCCGGGCCGGTTCTCGGCCATGATCTGCGCCGCCTGCTTGACCACATCCGGCGGTGCCCCGGTCACCCGCTCGGTCTCCTCGGGCGTCCATTTCTTGACCTCTTCGCGGACCCGGTCCAGGCCCCAAACGCGCTGACTGATGTATTCCTTGTCTTCCCAGCCGTTCTCGAAGATGTGCCACAACATGCCCCATACCAACGCGACGTCGGTGCCCGGGCGCAATCGTACGAAGTGGTCCGCATGCGCGGCGGTGCGTGTAAACCGCGGATCGCACACGATCATCTTGGCGCCGTTTTCCTTGGCGCGCAGGATGTGCTGCATGGCCACCGGATGGGCCTCGGCGGCGTTACTGCCGATGAAGATCATCGCCTTGCAGTTGTGCATGTCGTTGTAGGAATTGGTCATTGCACCGTAGCCCCAGGTGTTCGCCACGCCGGCCACGGTGGTGGAGTGGCAGATGCGCGCCTGGTGATCGACGTTGTTGGTGCCCCACATCGCCGCCATCTTGCGGAACAGGTAGGCCTGCTCGTTGCTGTGCTTGGCTGACCCCATCCACGCCACAGAGTCGGGACCTGATTCCTTGCGGATTTGCATCAGCTTGTCGCCGATTTCGTTGATGGCCTCGTCCCAGGAAAGCTTCTTCCACTTGCCGCCAACCAATTTCATCGGATGTTTCAATCGGTGCTCGCCGATCCCGTGCTCGCGCACCGATGCGCCCTTGGCGCAGTGGGAGCCGAGATTGAAGGGGGACTCGAAGTCGGGCTCCTGGCCCGTCCACACCCCGTTCTGCACCTCGGCGATGACGCCGCATCCGACGGAACAGTGGGTGCATATGGAACGTCGCATCTCGGTTGCGATCCCCGCTTTCGGGCTGGCGCCCTTCGCGTGCGCCTTGCGCATCATGGTGACCGGTAACGCACCGGATACGGCGGCGCCACCCAGGGCGACCCCTGATCGACGCAGAAACGTCCGTCGATCGATCGCCTCACCCAGACCGGGCGCTGCGGTGGAGGCGTTGGCGCCTCGTTTTTTGATCAACTTCATCACTTGATCTCCTCTAAAACCACGCTTAGTTGGTGATTCGAGTCGGACGCTGCTGCCTAGAAACGCGCCTTCTCGTAGTACTCGCGAATATGCGGGGTCATCCGGTACCCTTGGGGTTTGTCGCCGCTCGCCGGGGCCGGCTTGTCGACGGATTGGGCATCAGCCGTAACACCCTGGCTCAGCGTCGATACCGCGGCCGCGCCGCCGACCATCGCCGCTCCTTTGAGAAATCCGCGTCGGTTCATGGATACACCCTTGTCTTTCATCTGGAGTCCCCTCCTTTCGGGTCGTTAAATCGATTCAGCTTACAACGTGATCACGTACTTCCATCATTCAAAAATAATCCGGCCGGCGCGCGCATCAGTGGGGCGTCATCCCAAGATAGCGCTTGTCGACCTGTAAAAACTTTTCACCCAGCAGCCCCACGGCGCCGTAAAACTCCGCCGCCTCCGCCGACTGCAGGTCCTGAAAGAACCGCATCATCCATGGCTCGATGTGGTCATCGAAAAACTTCTTGCGCCGGCCGAATCCGGTGTCCTGGTCATCGATGAGCAGGCTCATCGTTTCGCACAATGCCGCCGCATGATCCTCCGGCTCCTTGACATCCGGATCGCGCGCGTAGCCCAACTCCTTCAAATCCTGTCGCAACTCCGCCAGCGGCCGCTCCATCAGGAAGCCGGTCAAGTACCATGAGCCGTAGGGCATCATCTCGCCGCGGGTAATCCCGACAAACAGCGCGTGGTACTCATCGTCCGCCGCCGCCGCCGACGTCCGTTGCGCCGCCAACGCCAGCATCCGCCAGGCGGGGGCCAGCGGGGCATCGTCTTCCCCCGCCTCCACCACCTTGAGCGTATCCAGCAGCTCCTGGCTCGGCGGCGCCGCCAGCAGCGTCGCCAGCAGGCGGTAAATGCCGGCGCGCAGGGCATCGGCATCGTCCACCGCGCCAGGCACCGCGTCCACGGCTGCGTGCTCCTCACTCATCGCCGTGTGTCCCTGTCCCTTGGGGCTTGCACGGTTCATGCCACGAATACAGGGAAAATTCGGAGCAATAACGGTCAAAAGTCATACTAATTCTCCGGTAAAAAGCAGGTCTTTAACGGTAATTACGAGAAAATGGGCGGCCTCTCAGTCACTCTGACCCACCCGACACATCCCGGTTGGCGGGTTTGTCGTACACCTCGATGCCACCGTCTTTTAGATACAAGTCCGATATGCGGCAGTCCTCGCACATCTCCAGGCGCCGCCGCTGGGATGCATCCTGGTACATCCAGTGGCCGGCGAGTTTTTCCCGCATCCGCGCCATCAGGCTCTTGGTGGCGAACGGTTTGCCGCAGTTGATGCAGTTGAACGGCTCTTCCTCATGCATCAGCCGGGGTTTGCCGCGCAGCTCCGCGTCGTAAGCAAAGCGCGGCGCGAGCTTGATCGCCGACTCCGGGCACGCGTTGGCGCACAGACCGCACTGCACACAATTGGCCTCGATAAACAACAACCGCGGCATGTCTTCACCGTCCGATAACGCACCCGCCGGGCACACGGCGACGCAACCCATGCACAGGGTGCAGGCCTCGCGACTGACCTTGATCTCGCCAAACGGCGCCGGGGCACTGAGCGTGACTGATTTCTTTTGTGTGGCGGCGTGGGCATAGAGGTGATCCATCGCCAGACGGATATTGGTGCGCTTGTCGTCCTGGCCGGCGAAGCGGGCCGATGCCGCCAACCCCTGCTCATAGACTTGCGCCGGAATCCCGTCCGCTGAGGTGATCATCACGATCCGGCCGGGTTCGAATCCCATGCCGGCGAGCAGCTCCCGCGCCACCCGCAACTGCTCATCGAGCGCACCGCCGATCGCCGGCGGCATACCCTCGGTGATCAGCAGCCAAACCTGGTGTGCGCCGTACGCGAGCGCCGCCAGCCACACCTCGAGGCCGACGGAGCCCACATCTTCAATTTCGACTGGCAATACCGATTCGGGCAAACGGTCGCTCCAGCGTGTCAGTTGCTCGCGCCCCCATTCACTGTAGAACAACACCACCGGGCGCTCACCATCCCGCTCGCGGTAACCGCGCAGCAGACCGCGTAATCCGTCCAACAGATGGCTCACCGGAGGATATACGTAACGAATCGCCCCGGTCGGACAGGCGGTCGCACAACTGCCGCCGCCTTGACATAAATGCGCATCGACTTCGATCCGCTCTCCGAGCGAGTGAATGGCATCGGTGGGACAGGCGTCGATACAGCGGCGGCAACCTGCCAAGCCGCGTTCGCCGTGCGCACAGATGTCCGGATCGTATGAAAAATATTTGGGTTTCTCGTATTCGCCGACCATCTCCGGCAGCGCGTCCAACGCGCGCCTCAGTGCCGCCCCACCGGATGGTGCGTAATATCCCGGCGGCGGAATCTGCACATCAATGTTCGGTACCCGGCTCAGGTCGAGCACCAGATCGAAATCATCGCGTTTGAATTGTAGTTCGCGAGCCAGATTAATCGCCCCCTGCTTGCCCGCGACGCGCACCACAAAACGACCGAGATGACCGCTACACTCGGTGATTACACCGCGTGCCGCGACTATGCCGCCGTCGGTCATGTTTACCGACAGTCGCTCGTCGTCATCGGATGCTTCGATCAGCACCGCCGTGTCGAGACCGCCTTGTTTCAGTTGAGCGGCCGCCTGTAGCGCCGGTTCCCGCTCACCGATCACCAACGCGACACCCCTGGACACGTAGGCAACCGCGGTGGTCTGGAAACGGGGGCGCTGCGCGTGCTCTTGTAACGCCTCACGCCGCGCCGCGCCGTCCACGGTGTGCGCCGGCAGCGGCAGTGCCGCTGCGTCCGGGTTGCTGTCAGGCGTCTCGGTGTTCGTCATCGTTCTCTACCGATGAATCGTGTGCATCTGGATCATGTGCATCCGCAATAGCTTCGCGCGCCTCTTCTTCTGCCGCTTGCTCGCGCGCCTGGTCCTGTTCCCCGGATTCCCCGGCCGCGGTTCGCCCTTCGTCCTCGAGGGCATTCTCCCCGGATACGTCCGCGGCCTCGGAAGCAGCCCGTTCGTCTTGTTCCAGCTCCATCCGATGACGCATGTCCGCGGTCACGATTTCCCCCAGCGCCTCAAAGGCCGTGAAGTCGTCATCATAATCGTCGAGTCCATCAACGACGTTGAACTGCGGCAAATGAAACAGTTTTCGCAATGCCACCTGCCGCAGCTTGTCACTCACCTGCGGAGAAAAGAAGTCGCTCATGTCGGTCGATTCGTCGATGGACTCAACCGCGGGCATATCGGCGTCAGTCTTTGCCGGTGGCTCCGGCGACGGCGCCGGGTCCGCGGCTTGTGGTTCCGGCACGGACTCGGGTTCGTGCGATCCGCCGGCCGCCGCCTTGCGGCGCGACCAACGTTGCCGAAAATCTTCGTGGTTGTCAGTGCCGTCGTCCACGCGCGGGTGCTTGATCACGGTGCTCGCCCTCCTGCCAGCGCTTGCGTTTTCGTTTCTTTTGTTCCCCGGGCCGGTAGTACGTCATCACGTATCGCTCCAACCATTGATACAGATCCGGCGGAATAGGCACGGCGAAAACCGTGCCCTCGGTTTCCAGATAGGCGTCCGCCTCATGGGGATCGGCGGTGACGAGGTAGGGTTCCAGTGAGTCATCATCGTCTTCATGCTCCTCGCGGCAAATTACGAACAGCGATGGCCGACTGCCCTGTAAATTGTGCCAATAACTCTCGGTCTCATCGCGGAAGAACTCCAAGGTCAGGCCGCTCCAGAGAAAGTGCTGACGTTGCGCGTCGCTGTGGATCGGTGTTTTGGCCGCAACGCTGCCTAAACGCTCTCCGGCCACCACTCCGGTCGCCTCCCAACTGGGAAACGACCAGCGGTCTCGTTTGATTTCCCGGCGCTCGACGATGACCGATACCGGAAACCGGTACCCACCTTTCGGCTGCGCCTCGGGTTGAAATGGCAACGTATCCTGGGGCATGTCAACTCTTCGACCGCGCGTTGCGGCGCTAAATTACGGTTGCGGTTCCAACTTACTAGAGGCAACTACCGTACCAGGCCGACAAGCGGCGGATTTCCTCGCGACAGCGCCGCTTGCGTCACTTCGGGTACGACACTTTTAACCATGTCGGGTCAATTTGACCCGATTGTGCTGCCGGCTGGGGCACCTCTTGCGGCGTAGATTCCCGGCGCTGCGCTCGCGCTGACTGCTTGTTTACATCCTATTGCTCAAGCTTCGCGATACTGCTGGGGTTAGGAACGAAAATTGCACGGTTCTACGCCAACTTCTTAATTTAAATCCACGGCATGTCCACATCAGCCACGCACCGACCGAAGATGACCGACGCCGGTCTCACGCCGACCCAAGAGGTATTCGCCATCGACGAGCATGGCGAGCGGCGACAACTCAGCGTCGCCGGCGAATTTCCACTCACCCTCAAGGTCGACGGGCAGGAAGTCGTTACGCTGATGACCCTGGGCACGCAACCGGAAGAACTCGCCCTGGGTTACCTGCGTAACCAACGATTGATCGAAAACATTACGGAAATCACTGCGGTTAGCGTGGACTGGGAAAGTGAACGCGTTGACGTAGCGACCGCCAGTGGCCGGGGGATCGTCGATTGGGAGGCTAAGTCATCGCAGCGCACCGTAACTACGGGTTGCGCCCAGGGAACGGTGTTCAGCTGCACCCTGGACAAGTTGTACGACGTGCGTCTGCCGGAAGTCATGATTTGTCAATCGACGATATACGGGCTGTTGAAATCGATCAGCGCGTATAACGAACTCTATAAAAAAGCCGGCGCGGTCCACGGTTGCGCTTTGTGTCACGACACCCGGGTGTTAATGTTCGTCGAGGATGTCGGCCGCCACAACGCCGCGGATGCCATATCCGGCCGTATGTGGCTCGACGAGATCGATGGCGGCGACAAGATTTTCTACACCACCGGCAGGCTGACCTCCGAGATCGTGATGAAGGCTGCCCACATGGGAATTCCGGTACTGTTGTCGCGCTCCGGCATTACTCACATGGGCCTGGAGTTGGCCCGCGATCTGGGCGTGGTGATGATTGCACGCGCCAAAGGCAGGCATTTCCTGGTCTATCATGGCCATCGACAAGTTCAGTTCGACGCCAAACCCGAGCACAATCCGCGCAGCCTGCGCGGCGTGCCGCATGAAAAAACCGGTACTTGAAGCATGGATCGCGATGCCCTTCGATCTTCCAGCAAAGTGCGACCCATACGCCCCGGAGCCGACGTCAGTCTGAGACAGTTCATGAGCGTCAAGGAAGTCGCCGACTACCTGCACATCAACACCAAGAAGGTGTACGCGCTGGTGAGCGAGGGAAAAATCCCGGGCACCAAGGTTACCGGCAAGTGGTTGTTTCCGCGCAAGCTGGTGGATCGTTGGCTGATGGAATCGAGTCACGGCGGGCTGTTAACCGACCGCCTGGTGGTGACCGGTAGTGACGACAGTTTGATTCAGCACGCAATCACTCACATCGTCAACGAGATGCAGGGACACGCGCTGGTCAGCTATACGAATACCGGCACTGAACTCGGCTTGTCGCTCCTCGCGCGGCAACGTGCGGATGTCTGCGGTGTGCGCTGGGGACCGGCACAGGAGAGCACCCGGCGGCACGCCGCGTTGGTGAGGCAATACCCGCCGTATAAGAACTGGGTGCTGGTACGTGCGTTCGAACGCGAACAGGGGTTGGTAGTGTCACCCGGGCTGATCGAAGCTGCCGGGGACATCGGCCGCTTATTTGAAAGTCAGGCGCGTTGGGTCATGCGTCATGACAGCGCCGGCGCCCAGCGTTATTTGCGTGAGTTATTCAGCCGACACAAGGTCGATCCCACGCGGCTGCGGGTAACCGCGCGCGTACTCTCGGAACGAGATGTAGCGTCACACCTGAACCGCGAAGAAGCGGACGTAGGCCCCGGCCCCCGTAGCCTGGCAAACGAATTCGGCCTGGATTTCATCCCGGTGGGTTGGGAAGCCTATGACCTCGCGCTGGATCGCGGGGTGTTTTTCAGAACGCTGTTTCAAAAACTGATCGAACAACTCAACGGCCCGGAATGCCGGCGATTAGCGGCGGTGTTCGGCGGATATAGGTTCGACAACTGCGGTCAGATCGTTTGGTCAGCCTGACGGCGATTTTACATCCGCTGGGTCCGCGCTGCCGTACAGCGCAAACGCCCGCCGCTCGAACGCGCGCAACATGCGCTGCGCAAGCGACTCCAGAATCCTGCCGTGCAATCCCGCCAGCAGCCGGGATCGAAAAGCCGCTTCGATAAGCAGGGTCACGCGGCAACCGGGTTCCGCCGCGGCTAAGGTCCAGCACAGGTGCAAGTGCGAAAACGGAGCCGCTCGTGAACGGATAGTGATCTTGTCGAGGGGACAGAATACCGCGGCGGAGATGAATTTCAGCGACACCGGACCGATGCCGATTTCCTGCGATACCTCGGCTCGATTCTCGCTCGCGCGAATCACCGACACCTTGCGCCAACCCGGGAGGAAGTCGGGATAGCGTGCGACATCGGCGATGAGCGCGTAGACCTGAGCCTGTGTCCATGGCACCGTTGTTTGCGCATGGTAGGTACGCATCAATCCAGGTACGGCAGCCGCCGGGATGAGGCATGGGGCATGGGGCCGTTTCCTGGCGGTATTACTCCAGCGAGATCGTACCCTCGATGGTTTTACTCGATTCGGGAGCCATGATTTCCAGCGTTACTTTTACCGCGATCTGCTCGTTGCCCTGTAACGCGCCGCTGTCGAGCGCATCACGCACCACCTTTTCGATTTCACGCTGGGAGGTAATCCCAACCCGTTTGAGAAACGAACGCATTTCTAAATTAAACTTGTCTTCGTTCATACCTTTCCACCTGATGAAAATCGTTGCGAATCTTCGTTCCGGGATCTGCGGGAATCAGCGCGAACGCTGTGCGTCGTGTTCGCCATTCCACGCCTTGACCTTGCGCTCCAGGGTCTTGCGGGAAATCCCCAACCGCCTGGCCGCCTCGGATTTATTACCGCCCGCCTCGTTCAACATGTTCAAGATATGCCTCTTCTCGACCTCGGCGAGGGTAAGATGGGCTGGCCAGGTAACCGTTGCAACCGTACTGTTCGTTTGACAGCACTCGCCGGGAGTGTGCCCCAACAACATCGCGCGCTCGATCACGTTTCTGAGTTCACGCACGTTCCCCGGCCAGGGGTGACTTTGTAATTTCTTGAGCTCCTCCGGAGTGAAACTCAAGGGTTCTATGCCCATCTCGACAGCTATTGCCTGGGACAGGTAGGGCGCAAGATCGAGCAAATCCTCAGGCCGCTCACGCAGTGGTGGTATAGAGAGCGCGATCACGTTTATTCGGTAATACAGGTCATGGCGAAACTTTCCCGCCGCCATCGATTCCGACAGGTCGCGATTCGACGCGCACACTACCCGGGTGTCGATCTCGACTTCACGGTTGGCGCCCACCGGCCGGACGCTGCGTTCCTCCAGCGCACGCAGTAACTTGGCCTGCATCTCCCAGGGCATCTCGGAAACTTCATCGAGAAACAAAGTCCCTTTGCGCGCGTAATGAAAAAGTCCTTCACGGGAATTGAATGCGCTGGTGAACGCCCCGCGCACATGGCCGAACAATTCACTTTCGATAATATCCGGCGACAGCGCACCGCAGTTTATGGGCACAAACTCTCCTTCGCGGTCGCTGAGTTCATGCAGGGTTTGTGCAACGAGTTCTTTGCCGGTTCCCGTTTCACCTTGGATCAAGATCACGGATGAACGTGGCGCAAGGCGTATGATTTTTTCCCGCAGATCCTGAATCGCGGGCGATCGCCCCACCAGAGCCTCGATGTGCTCGTCCACGTTGGCCGGCGCCGGCGCGGTGGATTTATGACTGGGAGGAAGGATGCGAATAACCGCATCGACCAGCGCCTGGGTGCCAAACGATTTCTCAACGAAGTCTTGCGCGCCGGCGTGCATCGCATCGAGCACCAGACGGGCATCGGTGTGCTCCGAGACCACGACCGCCGGACCGCGCCGTCCGTTGCTGCGGGTCTGGGCCAGCCAGTCGATGGCGCTGCGATGCCGCTGCGAAACATCCAACACGATCAGATCGAACAGACAACGTGCGCGCAACGCATCAGCTTGCCGGAGGTCTTGCGCGGTGTCCACCAGGGCGCACGAGGCGCGTAACGCATGCCGCAACCGGGTTGCGAACGCCGTGTCCTCGCTGACGATCAGAACGGATGCCTGGAGCGGGTTGCCCCGCCGCATCGGGCCTGCTGAATGCATCGTGCGCTCCTCTGGGTGGAACGATTCTAATTCAAAAACCGGCCCCCGTCAGGAAAAAACTGCGGTGTTAAGAGGATTTTGACATCAGATCGGGCCGTCGGTTGCCTCGCTCGCGGCACTATGCCAGCATCCAGCGTAGCTTACGAGACATGCTATGCCTTCAATGAAGCCGCGAAAACTCCCCCGGGTGGTGAGACTGGACGACTCCGACGTCGAGGTGTTCCCCGACCCCGCGCGTCCCGGGGAATGGGCGGTGTCCGGCGGATTCGAGTTTCTCGACCACAATCCGGCAACGCTGTCCGGAAAACAATTGCAGGCGTTCAACTGCGGTTTTCTCGGGGTCGGGAGCTTCGGACGCAGCACCTTGGTGGCGATCACCGCCGCCAGCGACGCGGATTTCCGGTCTGTAGTCGAGCACCTCGCGGCGCACCTCGTCGACCGCTACGGCGCGCCGGATCTCGCCGCCGCCATGCAGGCTGCCGAAGAAGAAGGGAGAATACGCTGTTGGCGGTGGAACGCGATTTTACCGACGAGGGAATATCCGAGCGCTTCAAGAAATTCATCCCCGCGGGAGCCGATTGGGAAACAGCGAAGCCCGTAGTTATCGTCGAGGAATAGCAGGAGATCAGTGTCCTTGCCGCACGTGGACCGTCCTGCGTCTGTGGGAGCGGATTATCCCGTAAACGGAACACGGCATCAGAAGCGTAACGTCCCGTGGGGAGCCGCATCGAAGAAAAATTCCCGGGACCCGCCGTGAATACATCCTTGTAGGCTCGACGCCCGCATCCCTGCGGGCGACGGTCCCGGGTATTTCTCCCCGATTCGGCTTGTTGCCTTCCGTAGCAGCGATTTATGGAAGCGGGATTTTCCGTAAACAGAGCACGGCACAAGCAGCCGCAGTGCTTTCTCCATCGAACCTAATAGTCCCACGACGCGGCCACTTTGAGCCCTGAAAGCCGTAACCGCGATCGGCGCCATCTCAACCGGATCGGATGTCATGTCCCCGGAGCTTTGAATTTATTCCGGTATGCGTCCCTCCATCAATCATGCGCGCCAGAACCACGCGCTCAATGCGCCCGCTGAGATCCAGGGCTTGTTGTGCCGCCTCACGCGCCATGGCGTGCTGCGCGGGGGTCTCCACCATGTTAATCAGCGCGATCACCCGCGCATCGCCCACGCCTTTCAATGATCCCTGCTCACTGGTCAACAATCGCGCCACCTGTTGCGGGCTAATCGGCTCGCCGTAACGCGCCCCGGTAACTTGGACGAACTCCTGCAGCCGGTGGGTGGTTTTTTCCGACAGCGGCACGCCCATGGCGCGTGCCGATACCACCGCGATGACAGTCGTCGCCGGCGGCATCACCGGTTCGTCCGCACCCGGCGCCTTAATCCATTTCAAGCGTGCGCCGTCGGCCTTAACCAGACTGAGGTCAAATCCCGCCCGCACGTGGATCTCGCTGACTTGTGCGGGCGCCACCCCGCCCAAGCGCGCCGGTTTTTCACACGGGGTCGCGAATGCGACGCGCGCGTGTTTTTGCGCCGCGCCGGCAACCGCCGCGGACAGCCCGGCCGGGTCCGCGACTACGACATGCGCGTCCAGCCGGTTGCGAAACGGCGGCGTGAGTACCGTGGAGGTGATCCCGACCCGCCCGCTGTGCGCGGTGGCCAGACGGTACAGCGTGGTCTTCTTGCCGCCCGCGCCGACAATACACACGACACCGCTGCGGGCGCGAAACAAATCCAGTAAATCTGATGCCATCGGGGTTATTCTGGCGGCGAGCATGCATTATTGCTGGTATTCTGCGCCGCGTGTCATCTGATGATTGATTATAGCGTTAACCACACATGATCCGACGGTTAATCATGTTCTCCGCACTGTACGTGGGATTCCATGCGGCCACCGCCGCATCCGGACCGGAACACCTCGGGCGGGATATCGCCGCCACCATGTGCCGCACGCCAGTAGACAACGTGGCCGACGATCTCGGGCAAATGCCCGCAGTCGTTACGGTCGAGCGCGGGCCCTTACAGGCCGGAGATCGCGTTATCGGTCAAACCTGGCAGTTCATCCTGTCGGGAGGGCGGCGCATGACATTGCAGCGCATTGCGCCGCGAGAAAAATTGCGTGGCGTGCGGGCGGAACTGACCGACACCCAAGGGCGCCCGGAGTTTTTTTTCGCCTTTGACCATGGCTGCGCGCTGCGTCTCGCCCGCGCATTGCGCTACGGCCAGGGCGGTTACGCGCTGGAACTGGTCCATCTCGACGCTTCGTTGCGGAGCAACGGAGCCCGCGAACCGGTCAACCCCCCGGTACCGCCCGGGGTGCATCAGGACGGCGTGCGGGTGGCATTGGTTGACTCGGGCGTCAACTACCTGTTGCCGGACATATTATCGGCCCTCGCGCGCGGCGCGGATGGGCGTCTGATCGGATACGATTTTTGGGACCTGGATGACCGGCCGTTCGACGCCCACAACCCGCGCTCGGCGTTTGTCATTCAACGACACGGTACCCGCACCGCCGCGTTAGTCGTCAAGGAAGCGCCGCTTGCACGCATCGTGCCGTACCGATATCCGCGGCCGGCCATGGAGCGCATGCGCGATTTAGTCCTGCACGCCGCCAGGCACGAGATACGCATCGCGGCGATTCCCATGGGGAGTAACCGCGCTGCCGAGTGGCGGGCATTCGCCGAAGCCGCGGCGGCGCATCCGGGAATCTTGTTCATTGCCTCGGCGGGCAACAATGGGCGCAACATCGATCGATATCCGGTATACCCCGCAGCGCTCGACTTGGACAACCTGATTACCGTGACCTCGGCGGACGATTACGCGCGCCCCGCCGATCGCGTCAACTGGGGACCGGTCGCGGTGGATCTGCTGGTGCCCGCGGAGCGTCGGATCACGCTGGACTTCGACGGCAGCAACCGTCAGGTTTCGGGATCCAGCTATGCGGTGTCGCGAATCGCGGCCCTGGCCGCGCGGCTGCTCGCCGAAAATCCCGCCCTAAGCACCGCAGCACTAAAGACGGCGATATTTCGACGCGCCCGGGATGCCGGTTTACGCGACTATGTGCGTGTGGGATATCTTCCCGATCCGCTCGCCGATACCGCTCGCATCATTCGCGGATCCGCAGTGACACTGAGTGACCGGGGACCGGCCGCCGGGGACGTGAATCTGAAACTTGATCTCGCCGTCCTGGAAGGCTCGGGGTGGGTGCGAGACGAAGTTCAGTCGATGGTGCGATCCACAGCGGATATCCTGGTGCAGTGTGGCATCAGCCTCGTACGCGCAACGCTGCATCCACTGCACACCCCACCGTATCTCATGGATTTCCACGCCGGCACCGCCGACACCCTGATCAAAGCGGCAAAATTGGCGAACCCGGCCGTATTCCTGGTGCGCGGGACCGCGATGGAGATTGGATTCGACGGCGAGGCGTTTGGCCGCGCCAATACCGCCACGCGTCCCTGGTTGCGCGATACGGTGTGGTTGGCCGCGGACACCAGCGACACCGGCATTGCGCTCGCCCACGAGCTGTTTCACGTGTTGACGGATAGCGGCGAACACAGCGCCGATGAAGGGAACCTAATGCGCGAATCGACGCACGCTGCGCACACCGCGCTCAGCGAGAGCCAATGCCGGCGCGCGCGGGAGACGGGACTGCGCCATGGATTGCTGAGTTCGACCGCACACACGCGAAAATAGACGCACCGCTTTTTCGCTTGTTTTATCCCGGCCCCCTGGTAATACTCGGCACCACACTCCAACGGCGGAAGAAATTGGCCAATCACACACACGCCAAACAGGATTCGACGCACAGCCATATCGGCGCGTCGCTGGCGCTGCTGCTGTGTCTCGTGGTGGTGTCGATCATGGTGGGCAAATTCGATGTCACGCTTCGCGATCTGATCACCGTTTTGTGGGCGCGGCTGAGCGGCGCTTCGCATTCGCTGCCGCCGGTGATCGACACCGTCATTTTTCAAATCCGCATCCCCCGGGTAGCGGCGGCGCTGGTGGTCGGAGCCGCGTTGTCGGCGGCGGGCGCCACCTACCAGTCTTTGTTTCGCAACCCCCTGGCTTCTCCCGACATTCTCGGGGTCTCCGCCGGTGCCGGTCTCGGGGCGGTTCTGGGCATCGCCCTGGCGCTACCGACGTTCGCGATTCAGATGATGGCTTTTGTGTTTGGCATGGCGACGGTATTCACGGTGTACTTTATCAGCCAGGCGGTGCGTGGCCACGACCCGATGCTGGTGCTGGTGTTGGCCGGAGTGGTCATGGGCGCCCTGGCCGGCGCCGGCGTGTCGCTGCTCAAATATCTCGCGGACCCCTATGATGAGCTGCCTGCGATCACCTTCTGGTTGCTGGGAAGCCTGAATGCGGTCACCGGTGACGAGATGTGGGTGACCTTGATCATTGTATTCCTGGGCCTGATTCCTCTGGTTTTGTTGCGCTGGCGAATGAACATCATGTCCCTGGGTGACGAGGAGGCGCGCGCGCTGGGTATCCACACCGGCCGCATGCGGCTGCTGTTTATCGGCGCCGCCACCTTGATTACCGCCGCTGCGGTTTCCATCAGCGGCGTGATTGGTTGGGTCGGATTGATGATTCCCCACATCACCCGCCTGCTGGTGGGACCGGATTTCCGGCGGCTGCTGCCGATGTCCATGTTGATCGGTGCCGCTTATCTGCTGCTTATCGATGACCTGGCGCGGGCTTTCGCCGAGGTGGAGATCCCGCTGGGAATTCTCACCGCCCTGCTGGGCGCGCCGTTTTTCCTGTGGCTATTGGCACGGTCGACGCGGGGTTGGCAATGACTCTGGCTGTTCATCAACTGGCCTTCGGATATCCGGATCACCCGGTGGGCGACCAACTCAGCCTCACGGTCAATCCCGGCGAGGTGTTGTGCTTCCTGGGTCCCAACGGCAGCGGCAAGACCACGCTATTCAAGACCTTGCTGGGGCTGCTTGCGGTCCGGGGTGGCGGCATTACCATAGACGGCGAAGACATCGGCCGCTGGACGCAACCACGCATTGCGCGCACGCTGAGTTATGTGCCGCAACAACACGACGCCTATCTTCCGTTCACGGTCATGGAGGTGGTGCTGATGGGACGCAGCGCCCACATCGGTGTGTTCGCTTCACCGTCGCAGCGCGACCACGAGATCGCCCACGAGGCGTTACAAAGCTTGAAGATCGATCACCTCGCGCATGCGGTGTATACCCACATCAGCGGCGGGGAACGCCAGTTGACGCTGATCGCGCGCGCACTGGCGCAGCAAACCCAACTGGTGATCATGGACGAACCCACTGCGAATCTCGATTTCGGTAATCAGGTGCTGGTACTGAACGCGATCCAGCGCCTGGCGCGTTCTGGAATCACCATCATCATGTCGAGTCACGATCCCGACCACGCTTTTCATGTAGCGTCCCGGGTGGCAATGATCAAAAATGGAAGACTCACCGCGCTCGGCGAACCAAAACACGTCATCAACCCGGAATCGCTACACGAACTTTATGGCGTGGAGGTGGACGTTGTGGATTTCGGCGCCGTGACCGGCCATGCCGCCACACTGTGTGTTCCGATAATTGGTTAATCCAGCGACTATTCTTAGTGCGATATACCGGCTCCCCTACGTCTTCACTTCACAGAAGTGAAGTTGGAGTCCCTCCAGCGCCTAACAGGAATAGTCGCTGGGTTAATCCACAGATTCGTTCCGGGGGACTGCGCCCGTGCTCCGCTGCCGTACATGGTAGTCCAGCTCGACCTTGACCCTGTCGAATTCCTCTCTGGCCCGGGATAACAATGATTCGCTCAGCTCAGCATACTCTGACATCTTCAATTCGTTGATGCGCGTCGATAAGTCGAACAATCGCGTCGCGCCGAGGTTCGCGGCACTGCCTTTGAGCGCATGCGCCGATTCGCGCAGTTTTTGAAATTGATCATCCTGGAATGCTCGATCCATGGAATCCAGCAGACGCGCGCCGTCCTGTCCGAATACCTGTACGATTTCATCGACAAAACGGATGTCACCGCTCAACTCCTCCAGCTCGCGAAGCATGCGCGGATCAAAGGTCTCTTCTGAGATACCGGCTTCCGCCGCATGCTGTGTCGCCAGCAACGTCGGCAGGGTGATCGGAGGCGAGGGCTCGGATTTTTCCGCAACGCGGTTGATGGTGTCCAGCAACTGCGTCGCCTTCACCGGTTTGGTCAAAAAGGCGTCCACCCCGGCTTCCTCGCATCGCCGCCGCGC
The DNA here is from genome assembly GCA_947259175.1 of uncultured Gammaproteobacteria bacterium. Classification (GTDB taxonomy): domain Bacteria; phylum Pseudomonadota; class Gammaproteobacteria; order Arenicellales; family JAANXG01; genus CALZGZ01. The sequence goes on along the minus strand of CAMYKW010000027.1, from coordinate 22,401 downwards.
CTCGACGGTGGCGTCGGCGGTAAGCACGATAAACGGCATGTAGGCCCGGTTGGTGTGGGTGAAACGAAAGATTTTGACCGCGTTCAATCCATCGATCTCCGGCATATGCATGTCGACGATAGCGATATCGAATTCGCGCTGGTCCAGACGGATCAGCGCGTCTTCGCCGTGGCCGGCAACGAACACCCGGTGTCCCGCCCGCTCCAGTATTTTGGTGATAACCTTCTGATTGACCTCATTATCCTCGGCCACCAGGATTTCCAACGTCCGTTCCGCGGTGCCCGCCTTGGGATAATAGTCGATCAGCCGGGCAACCTGCGCGTGCTCCACGACCACCGATGCACGGCACGCGTGCAGTGCGTTGAACAACAAGGTTTTGTCGATGGGCGACGACAATACGGTCTCATAACCCGCTTGTTTGAATACGTCGTGTTCTTCCTGCTTGAGCCGGGTGGCAATGGCCATCAACGACAACGGGTAAGTGCCGACGCACTCTCTTGCTTTGTCGCTGAAGGCCGCCGGATCCAGTCCTTTCACCGGATGATCCACGATGGCGATGTGAAACGGTTCGCCATCCTCTGCGGATGCCCTGAATTTACGCAACGCATCGGCTTCGTTTCTGGCGATGTCGATCTCATCGACCCAGCTCGAGATGGCGCGGCGGATTTTATGGCGATCCTGAACGTCGGACTGTATGAGCAGCACCCGCGCCGCATCCAGACCCACTTCGTCGCTCCTCGCCAACACCTGATCGGCAGACGGTAACTCAAAATCCAATGTGAACCAGAAGCGGCTTCCCTGTCCCGGCGAACTCTGCAACCCGATCTCACCTCCCATCAGCTCGATCAGCTGCTTGCTGATGGCGGTGCCCAATCCGGTGCCGCCGTATTTTCGGGTGGTGGATTCGTCGGCCTGGGCGAAGGTCTCGAAGATCTTATCCTGTACGTCGTGGGGAATGCCGATGCCGGTATCGATAACCTCGAAACGCACTTGGGCATTCGCCACGTCACCCGCCATCCGCGTCACCCGCACCTCTATGCCGCCCTCCTCGGTAAACTTGATCGCGTTGCCGATCAGGTTGATCAACACCTGACGAAGATGCTGCGGGTCGCCCACCACCAACGCGGGCACATCCGGCGTGACATCCACTCTGATATACAGCCCCTTACCCTCGGCCTGCGGACGCAACATCGTCGCAATGTTGTTAACCAGCATCGAGATGTAGCATTCCGTCTTTTCTATCTCGACCTTGCCGACCTCGATCTTGGAGATATCCAGAATGTCTTCAACGAGGGACAGCAGCGTGCCGGCGGATGCCTGAATGGTTTGCACGAAGTCGCGTTGTTCCCGGTCCAGCCGCGTGGTTGTCAGCAGATCCGACATCCCGATCACGCCGTTGAGCGGGGTGCGAATCTCATGGCTCATGTTCGCAAGGAAAGAAGTCTTGGCGAGATTGGCGCTCTTCGCGTGGGTCAGCGCATCGTTCAAACGCGTGATCAGCCTGGACACGAAAAGCGGCACTACGATCAGTCCGAGAATCACGCCCATGGCGACGTGCGACTGGTTGAACCAGAATTCGCTGGTCACGAAAACGACGCCGAAGCCCGCAAGGCTGACGGCCATCGCGGAGTACAGGTACAGGATGCCCCAGCGAAAACCGTTGCCCACGATCACCCAGTAGTAGACAAAGAACAGCGGCGCGGCGAGCTCTCCGCCGCCGTAGAGGAAATAGGAAATGAATGACAGGTCGACAAACATGCCGCCTAAGCGGCGTGCCTTTGACTCTGCGGGATATATCACCAGCGACGCCAGCATCCCGATCACGAACGAGGCGTACGCCGGTATGGTGTGGGGAAGAAACAGTGAATCGGCGTTGGATTCCGGTCCGATCGCCCCCACGCCCCACAGATACAGGAGAATCAGCCCGCCGGCAACGGCGCGCAGGAAATTCTGCTCCAGATCGGTTGGCGGGCAACGCTTGAGCTGATTTTTAATAAAAGCGAGAGGCATTCCTGCTAGCTAATTGAAATACCTTAGATTTATTTCGTCGGATCCGCGGGTATCCACAGCTTTTCCACAGTATAGCAGGGATGGCCTGGGTGTCACTCCAGGGACAGCCGCGCCACCGGACACACGATCGGCGATATCCCCCGGCGGCGCAACGCTTATTGTTCGGCGCGCCGCAATATCAGGCCCGCATTATGACCGCCGAACGCAAACGACTGCGAGATCGCCACCGACAGGTTCTGGGGCTGCGCGGATTGAACGAAATTCAGGTCTTCAACCGGATCATCCAGATTCAGGCACCGGTGGGTCGTTTGATGTTTCAGGCTCAGCGCGCAAACCAACGCCTCCAGGGCCCCGCTCGCGCCGACGACGTGGCCGGTCAATGATTTAGTGGCGTTTACCGGCACCGACGAGCCGAACACTCTGCGCAACATCCTGGCTTCGATGGCGTCGTTGTTCTGCGTGCCGGTCGCGTGGGCGTTGACGTAATCGACATCAGTTGCGGTGATTCCGGCGTCATCCAGCGCCGCATTGATCATGCGCTCTATCTGCTTCCCGCCCGGCTCCAGGCTCATCATGCTGTGTGCGTCGAACGATTCCGCGTAGCCAATGATTTCCGCCACCATCGGCGCCCTCCGCTCCATGGCGTGCTGCAGATCCTCCAATACCAAGACAGCGGCGCCGCCTTGGCTACAAAGAAATCCCGAACGTTTGTTATCGAACGGTCGGTTCGCGCGTTCGGGTTCTTCACAATCCCGGACCAAGGTACCGGCGGCGTCGAATCCGCGAAAGATATATCCGTAGCTATCCGCCAGGTAATCGGCGCCGCCCGCCAGCGCCAGGCTGACCCTGCCGCTGCGTATCGCCCTGAATGCCTTACCGATGGCAATGGTTCCCGCGGCGCACGCGCCGGCAGACGTGGAATTGATGCCCCGGAGCGAAAACTTGAGTCCCAATGCCGCCGCAAATGCGTTGGGCATGAACATCGAGGCGACAAATGGATTCACGCGCTTCGGGTGAGGCATATGATCGATCACCGACGTAATCGCAGTCCGCGCATGAGCGGGAATATCCCCGGCATCCAGCAATTCCTTCAGTTCGGACTTGTGTCGCGCCACGACCGGATGGCAATGGTTCTCGAGCAGGCTGTGCAAACCGCCGACGCCGGTGCCCATGAACACGCCGAAGCGCAGCGGATCGATATCGCGTATGGCAAATCGGTTGCTCTTTTTGTCTTTCAGCTCCGTGACTAACCGGGCTCGTTCAATGGCCTCTTGCGCGGCGCATATCGTCAACTGCGCGGCGGGATCGAGCTGCAGTTGCTCGACGCGGGACAGTCCGCGGGCGCTGTAATCTATCGGCGGCAACGGGGACCACAGGCGGGACTTCAACTTTGAATAATAACTCCAGGCGTCCGGAATTTCCGCAACGACAGATTTGCCGCGCAGGCAATTGCTCCAGAATTCCTCCGCGTCACCCCCAAGCGCGCTCAGGCATCCCGCACCCGTGATTGCTACCCGACGCATTAAAGATTAAATGCCCGCGTGCTTCGTCTCGATAGACTTGATGATGTCCCGCACCGTATGGATCCGTTCCATTTCATCCTCGGGAATCGTGTCTTGAAACTCATCTTCGAGCGCCATGTACAAACGCATTTGATCCAGGGAGTCGGGGGCAAGTTGTTCGGTGATCGAGACATCCAGGTCTACGGTCTCTTCGTCAATCACGAGTACCTCCTTGACGATGCGCATAACGCGCTGTTCGATACCGGCGCGGTCCATCGGCCGGGACTTCATATTGACTTCGCGATCCATGAGCATAATCGATGTGGGTAAAAGCTTAGTGTGTTGGTTGGTAATGTGGGCAGTCATCTTGGCCTAATGACGCAGCATTGTAAATGGTAAAAATCCACTAATACCTGCCAGAAGTACCGCTTATCGGCGGCATGGAAATCGTCGCGTAAAACTCCGTATGATTTGTTCAATAAAACATGACATCGAAGGAGTTTGGCAATGTCGACAATAATCCCGAAACAATGGCCGCAGGCGCCGATTCGTCCGACACACCTCACCCCAGGCGCCATCGAGCAGCTCACCCGGCAGCGACAGCAACAATTCATCAATACGAATTATGACAAGACCCTCGGTGTATTGTGGATGTCGTTCGCCGAGTCTTGTCCGAACAAGATCGTACCGGACTTGCTGACGCGGTTGCGCAGTGAACAAATTAATATCGAGGGACGAATCCGGCAAGAACTGTCGAACGGCAGCAAAGACCGCCTGCGCTACCAGGTGCTGGCGTCCGAGATCCCCGGCGTGTTTAATCTTGGCGGTGATTTGCAGTACATCTCCGGCCTGATAAAAAACCGCGATCGTGACGCCCTGGTTCAGTTCGGTCAGAAATGCATCGACCTCGTATACAAGAATGCGACCAACTACGATCTCCCGGTGACTACGATATCACTCGTTCAAGGAACCGCATTGGGCGGCGGACTGGAGGCCGCGTTGTCGTCCAACGTGGTGATTGCGGAACGCGGCACGAAAATGGGCTTTCCCGAGGCAATTTTCAACATGTTTCCCGGCATGGGGGCCTACCAGTTGCTGTCGCGGCGTCTAACGCCCATCCAGGCCGAGCGATTCATCCAAAGCGGCCGGTCCTACACCGCGGAAGAATTATACGAAATGGATTTGATCGACGTACTTGCCGAAGAAGGTCGCGGGGAGGCCGCGGTGTGGGATTACATCAAGCGGCACGCCAGACAGGCCAATGGGGAATGGGGCCTGCGCCGTATGATCAACGCATCATCGGCAATCAAATACGAGGACTTGAAGGGGTCCATTGAAATCTGGGCCGATACCGCTCTGGAATTGAACAACACGGATCTCAAACACATGGAGTTCATCATGCGTGGCCAGAAAACCAAAGGCCTGTAGCGGCGGATGTATCATTGACACTGCCCTGACGTCATCAAGATCAGCCAGTCGGCGTGCGGGCGCCAACATTCGTTGGCGCCCGCTTTTTTTACCGGCCGGATGATCGATGCCTCATCCTCTATTGATATATCGACGCGGTGGGCCTTACCCGATCAAAACGGGTGCATACAGTCGGCGCGTCGCGACAGGCATGGCGCTTGCGTGAACACATATAACCGCTATACTCCAGTAATCAAACCCGATTTGTTCGCGAACCTGAGAAGCCCGGCGTATGCCCCTGATTTCTCACTGCAATAGTGCGCTGTTGTTATACCGTGTACCGTCGTCCACATGAGCAGCCACCTGCAACCGATCGATTTAACTGAAGGAGTTTCTTCCGACGATAAGGTGTGCAATATCCTGGTGGTGGACGATGTCCCCACCAACCGTTCGGTATTGAAATCCCTGCTCACCCATCCCAATTACCGCGTTACCGAGGCGGCCAGCGGCAAGGAAGCGCTCAACTGCGTCGCCAAGCAAGAGTTTCATCTGATCATTCTCGACGTGCTGATGCCGGGCATGAGCGGCATCGACGTGCTGCGGGCGATACGCAGGGAATATTCCGAGACCGAGCTTCCGGTGCTGATGTTGACGGTGAAGGACGACATCGACGACGTCGTCAAGGCGCTGGAGCTGGGCGCCAACGACTACATCACCCGTCCCATCGATTATTCCGTCCTGGTCGCGAGGATCAAGACCCATCTCTCGCACAAGACCACCCAGGATCTCATCCGCAAGGACCAAAAGCTACTGGAGCAACGCATCGCAGAACGCACCGGAGAGCTGCTGGACGCGAACCGGGCGTTGCGCGCGGAGGTGGCCGAACGCAAACATGCCGAAGAAAAAGCGCTGCGCAGCCAGGAGCGTTACCGCATCTTGTACAACGACACACCTTCCATGTTTTTCACCCTGGATCAGCAGGGACAGATTCTTTCGGTGAATCGATTCGGGGCGGAACACCTCGGTTATTCCGTGAGCGAGTTGATCGGCACCAACGTACTGGACTTGTACATCGACCCACAGAAAGAGTTGGCCATGGAGCACATCAAGAGTTGCTTCGCCACGCCGGACATCGTGCACCGCTGGGAAAGCTGTCAGAGTCACAAGGACGCCACGCACATTTGGATACGCGCCTCGGCAAGCGTGATTGACGGAGAAGATCCCCAAAAAGACGCCAAGGCGATGTTGATGGTATGCGAGGACGTCACGGAAGCCCATACCCTGTCCGAGCAGCTTTCCTATCAAGCCACCCATGACGCGCTGACCGGTTTGGTGAACCGGCGCGAATTCGAGGTACGGCTGCAGTCCGTTCTGGAGAAGGCGCGCGGGGAGGATTCGGAACACGCATTGTGTTATCTCGACCTCGATCAGTTCAAGATCATCAACGACACCTGCGGCCATGTCGCCGGCGACGAACTGTTGCGCCAACTGGGCGCACTGCTTCAGGATTGCGTGCGCCGGGAAGACACCCTGGCGCGGCTTGGCGGCGACGAGTTTGCGGTTTTGATGACAAGTTGCAACTTGAATCAAGCGACCCGGGTCGCCAACGCGTTGCGACAGGCGATCGTGGATTATCGGTTCTTGTGGGGAGAGAGCAGCTTCAGCATCGCGGTCAGCATCGGCCTGGTACCCATCACCAAAACCAGCGAAAGCATTGCCGGCGTGCTGAGCGCCGCTGATACCGCATGCTATGCGGCGAAGGACGACGGTCGCAACCGTATCCACATCTATGAGGAAAACGACACCGAGCTGGCCCGGCGTTATCGCGAAATCGAATGGATCGCAAAGATCAACTGCGCACTGGAGGAAAACCGGTTCAGATTGTTTTACCAGCCGATCGTGCCGGTAGACGGCGACGGCGATTCCGGTCAGCAACATTACGAGCTGTTGGTGCGCATGGAGGACGAAAAAGGCCGTATGGTCCTGCCGGGAAGTTTCCTGCCGGCCGCCGAACGGTACAAGTATTCGGTGCGTATAGACCGCTGGGTCGTGGGCAGCGCCCTGGACTGGCTGCAAAGCAAACCCCGTCATGTCGATGGGCTGTTCCTTTGTTCCATCAATCTTTCCGGGCATTCGCTGGGTGACGAGGAATTTCTGGCCTTCGTATTGGAAAAACTGGATAGCACCGGCGTCCCCGCGCACAAAATTTGCTTCGAGGTGACCGAGACCGCCGCCATCGCGAATCTGTCCAGCGCCTCGCGGTTTATTCAGGAAATCAAAGAAAGAAACTGCCGCATCGCCTTGGATGACTTCGGCAGCGGCCTGTCTTCGTTTGCCTACCTGAAACAGTTACCGGTGGATTTCATCAAGATCGACGGCTTGTTCGTGCGGGACATCGTGGAAGACCCCATCGACAAGGCGATGGTCAAATCGATCAATGAAGTCGCCAAGGTCATGGACAAACAGACCATCGCCGAGTTCGTGGAAACGCGGGAGACCCTGGACATGCTCGGAGAACTCGGGGTGGATTACGCCCAGGGCCACTACATCAGCGCCCCGAAATCAATCGACGAACTGGACTAGCGCCGGTACCGGCGCCGCCGCTGACCCGCCACGCCTCGTCGCACCCGCAGATAACTCCGTACTGCCCTTTCCCTGAGACATCGTTGCGTTTCGGGGCATCCGGCCAACCTCGCCGGGGAGGATGTCCTGCGGATTCACACTCCGCGCCTCGCTGCCGCGCCGCAGAACCACCGATAGCGGCCGCGGGCGGCGGGAATGTTACAATGACCTGCCCTAGTCAGCGATACAGCACCCATCATGAACTCGGCTACCATCGATACCTCCGCCAGTTGCATGGACGACTACGATCCGGCATCTCTATTGTCTGAGCAGGCGACACAACGCATCCAGTCGGCCGTAGCGCCGGTCCGCGGTTTCGAGAAAATTCATCTGCGCGCGGCGCTGGACCGCGTGCTGGCTAAGGACATTCGCTCCCGCATCGACGTCCCCAGCCATACCAATTCCGCGATGGACGGCTATGCATTGCACGCCGACGCACTGCCGGACGACGGCACCCGGGAACTGAAGGTCGTGGGCACCTCGTGGGCCGGGCATGAATTTCAGGGTACGGTAAACGCCGGTGAGTGCGTGCGCATCATGACCGGAGCGGTGATGCCGCAGGGCACCGATACCGTGGTCATGCAGGAGCACGTGGAACAAACCGCGGACGGCATTCGCATCGATGACCGTCACCGGGCGGGTCAGAATGTGCGTCAAGCCGGCGAGGATATCGCCGCGGGCGATACCGTGTTGCGCCGGGGTCACCGTTTGCAGCCGGCGGACCTAGGACTGCTGGCCTCACTGGGCATCGGCGAGGTGGTGGTGACGCGTCGCGTGCGCGTGGCATTTTTCTCCACCGGCGACGAGCTGCGGTCGATCGGCGAACCACTGGAGCCCGGTATGATTTACGACAGCAACCGCTACAGCCTGTACGGCATGTTGACCCGTCTCGGCGTGGAGCTCATCGACTTGGGCGTTGTCGCCGATACCCGCGAGGACACCTACAACGCCTTCGAGCAGGGGGCGGCGTGCGCCGACGTGTTGATCACCTCCGGCGGGGTGTCCGTCGGTGAGGCGGACTTCGTCAAGGAGGCTCTGGAACAATTGGGACAGATCGATTTCTGGAAAGTGGCGATGAAACCAGGTCGGCCGCTGGCGTTCGGCAAGATCAAGGACGCGTATTTTTTCGGGCTGCCCGGCAATCCGGTGTCGGTGATGGTTACATTCTATTTGTTCGTGCAGCCGGCGCTTAAGCGATTACAGGGCGGAACCGATACCCCCCCGCTGTTGTTGCAGGCGCGTTGCACGACCAAGCTGCGCAAGAAAGCGGGCCGCACCGAATACCAGCGCGGCGTGTTGTCCCAGGACGATGACGGTGAGCTGGTAGTGGACAAGACCGGTCCTCAAGGCTCAGGCATCCTCAGGTCGATGGCCGACGCGAACTGCTTTATCGTGCTACCGCTGGAAGCGGAAGCCGCGGAGCCCGGCGATCGGGTGCAGGTGTTACCGTTCAGCGAAGTCGTCTAAGCCGCATATCCGCCGAGATCCCAGATGACGACAACTCCATCAGGAAGCCGGACTGCGCGCTAACCCAGCTACGATTCTCGGCAAGCAGCACCAATGGGCTGAGTCGCATTTTCACTGAACTAAAATTGCGGGTGTCTCAACCACGTGCCATGAATAGTAGCTGGACTAACCCGGGGTATTGCGCTCCACCCAGCGCGCGCCGGCCGCGGTTTGTTCTTTTTTCCAGAACGGCGCCTTGGATTTCAAGTCTTCCATGATGAACCTGTTGGCGTCATAAGCCGCCGCCCGGTGCGCGGCCCAAACCGTCACCAACACGATCGGCTCACCCGGCACGACGTCGCCGACGCGGTGAAGAATGAGCACATCGATAATGTCCCATGTCGCCATCGCCTGTTCGGCAATGGCGCGCAGATGACGTTCGGTCATCTCCGGGTAATACTCCAAGGTCATGCCGGTGACCGCGTCGCCCTCGTTATCATCGCGCATGGTGCCGACGAATACCGCGGTGGCGCCCCATTTGCCGGCCGCGCCGAGGTGCTGCACCTGATGGTCGGCGATCTCCTGCCAGGGATCGAATTCTTGCTCGCGCAATTGGACTTGCATTACCACCTTTTCACCGGTAAACATGATCGGATCACAACAACCATACTACCGGAGCCCCTGCGTGCGCAATGCGATTGGCGTAAGCTTAATAGTCGTCACATTGATGCTGTCCCTATCGACGCCGCCGGCAACCGCCGCCCAGCGTCCGATCAGGCTGGCGACCACCACCAGCACCGACAATTCCGGCCTGTTGCGCCAGTTGCTGCCGCCGTTCGAAGAGCAAACCGGCTACCCGGTCCACGTCATCGCCGTCGGCACCGGCAAGGCGTTGCGCATGGGGCGCGACGGCGACGCGGATGTGCTGCTGGTGCACGCCTATGAGGACGAGATGGAGTTTGTGAGCGCCCGCTACGGCGTCAACCGCCGCGACGTGATGTACAACGACTTCGTCATTATCGGGCCGCATACCGACGGCGCGAAAATCCGCGGCCTGAAAGACGCATTGGCGGCGTTGAACCGCATTCAAAAAGCGCAACTGCCCTTCGTCTCGCGGGGCGACGACTCGGGGACGCACAAGCGTGAGCGATGGCTGTGGCGGCAGGCGGGAATCACACCCGGCGGATCCTGGTACCGCGAAGCCGGTCAGGGCATGGGCAAGGTGTTGCAGATGGCCGAGGAACTCGACGGCTATACCCTCACCGATCGCGGCACCTGGCTAGCCCACAAGCCCACCCTGACGCATCTCCTTTTACTGGTCGCCGGCGACCAACGCCTGTATAACCGCTACGGCATCATCGCGGTAAGTCCACAGCGCTACGAGGACATCAACTACCGGGGCGCGATGCGCCTCATCGAGTGGCTTACCTCCCAACAAGGTCAGGACATCATCAAGAACTTCACGATCAACGGCGAGACCCTATTCTTTCCGCTGGCGGGCGCTAACTGATGGAAAGCCTCACCGACGCATCGCTCAAGGCGCTGAGCCTGCTGGTCTCCGGCGATGCGGAGCTTTGGGCTATCATCAGCATTTCCTTCGGGGTTTCGTTTCAGGCGATCCTGTACACCACGCCGCCGGCGCTGCTCACCGCCTACGCCCTGGCCCACTTCGAGTTTCCCGGACGGCGCACCCTGGTGTCGCTGTTTCACACCCTGCTGGCGGTGCCGGCGGTGGTGGTCGGTCTGACCCTGTATCTGCTGTTGTCGCGCAGCGGACCGTTCGGCGATCTCAAGCTGTTGTTCACCCAGACCGCGATGGTGCTCGGGCAGATGGTGCTCAGCTTTCCGATCCTGGTGGCCATGGGGCACTCGGCCCTGCAATCCGCCGATCAACGCGTCTGGGAGACCGCCTACACCCTGGGGGCGCCCCCGCTGCGCGCCATGTTCACCGTGATGCACGAGGTGCGCTACGGCCTGTTCGCCGCGGTAATCGCCGCCTTCGGTCGGATCATCGCCGAGGTGGGTTGCTCCATGATGGTGGGAGGTAATATCCTCAACTACACGCGCAATATCACCACCGCCATCGCCCTGGAAACCAGCAAAGGCCAGTTTGCCCAGGGCATCGCGTTGGGGATCGTATTGCTGGTGTTGGCCCTGGTGCTCAACTATTCACTATCCACGTTAAGACACCGCTTGGCGATGCAGGCATGAAAACGCCGTTATTTCACTTCCGTCACGTGACCAAACGCTTCGGCGACCGGGTGCTGCTGAACATCGACGAGTTCGTCGTCAACGCGGGCGTATGCATGCTGATCACCGGCGACAACGGCGCGGGCAAAACCACGCTGTTGAAAATCGTCTCGGGCCTGGTCAAACCCGATAGCGCCAAGGTGCAGGTGAAGGACGCGGTCCTGTCGTGGTCCAAGGCGCGCGTAAAAATCCAGCGCAACCTCGTCTATCTGCATCAGGATCCCTATATGCTGGACACCACGGTGGAGCGGAACATCGCGTACGGCCTGCGCTTGCACAAGGAGCCGCGGGCGCACCTCTACGACACGGTCGCCGACGCGCTGCGCTGGGCGCGCCTGGACCATCTCGCGCACCGCAACGCCCGGTCCCTGTCCGGCGGTGAAAAGCAACGCGTCGCGCTGACACGGGCGCGCATTGTGAACCCCTCGGTGCTGGCCTTGGATGAACCGACCACCAACATGGATCAACAGTCCCGGATCAGCACCTACCAGTTGATCGATGCGCTGCGCAACGAGGGCATGGCGATCCTCGTCGCCAGCCACGACCAGACCGGACTCACGCCGATCGCCGACCACCACACGCAACTGGTCGGCGGCAAGCTCGTCAACGTCGAACCGGCTTTCAAACGCAGCCGCGCGACGAAGGTCACACGCTTCCCTGGTTGACCCTGACCGTACCCCGCTATGAGCGATCGTAAATTTATACCGCTGAATATTGCGGTGTTGACGGTTTCCGACTCCCGCGACGAAACCACCGACAAGTCCGGAAAACTGTTGATCGACCGGCTGCAAGAAGCCGGCCACCGGCTGCAGGAAAAACAGATCATCCCCGATGACGTGTATCGCATCCGCGCCGCCGTATCGCACTGGATCGGCGACGACGCCACCCAGGTGGTGCTCACCACCGGGGGCACCGGCATCACCGGCCGCGACGGCACCCCGGAGGCGGTCAAACCGCTTTTCGACAAGGAAATCAACGGCTTCGGAGAGATGTTCCGGGTCCTCTCGTACGACTCGGTGGGACCGTCGACGCTGCAGTCGCGCGCCGTGGCCGGCGTCGCCAACGGCACTTACGTCTTCTGCCTGCCGGGCTCCTCCGGCGCCTGCGCCGACGGCTGGGACAAACTCATCAGCCCACAACTCGACTTTCGCACCCGGCCGTGCAACCTGGTGGAGCTGATGCCGCGGCTGCTGGACAAGTAAAACCGAGAGCTGAATACAACAGGGTCGGGGACCATTGAGTGCGATTGTGTCGTTCTGAGCAACGCGAAGAAGCTTTCTGCCCGATAAAATCCCCACACAAAGATCCTTCAGCCCGTTGGGCTTCAGGATGACATAGTCGGGGCCGGAGGATGACGGCCCGGGGAGGGGCTTTTACCACCGAGAGCGCGCGGCACCTTCCTGTGGGGGTTTGCAACCGCGAACGTCAGCCCGTGGGAACGGTCTGCAATCGCGAATCATTCAATCGCGCTTATAAGGCGCTCCTACATACAGGCACTTGCCCGATATTTTTTGATCTGTGTGAACCCTGCGAGCGCTACCCGCCGATGTAAGACATCTCGATCTTGGGCAGATTCACCGTGTGCTCGGTGCGGATCTGTGAATAGCGGTCGGCACGGCGTCGCCAGATCGACGCGATGTGGTCCTGCAATTCGGCGTCGGACAGCCGCCGGTCGCGGATCTGATGGCGCAAGTCATGACCGTCGGTGGCGAACAGACAGGTATACAAATCACCCTTGGCGGACAAGCGGGCGCGGGCGCATTCACGGCAAAACGGCTGGGTCACCGATGAGATGACGCCGATCTCACCGCCGCCGTCGCGGTAGCGCCAGCGCCTCGCGACCTCGCCGCGATAGTTGGGATCCGCCGGCTCGATGGGCAGCTCGCTGTTGATCTGCTCCACCACCTGGGTGGCGGGGAGCACATCATCCAGCCGCCAGCCATTGCTGTGGCCGACGTCCATAAACTCGATGAAGCGCAGGATATGCCCGGTGCCGTGAAAGAAGCGCGCCATGGGCACGATGCTGTGCTCGTTGACGCCGCGCTTGACGACCATGTTCACCTTGATCGGCGCCAGCCCGGCGGCCTCGGCGTTCTCCAACCCTGCTAGCACCTTGCCCACCGGAAAATCCACGTCGTTGATCGCCATGAAGGTGCGATCGTCCAGCGCGTCGAGGCTGACGGTCACCCGCTTCAGGCCCGCGTCCTTCAGCGTGTGGGCCATCTCCCGCGTCAGGCGCGAGGCGTTGGTGGTCATGCTCAAGTCCTCGACCCCCGGGATCGCCGCCAGTTCGTAGACCAGGTGATGCAATTCATGGCGGATAAGCGGTTCACCGCCGGTGATGCGCAACTTCTTCACCCCCAGGCCGACGAACGCCCGCGCGACCCGGGTGATCTCCTCATAGCTCAATAGATCCCGCCGCGGCAGGAACGCGTGGCCGGCGCCGAATTGCTGCCGGGGCATGCAATACACGCAGCGGAAATTGCAGCGGTCGGTCACCGAGATGCGCAGATCCCGCACCGGCCGCCCCAACTGGTCTTGTATTTTGCCTGCCTTCATTAGGTCTCCACGCGCCCCCTGCGCCACGCTTATTTAACCGCCCCCGCGGCGGTAGCGCAAATCGAACTCGGCGAGAAACGACTGCACCGCCGGCGACGGGCAGCCGCGAAAGCGCAGCTCGACCTGGGTGCGCGGCAGGCGCAACGCGCCCATCGCCCGCCCGCCTTCAGGGGACAAACGGATTTCGATGCGCCCTGGCCCAACCGCGATGCGCACCGTGCGGCCGTCGATCTCATAGCTGCGTCCGTCGAGCAGCTTGGGCAGCACACGGAAGAAATCCGCGTGGGACAGCGCCATGTCCTTGGTCACGCGGACCTCCTGCGGGTCCGCGCCGCGGCCGCCCATTCAACCGCCCGCCACCGGCGGCCAGATGGCGATGGCGTCGCCGGGGTGGATAATCGGCTTGTCGCGGTCCGCGACGTCCACGTAGACGCCGTTCAACAGCACCAGGTGCGCCATCGCCCGCGGCACCTGAAATTGATCGATCACCTGATGGGGCGTCGCACCCTCGGGCACCTCCACCTCCAAGGTGTTGGCCTTGGCGCCCTCCGGCAGCAGATCACCCAGGGTCGCGAACAACTTCAGCGTAATCCTCATCTCACATACGCGTTATGCCCCAGGGCCTGGGTGCGCGCGATGTAGGCCTCCATCAGCCGCGTCGGGTCCTGTTTCAGTTTTTCCTTCCAGCCGTCGAGCCGGACCTTGCTCTCGATTAACCCGCGCAACACACCGACGTGGTCGGTCAAGCCGAGAGTCGACGCGCCGACCAGCCTGTCGTCCTGGAACTGGAGGTTGACGTAGCGGAAACGGCCGGGATCACTCACCTCCGCGCTGTCGCCCCCGTCCACGCCCATCCACATCGCGAACGAACTGGAAATCAACCCCAGGGTGTCCAGCACGTTCATGTTCACGCTGCCGCGGTGGGCATGATGATTACCCTGCACCATGTTGCGCGCGGCGATGCGTCCGTGTTCCACCGCGGTGGGCTGGATCGCCTGTACGTTGAAGCCGCCGGTGGAGAAATCCTTGCCCTGGGCGACGTCGCCTGCGGCGTACACGTCGTCGGCGCTGGTGTTGAGATAGTCGTCCACCACCACACCCTGATCCACATCGATGCCGCTGTCGTTCAGGAAACCGGTGTTGGCGCTGACCCCGGTGGCGGTAATCACCATGTCCGCGGCGATCGCCTCGCCGCTGTCGCACACCACGTTCAACGGACGGTCACCGGAACCCTGGTCGATGGACTCGACCTTGGTCGAGGTGAGCACCTTCACACCATGGTCCTCGCACCATTTCTTGATCAGGCCACCGGCGGTGTCATTCAACATGCGCGGCACCATGCGGTTCTCGACCTCCACCACGGTGAGGTCGGCGCCGCTGGCCGCCAGCGCCTCGAGGATGATGCAGCCGATGAATCCCGCGCCGATCAACACCACCGACTTGCCCGGCTGCGCCAGGCGGACGATGTTGCGTGCATCCGCCAGCGTCCAGCAGCGGTACACGCCGTCTGATTCCACCCCGGGAATCATCGGCGTCAGCGCGCTGGACCCGGTGGCGATCAGCAGCTTGTCGAAAGCAGCGCTGTCACCGGCGGCCAGGCTCAGGGTCTTGGCGGCGGTGTCCACCGCGGTGACCCGGGCCTGCAGCACCTCCACGCCCAGGGCATCGAAATGCCCGGCATCCTTGCGCAGATGGGTGCCGCGCTCGTCAATCTGGTTGATCAGATAGTAGGGAATCGCCATGCGCGAGTACGGCGGCTCCGGTTCGTCGCCGATCAGGGTGATCTGGCCCTCGGGATCAAAGGCGCGCAGATGCTCCACGGCGACCACGCCGGCGGGGCCGGCACCGATAACTATGTGTCGCATGCCACCCTCCTAGGCCAAGCCCAAACGTTGCCGCGTCTCCGCGGTGGGCACGCCGTCCTGGTCCCAACCGCGCACCGTGTAGTACTCGGGCAACATCTTGCCGAGCTCGTTGACCTTGCCCTTGGCCGGTCCCGCGTTGGCGCCCTCCTCCAACAGCCGCTTGGGCAGGGTGTCATCCTTACTGGTGAGTCCCGCGACGAGGTTGAACTGCCGCTCCAGGTTCCACACCCGCTCACCGACCTCCAGCAGCTTCTCGGTGGTCCACTCGCCCTCGCATGCGGCGTCGAGTTGCGGCGCGACGTCGTCCAGGGTCCAGGCAAACGAGGTAAAGATGCACAGGCCGCTGGAATCGAATGCCGCGGTGGCATCCTGGAACGCCTTGACCAGCTCCGGCTTGCCCTCGGTGGACAACGGATCGGTCTTCTCCGGGATGCCGAGGATCTCCGAGGCCACGGTGTAGCCGCGCAGGTGACACGCACCGCGGTTGGCGGTGGCATAGGCCAGACCCATGCCCTGGATGCCGCGCGGATCGTAGGCCGGGAATTCCTGGCCCTTGACCGTCATCGACAACTCGGGGCGGCCGTACTTCTCGCACAGGCGCTTCGACCCCAGGCCGAGATCCTTGCCGAAGCCCTCGCCGGTGGCCACCAGCTCGGCCGCCTGGGTCAGGGCCTCGGCGGAGCCGAATTTGAAATCGATGCCGCCGGTGTGCTCCTGGGTGATCACGCCCAGGTCGTACAGCTCCATCGCCGCCGCCACCGTGGCGCCAAACGAGATCGGATCGTATCCGTCCTCGTTGCACACGAAGTTGGCGTAGGTGAGCGCGTCCAGGTCGTCCACCCCGGTATCCGAACCCAGCGCCCACGCCGCCTCGTACTCCAGGCCGCCGGAATTGCCCCAGTATTCGGGCTTGTTCTGGATGGTGTAGTGCTCCTTGTCGATGGTCGAGATGCGCCCGCAGGCGATGGTGCACGCGAAGCACGCGGCGTTGGTGGTCAGATTCGGCTGCCCGTCGGACTTGCGCGGCTCGTGCATCGCCTCACCGGAGATATTGTGCGCGCCCTCGAACTGGGTCTCGCGCATATTGCGCGTCGGCATCGCGCCGGCCTCGTTGATCACATTCATCAACACCTGGGTGCCGTATTGCGGCAGGCCCTGGCCGGTCACCGCGTTCTCGCGCAGCACCCGCTTGCCGTCCTCGGTAGCCTGCATGAAGCGCAGCGGGTCCTTGACGTTGCCCACGCCCTTGGTGCCGCGGCACACCAGCGCCTTCAAGTTCTTCGACGCCATTACCGTGCCGACGCCGGAACGCCCCGCGGCGCGGTGCAGGTCGTTGATCACCGCCGCGTACAGACAGCCTTGCTCCGCCGAGCGCCCGACCAGCGAGATGCGGATCAGCGGGTCCTGATGGGTCTGGTGCAGGATGCGGTCCGCGTCCCACACCGACTTGCCCCAGATCGCCGATGCGTCCAGCAGCTGCGCGTCGTCGTTGTGGATGTACAGATACACCGGCTTTGGCGACTTGCCCTCGACGATCACCATGTCCCAGCCGGCGTTCTTCATCTCCGCACCGATATAGCCGCCGGAATTGGAACACGCGATCGCCCCGGTCAACGGACTCTTGCACACCACCGAATAACGCCCGCCGGTGGAGGCCATGGTGCCGGTCAACGGGCCGGTGGTCAGGATCAGCTTGTTGTCCGCACCCAGCGCATCGCATCTGGGATCGATCTCCTCGAACAGGTACTTCGACGCCAGGCCGCGCTGACCCAGGTATTGCTGCGCCCATTCCATATTCAATGGCTCGTCGGAAACCGTACCCTCGGTCAGATTCACGCGTAATACTTTATTCGCCCATGCCATGTCGTTGCCCTCCTTCTATTGTGCCTGGCCGTAGGTCTGAACGTCTTTTTCCATCGGCGCATTGAAGCTCGCCGCCGACGGCACGCCCTGCTGCGCCCAGGCGCGCATGCGGCCCAGACCGGTGCTGTCGATGTCGACGTAGGTGATCGCCCCGGTGGGACACGCCTTGGCGCACCACGGATCGCCGCCGCACAGGTCGCACTTGATGACCTTGCCGGAATCGTGGCTGTAGTTGACGGTGCCGAACGGGCAGGCGATGGTGCACACCTTGCAGCCGACGCAAACCGAATCCAGCACCTCCTTGGCGCCGGTGTCCTGATTGACCACGATGGCCTCCACCGGACACGCATGCATGCACCACGCCTCGTCGCACTGGGTGCAGGTGTAGGGCGCGAATCGCCCCTGGTCGTGAAAATTAAACACCTTGATGCGGGACTTGGCCGGGTTGAAAACGCCCTCGTTTTCAAACGAACAGGCCATCTCACATTGCAGACAACCGGTACATTTCTCCGGCTCCAGCTGTAGCGCTCGTAGCATGCTTTCCTCCTTTGCGGTGGTTGGGCTAAAGGGTCGGTCCTCGCGCCGCACCGCTCATCGGCGGTGCTTTATTGGTGATCGCGAAAACCGCTCCCGCTTTGGGTCTACTATATCGTGATTCTCCTCACTCGGTCCCGCAGACCGAGCATTGGGGGTCTTTGCGCAGACCGACGGTGTTCCATTCCATCGTGCGCGCATCCAGCAACAGCAACCGGCCGCTCAACACCTCGCCGATCCCGAGCAACAGCTTGACGACCTCGGTGGCCTGGATACAGCCGATGATGCCGGCCACCGAAGCGAGCACACCGGTCTCCGAGCAATTCTGCCAGCTCGACCGCTCGCCCTGCCCGGCCGGCGCCGTGTTGGACTCCGGGTACAGACAGTTATAACACGGGCCGCCCGGCTGGTCGAAACGGTACACCGACACCTGGCCCTCCATGCGCACCACCGCGCCCGACACCAGCGGCTTACCCGCCGCATGGCAGGCGCGATTAATGGTAAAGCGGGCGTCGAAGTTATCGGTGCCGTCCACCACCACATCGGCCCCGCGCGCCGCCTCGATCAACTCGGCCTCGCTCAGCCTGCGGTTGTGGGTGACGATGTCCACATCCGGGTTCAGCCCGTTGAGGGTGCGCTTGGCGGACGCCACCTTCTCCATGCCCAGCGCGTCGCTGCTGTGCACGATCTGCCGTTGCAGATTAGACAGCTCCACCTGATCGGGATCGACCACCACCAGTTGGCCTACACCGCTGCTGGCGAGATACATGGAGATCGGCGAGCCCAGACCGCCCAGGCCCAGCACCATCACCTTGGAGCGCAACAGGCGCTGCTGGCCCTCGACGTCGATCTCCGGCAGGAAGATCTGGCGGCTGTAACGCAGCAGTTGCTCGTCGTTGAGTAGCGCTTTGGCGGCGGCGGTGGTCATGGTCTGGTCAGTCCCCGCGGGCGGTCTATTCGGTGGCCTTTTTCTCGGCTTCCTCGAACGCCGCGAGTTGTTCCGGCGAGGCCTCCTTGGAATAACGTTGTTTGTACTCCGCGTAGGGCATGCCGTAGACGATCTGCCGCGCCTGGTCGTAATCGATGTCGATGCCCTGCTCCGCGGCCGCGGAGCGGTACCATTTCGACAGGCAGTTGCGGCAGAAATAGGCGAGATTCATCAGATCGATGTTCTGCACTTCGGGGTATTTACGCAGGTGTTCGATCATCTTCCGGTATACGGCGGACTCGATCTCGGTGCGCGTGGCGTGGTTGATTTCGGGGGGATTAGACATCTTTGTTTCCCAGCAGTTTCACGTGTATGCGGCCGTTTTTACTCCCCGCGGATGTCAAAGTCCAGCACACGTCATGACTTATGCGACAGGCCCTGTTCCACCGCCATCACCGCCGCCTCCACCCGCGAGTGCACGTCCAGCTTGCGCAGGATGGATTTCACGTGCAGCTTCACGGTGCCGTCGGATATGCCCAGGTTGCGGGCGATCACCTTGTTGCTCTGGCCCTCGGACAGATGGCACAGGATCTCGCGCTCGCGGGGCGTCAGGTCGTCGAACGGCGACGACGCCTCGGCCATGCTGTCGGTATCGCCCTGGCGCACCACCCGCGCCAGCACGTCGGTGAGCCCCGGCGCCACCACCGATTTGCCGGCGACCACGTCGCGCAGCGCCACCACCAGGTCGTCAGGCTCCATCTCCTTCAGCAGATAGCCTTGCGCGCCGCAGCGCAGCGACTCCACCAGATCGCGCTCGTCGCTGCTGGTGGTCAGCATCACCACCGGCGTGGTGACGTTGCGCTCGCGCAGCTTCTTCAACACCTCGATGCCGCCCATCTTGGGCATGCGCAGGTCGAGCAGGATGATATCCAGCTCCAGTTCCTCACTGAGCCGCAGGCCTTCGTCGCCGTCGCCGGTCATCGCCGCCACTTCGATCCCGCGGTGCGCGAGCAGGCCCTCGAGCCCGCTGCGAAACAGGGCATGGTCATCAATAATCAATACTTTCATGGTCTACGACGCCGCACTCTTAACAGTTATATCCGGTTGCGCCAGCGGGTAGTGGAAGGTGAGCTCCACCCGCGTGCCCTCATTGGGTTCGCTCTCGATCTTGAGCTCGCCGCCCAGGCGCTGCGCCCGTTCCTGCATCACGATCAAGCCGATGTGCTCGCCGGCCTGATCCCCCTGCGGGGCGCCGTCGATGCCGATGCCGATGCCGTCGTCCTCCACCAGTACGCGATGCTCACCTACAGCATTGCTGCGCAACAACACCCGCAGGGCGTGCGCCTGGCTGTGCTTGCGCGCATTGGCCAGCGCCTCCTGCACGATGCGAATGACTTCGACCTCCAGATCCTGCGGCAGCTCCGAGTAGGCCCATTCGTTTTGCAGGAAGGTGGTGATGCCGGTCTCATTTTCGAAGCGTTTGATCATTTTAGCAACGGCGGGGACCAGTTCGTCCTCGTCGATGGGGGCGCGGAAGCGCGCGATCAGCTCGCGCAGCTCGGTATGCGCCTCGTCGAGGCTGTTTTCCACGCGCTCCATCTCCTGCCACACCGCCGACTCGTCTTCCTGGTGCAGGGTCTCGTCCAACACCCGCACCTGGAAGCGCAGGCTGGCCAGGGTCTGCGCCAGCGAGTCGTGGAGCTCGTGGGCCATGCGCGTGCGCTCCTCCATGCGCGACAGGCGCTCGCGTTCGTGATCCAGGCTGTGGCGCTCGATGGCCATGCCCAGGTGCCGCCCGACGCTGGTCAACAGTGCCTTGACGTCGTCACGGTCGACGAACGTGGCGTCGTCGATATACAGGTCGACGACCCCCTGGGTGCGGTTGCGGTACGGCAGCGGTACCGAGATCAACCCCAGGTGCGGGAAATAGGTGACGTCCTCGAGACCGCCGCGCTCGCCGGTGTCGATGGTCTGCGCGCTCGCGGAGTATTTTTGCCTCAGCTCCACCACATCCGCGTCGCTGCCGATGCTCGCCACCATGCGCATGTGACCGTCGCCCTCCACCAGGCGCACGCTGCCGGCGTGGGCGCCGACCACCTCCTTCAACACCCGGATCGAGCGGGTCAACAGGTCATCCAGATCCCGCGACACATTAATGCTCGCCGCCACATCGTAGAGCAGCTCCAGCGACCGCGCCTTGCGCACCAGGTGCGTCGCCGCCCGCGGCACCAGCCCCGCATCCGCCGACTTGGCCGCCGCTTGATCGCTCAGGCGCTTCAGATCCTGCGCAAGCTGCGCCGACGAATCGCCGTACGCCTCCCCGACCGCCTGCGCGCCGTCCGCGCCGGCCTCGCGCTGCCCCCACGCGGCCAGCACCGCCAGCACCGCGCCCGCCACCACCAGCACCAGCTGCGCCCATGCCAGCCGCGCCGCGGTGTCCGGATTGGCGACCATCAGAAACGCGGTCAGCAGCAGCAGCGCAAACACCGCCGCCAACCCGCTGGCCGCCCAAGCCCGTCGTTGTCCGTATCGATCCTGCATAGCTTAATTGTGCCCTGTTTTCAGGGTCCCTGGCATGCTGCGCCGCAGCAATACGTCAACGGCACTCGCGCCAAAGCTGCGGGAACATCAACAACAATGGGCGAATGATTAGAATGTGGCAGCGCTTTGCAAACGCGATTCATTCAAACTCTTCTGCGAAGGCGGCTTGCAGTCGCGATTCATCCAATACTTCCGATACTTCGATTAACCGTAGTTGAAAGGCAGTTGAAAGGGGTCCAGTTGAAAGGGGTCGGTGACAAATAATTCTCATTTGTCACCGACCCCTTTTGGGACCCCTGTTTGCGAATGGCTGTCGGCGGATGAATTGCTTTGGTATCCAGCCTCTAATACCTGCTCATAAACGGATTCCATTGCCTGCGCCAGAGAGGGGGCATCACAAGCGGAGGACTGTTCCAGTCTGGATCGCATTTCTTGCCGAATACAGCGCAGCCGTTGAGGCGTATCGTTGTCTTTTGCCAGACGCCACGCAAGTTTGATCATGGCCCGGGGCGTTGCACTGACAAATTCACCCAAATGGGTTCTGCGCAACAAGGACTGGCTGGTGCGCGCCGCCCAGCGATCACCCTCGATGGCCAGTACCGGCACCCCCTGCCAGATGGCCTCCATGGTCGTCGTCCCACCGTTGTAGGGCCAGGCGTCAAGGGCGATATCGATCTGGTTATAGTATTCGAGATAGGCAAAGTGTTCAGCGGGGCCATGGACTTCAATGCGTTGCGGGTCGACGCGGCGCTTGGCGAAACCCTGTTTCAGCCACTCTCGATTGTGTATCGATTTCATCGCGGTACTTGCCAGAAACAGGCGAGCGGTGCTGCATTTGTGCAACAGTTTTGACCATGCCTCGATCACCTGGGGA
>CAMYKW010000026.1 GCA_947259175.1 uncultured Gammaproteobacteria bacterium | reverse complement strand
GACCTGATGGCCTTGCTACAGGGTAAACCTCCACCCGACTATCAAAACGCCCACAACCAAATAGCCCTACTGTGAAAGTTAACGGGACAGCAGTGTTCCGGGAAGCTGATGCAATATGCGGGCTAACCCGCACTCACAACGGCCAGACAAAGGCGATCATCGGCACACCGACTATCACCACCAGGATCTCCAACGGCAGGCCCATGCGCCAGTAGTCGCCGAACTTGTAGCCGCCCGGGCCCATGATGATGGTGTTGTTCTTGTGCCCGATGGGCGTCAGGAAGGCACACGATGCCGCCACCGCCACCGCCATCAGGAACGCATCGGGATTGGCGCCGAGCCGCTGGGCAACGTCTACGCCGATGGGCGCGGCGATGAGCGCGGTGGCGACGTTGTTGAGCACGTCCGACAACGTCATGGTCACGATCATCAGGATCGCCAGCACCGCGATGACCGGCAGGCCCGACGTCCAATCCACCACCGCGCGGGCGATCAGTTGCGTGCCGCCGCTGGCCTCCAGCGCTGCGCCTAGGGGGATCATCGAACCCAGCAGCACAATCACCGGCCATTCTATCGCCTCGTATACCTGGGACAGCGGCACGATATCGAGCAGGATGTAAATCACCACCACCGCGGCCAGCGCCATCGGCAGGTAGACGTAGCCCAAACTGGCCAAAGCGATGGCGGCCGCGAACACACCCACCGCGACGCCTGCCTTGCCACGCTGGATTACCTCGAGCCCGCGCGGCGCTAAAGGCAAACAGCCCAGCCACTCCACCACATCCGGCAGGCTCTCCTCCGGCCCGAGCAGCAACAGCAGGTCGCCCGGCTCGATGCGCGCCTTGCGCAGGCGTTCGTGAATCGGCCTCCCCTTGCGCGAGATGCCGAGCAGGATCACCCCCCGGGTGTACAACAGGCGCAAGTCCATAGCCGAGCGCTTGGCGATGCGCGCCCCTTCCGGCACCGCCACCTCCATCATCGTCGTGGTGCCCGACGTGGCCTTCGACGACTTGTCCGAGTCGGTGTACTTGAGCTTGGCGGCGCCCGCGAACTGCTCGATGGCATCGGGACCGCCCTCCACCACGATGCGGTCATTCTTGCGCACCACCTCGCGCCGCGCCGCGCCCGGCAGGCGCTTGCCGCGGCGCACCAGCCCGAGGATCTGCACGTCGTTTTCTTCGGCCAGGTCATCCAACTCGCGCACCGCTTTGCCGGCGATGGGTGAGGATTCGGGCACCCGCAATTCCGCGAGATAGCCTTTGAGGTCTTCGAGCTCCGTCACCGTGCTCTTCTTGCTGCGCTCCACCGGGATCAGCCGCCAGCCGATCAGGGCAATGAAAATCACCCCCACGATCGCCACCACGATACCCACCGGCGCGAAATCGAACATCTGGTAAGACTCGCCGAGCACGTCTTCACGGAACGTGGCGATGACGATGTTGGGCGGCGTACCGATCAGGGTCACCATACCGCCGAGTATGGATGCGAACGACAGCGGCATCAGCGTTAAGGCCGGGCTGCGTTCGGCTTTGCGCGCGGCCTGCAGGTCCATCGGCATGAGCAAGGCCAGCGCCGCGACGTTGTTCATCACCGCCGACAGCGCCGACGAGATCGAAGCCATGATGCCGATGTGCGCCTGCACGCTGCGCGACGCATCGATCAACGTCCGCGCCAGCACCTCGATGGCGCCCGAGAGGTACAGGCCGCGGCTCACGATCAACACCAGGGCGATAATTACCACCGCCGGATGGCCGAACCCCGTGAACACCTGGTCCTTGGGCACCACGCCCACCAGGTAGGCAATCACCAGCGCCGCGAACGCCACCAGGTCGTAGCGAAACCGCCCCCAGAGCAGGAACACGAAAATGAGAATAATCAGGGTAAACAATATGCCCTGGTCGAGGGTGATGTTCATAGGCAGGTGAGAATAACTCGCTCCATGTAGAGGGTTTAAAGTGGCGTGCGCAACAGCCGGAGTCGCTACCCGCGCGGTCCCGAATGCGGACGCACAGCGAACGAAAGTATACCGTTGTCTGCTTTCTCCCGGACTCTGCCGGGTGTGGAATTAAGTAAATTGTTCGCCGTGTACCACGGAATGTTCACCTGCGGCTAGTCCTTTTCCGCCGATGCGAACAAGCGCTCGTCCAGCACCGCCGGTTCCGGATCCGTCGCCCTGATTCGAACGAACTCCTCGTGGCGTTGATTCAACAATACATTGCATTCGAACGGCGACACTACCGAGGGCACAAACAGCACTGCGCTCGCCGACCGATCGTACCAATCGTCGCCGTGCCCCTGGCTGGGCCCGTAGGGATAGTCGTCCCAACCGGGAAGCGCTTCCGCACGCAGCGTGATGCGCGACACCGACGGGGGAATCGTAATCTGAATGTAGCGCTGACCGGGGGGCAACGCGGACAACCGCCAGTGCA
Source organism: uncultured Gammaproteobacteria bacterium (assembly GCA_947259175.1). GTDB lineage: Bacteria > Pseudomonadota > Gammaproteobacteria > Arenicellales > JAANXG01 > CALZGZ01. The sequence goes on along the minus strand of CAMYKW010000026.1, from coordinate 36,595 downwards.
CGACATTCTCGAGCACCGCCAACGAATACGTCGACGCGGCATGGACGATGTAGCGGCCCGGTGTACACCAGCGGCTGCCGTACTTGTACGCACCGCCGCCGTCAAATATGGGATGACCGGCGTGGGCGATGCGAAACGCGGTCAGCGTTTCCTTAGACCGGGAGGCCGGCTTTCGCGCGCTCAAGAATCTCCTCCACCTGGCGCCCTCCGATCTCGGTCAGCGCGGCGTCGAGCGGCGTCTTGTCCTTGAGTTCCGGATGCGGCGTCATGAGGAATCGGCGCGCCGCGCCCGGATCCTCCCAGGCGGCGTGCACCATGGCATAGATCCGCGCCAGGCGCTCCGCGGTTTCGCTGTGTTGCGTGTTCAGGGTGCGCGAGCGCTGATAGGTGGCGCGCGGGATGATGCGATAACGAAGCTTGACCCGCGTGATCTCGTCCAGCTCCTCGGCAAGGCGTTCCACCAGGGCGTCGAAAGCGGGACGAGGGATACCGTTGGCCACCGCGTCGTCGAGATCCATCATCGATTGGATCGGGCGACCCAACACCTCGACGCCGCCAAGCACCTCCGCGATATCCTGGGCTCTGACCATCTGGGTACACACCGGGAGAATTCAATTGATGCTTAGTATAACATCAAATGAGTCTATCCGCCATCGACAATCTTGGGCCTGAACCCCTCGGAATCGAACGAACTGTTTTCTTTGCTAATAGTCGATGTTTTCGCCAGGTAAGCTGGAAGGCTTTGTCAGGATATACCACGCGCCGTACACCATCACCAGGGCGATGACGGTCTTCAGCCACAGCGCGAGCCCGGTGAACAACGCCAAGAACGCAAAGCTGGCCACCATGGTAGCCACCGACAGCAGCTTCGCCTTACGCGGGATGATTCGATGGTCGCGCCATTGTTGCAGCGGCGGACCGAAGATTCTGTGCGTATACAACCAGTCATGAAAGCGCTGCGAGCTCTTGGCGAAAGCCCACAATGCGAGCAGCATGAACGGGGTCGTAGGCAGTCCGGGCACGACGGTTCCGACAGCGCCCAAGCCGAAAAAACACCACGCCAGCACGAAGTAAACGGGTCTCACGGCATTCAACGCTCAACAATCTGCGCGTTCGGGGGGTCAGGTCTTTCATTGCCACACGAGATGCCGCCGACGCTGAGCCGGGGGAGTTCTCCCCCCGTCCGGGCTATACGATCTCCACCAGCTCGATATCGAAGTTGAGCGCCTTGCCGGCGAGCGGATGATTGGCGTCCACGGTAATGGACTCGTCGCCGACTTCGGTGACCGTCAGATTGGTGACCCTGCCTTCGGGATCGCTGGCCTGTAATTGCATGCCCAACTCCGGCGTCAAATCATCAGGAAGGGCGCTTTTGGGCACTTCCTGAATCAGCTGCTCGTGACGAAGACCGTAACCGTCATCAGCCTCGATTCTTACCGACTTACTCTCGCCGACGCTCATCCCTTCTACGGCGTTTTCGAATCCGGGGAGCACCTGTCCGCCGCCGATGGCGAACTCGAGGGGAGTGCCTTCGGACGAACTGTCAAACTGGGTGTCGTCGTCGAGGGTTCCGGTGTAATGTACGCGAACGGTGTCACCTGCTTTTGCTTCACTCATCGATTTCCCTCTAGTCGTTGGGCCGCCGCATTGTGCTCAAACCAGCCGGACTATGCGAGAAACAGAGAAACCGTAGAACGAAGTCAGGTGATAGAGACAGATAAACAGCGGGCGTGGATGGATTATGCTGCAAGTATAACAAAGTAGTACAAGGCGACGAAATGCCGCCATTCATTCTTTCCGTGTTCTATCTCCGGACCACTTGAAGCCGGTCGCGGTGGCGAGCTCGGCGACAGAGACCACACCCGTCAGGCGCCTGCCGTCGATGATCCAGGTCGGATAGTCGCTGATGTCGTTCGCGATACAGGCGAAGTTGTACGCACCCCCGCGCCCGTTCGGTGTGCACTCGACATAGGGCAGTCGGTCAACGGAGGCCTCGAACAAGGCCTTCTGCTCCTGGCAGGATGGGCACCAGTACGTGCCGTAAAAACGTGCGCCCGAATCGCGCAAGTGCATGGCAAGCGCCTTCAGATACGGCTTCTCCGGCCCCACGGCAGGATCGAACAGGCCGCTGAAGTGCAGGAACATAGCGAACACGACCACCACGGCAGCCCCTACCGGACCCGGCAACGATTTCGACCATGCGTGTTCGGGCATATACGCCGGCCTGCGCACCAGCAACAGCACCAGCAGCGCGTTGATAATTGCAAAAGAGGCGAGACAGTAGACACACACCGCTTCGATCACGAAAACCGAGACGCCGGTGAGATACCAGCTCACGGCGGCGCCGACGATAGCGACGGCCAGCGCCATGCGCCAGGCGCTCGGGCGGGAACGCAGGCGCCACACGAGCCGCGCAAGCAGCGCGTAAGTCAACAGACCCCACAACGCTACGGGAACACCCAGCAACACAGACCAGCGACTCTGTTGCACCAGCGCACAATCGGATTCCGCCCCGCAGTAGGCCGGAAACTCGCCAAACCAGGCGACGAACGTCAGGTACGCGGTCAGCGCGATGCCGGCCAGGACAAGCCCGAACAACAGGTTGTCGACCGGTCGCCGGCCGCCCTTGGGGGCGGCCTCGCCCCCGCTCTTCGCCGCGCGCGCCTCGACACGACGCCCTGCCTCCGGGGCCTTGACCCCGGATTTCCGTTTTCCGGACTTTCGCTTTTTTTTCGACATATGGTTATGAATGGTAGATACGGCGTTTGGTTCCCACAAGGGAGGAATCGCCGATTCGCAGCGCACGGGAACCGCACCCGGCGCAGATTATATCGCCAACGAAAAGAACGAAAAGGCGTCTCTACCCTTTATAGGAAAAAAGCGAAGCAATATATTTTTTCGTCCGCTTGAGGGTACCGACCCGCTTTTCCAGATTTCTATGTGCAAGTGCCATGCCGCCGCGACTCGCGGCGCCTATTCCGCTTTCTTGGCGACAATAAACACTGCTTTGTTTTTTCCCGGTTGCCATTGGTAATCAATCCGGAAACCGGCATCGATCAAGTCGCCTTCCAGTTTCTTTGTGGTGAACACCTCGACCTGCGGCATTAATCCCAGGAATTTTCCAATCGGCACGATCAACTTGATGTACTTCAATATCGTGTCGCCGAGACACGCCGTACTGGTTACGAAAATACCGCCCGGCTTGAGCGCCCGGTAGACCCTGGCAATCACCTCTTCCCTGTTCTCCAGCAGATGCAGAAGACTGAGCGCCAATACCGCATCCAGCGTTAGATCGGGAAGGCTGAGCGCATCGATGGCCGATTGTTCGAAGCTCACGTTGGTAATGCCTTGCGCATCCGCTTTGGCTTGCGCGATTTCGATCATTTTCGATGAGATATCGATTGCACGAATGTGCTTCACGTAAGGCGCATGCAGGATGGCGGTCGATCCGGTCCCGCAGCCGATTTCCAATACCTCCATATCCGGCCGCAAGTATTCGCGGGTGACCTCCAATTTCTTCTGGTAGGCGGCCTCATCGGCGATCGGCTGTCGCGCGTAGCGTGTCGCAATCCGGTCCCAAAATCTAGCTGCCTTTGATGGGGTCACCTTTGATGGGGTCAGGTCTTTCATTGCAACACGCATAGTAGATGTTTATTTCTTACTGCCTCGAATCGGCTCATCCGAATCACGTCGGCGACCGCCTGCTTGAAGCCGACTGTTTCTACGTGGTCGTAGCGACCCGATCCCGGGGTTCATTCAACACGGAACCGATGTTCATGTGAAGCTTCGGCTAATCCCCATCAGCGACTCCCTCTTTACGCACCTGCGCCCGTTGGCGGGCGAAGGCGCGGCGCCGGCGCCACGCCGGCAGAAAGATCAGGGTCACGCCGATGAGCAGCAGAATCAGCGTCCCGGGCCGTTGCCACATGAACGACACGCCGTCGGTGATGTTCACCGCGCGGGCGAAATTGTCCTCCAGCATGCCGCCGAGGATGAAACCGATGAGCAGGGGCGCGAGGGGGTAGTCGGCGAAGCGCATGATGGTCGCACAGACTCCGAGTCCGACCAGAATCAACAGCTCGGTGGCGTTGTTCTGGCCGATGTAAGACCCCATCAAGGTGAAGAACAGAATGAACGGGATGAGATAGTTGCGCGGCACCGCGAGCACCTTGGCGATGTAGGGAATCAGCGGCAGGTTGAGAATCAACAGCACCACGTTGCCCAGATACATGGAGACGATCACCGCCCAAAAGATATCCGGACGGTCGATCATCAGCCGCGGTCCCGGGTCCACGTTCAGCGCGATCAGCGCACCCAGCAGGATCGCCGTGGTGCCGGAGCCGGGAATCCCCAGGGTCAGCAGCGGCACGAAGGAGCCGGTACACGCGGCGTTGTTGGCGGTTTCCGGCGCCGCCAGTCCTTTGATGGATCCCTTGCCGAATTGTTCCTGGTCTTCGCCTTTGGCGATGTTGCGCTCCACCGCATAACCCAGGAACGATGCGATGGTGGCCCCCGCACCCGGCATCACGCCGATCAAAAAGCCCTGCAGTGACTGGCGCCCGATCACCGGGGCGATGGCTTTCGCCTCCTTGCGGGTGATCATCAGATCCTTGATCTCGCCGCCGCTCTGCTGACCGCGGTCGCCGCGTTTGGGATCGAGCACCATGTGAAACGCCTCGGGCAAGGCGAACATCGCCATTGCCAGGGTGATGAAGCTGAAGCCGGATTGCAGGTCCTGGATGCCCATGGTGAAGCGCGGCGCGTTGAACAGCGCCGACTCGCCCACCGTGGCCATCATCAACCCGACGACGGTCATCAGCAGCGCCTTGGCGACCTTGCCGGTTCCCGCAAAGGCGGCAATGGCCGACAGGCCCACCACCATCAGCGCGAAGTACTCGGCGGAGTGGAACAGCAGCGCGACGGTGGCCAGCGCCGGGGCAAATCCGAACAACAGGACGGCGCCGACCGTGCCGCCGGCGAATGAGGAGACCGCGGCGACCGCCAGCGCCTTGCCGGCCTGGCCCTTGCGCGCCATCGGGTAGCCGTCGAACGAGGTCGCCACGGTGCCGGCGACGCCGGGCGCGTTGATGAGTATGGACGAAGTCGAGCCGCCGAAGATGGCGCCGTAATAAACGCCGGCGAGCATGATCAGCGCCGCCGCCGGGTCGCCGATGCTGATCGCCACCGGGATCATGATGGCGATGATGGACATCGGCCCGAGACCGGGCAGCATGCCGATGAAGGTGCCGATCAAACACCCCGCCACCACCATGATCAGATTCTGCACCGACAGGGCGGTGGAAAGTCCGGCAACAATGCCTTCGAACATCGCGCGTCCCCCGGTATCGGTCAGTTGTTAATGAACCACGGCCAGGGACGCATATAAATGCCCAGCGTCTCCTGGACCAGGTACCAGATGGCCACCGCGGTCACCAGCGCAATCGGGATCAGCACGTGGAACTTGCGCTCGCCGAGCACCATGCTGCACCCCGCGATGAACAGCGAGGTCGCGGCAAGAAACCCGATCGGACGCAGCAGCAGTGCATAAAGCACCATCGCCGCCACCAGCCCCAGGGTCTGGCCGATCTTGAACTGGCGCAGCTGGGCGAGATCGATGCCGTCTCCACCCTCATCATCGCTGCGCGCCTTGGGCGAGAACAGAATAATCAGCGCCACGACCATGCCGAGCGCGCTGAGCGCCATCGGCTGGGTGTTGGGCAGAAACGCCATGCCGCGTTCGAACGGCAACAGCGGATAGTTGAAGGCCGCGTAGCCGTAGATCAGGGAGATGACCAGGAAGATTAAGGCGATCCACCGGTCCAGCGCCATGCTAACGCTCCGTGACTTTATCAGTGGTGCTGACCGGGGCGCGGTTTGTGCCGCGCCCCGCGGTCAAACAATTATAGAAAGCCGAGCTTCTTCATCAGCGTGGAGATCACTTGTTCCTGCTTGGTCAGAAACGCAGTGAACTCGTCACCCGGATTGAAGATATTGACCCAGCCGTTGCGCGCCCGTACTGCTTCCCATTCCTTGGTGGTGTACATCTTTTCCAGCGCCGAGATGTAGACCTTGCGCTGGCTATCCGGCAGGCCGGGGGCGGCAAAGAAGCCGCGCCAGTTGACGAATTCGGTATCAAAGCCCTGCTCCTTGAGCGTCGGTGCATCGGCGTACGCGCTGACCCGCTTGGGTGAGGTGACGCCGATGATCCGCACCTCGCCCGCCTTCGCCATGCCTACGGCCTCGGAGAAACCGGTGGACAGCGCCTTGATCTCGCCGGACAGCAGCGCCGCCATCGCCTTGCCCCCGGCGTCATACGGAATGTACTTCACTTTCACCGGATCGGCACCCGCCGCCTCCATGGCCAGGGCCGCTACCAGGTGATCCATGCCGCCCGGCACCGATCCGCCGCCGATGGCGACGCCGCGCGGATCCTTCTGGTAGGCCGCCACCAGGTCCTTGAAGGATTTGAGCGGGCTGTCCGTGGCGACTACGAAGGCCGCGTAGTCACCGATGGTGCCGGCGATCATGGTCAGATCGCGAAAGCTTTGTGGAAACCGTTTGGTCAGCGAACGGATGACAATGGGGGTGGAATTGACCATCAAGGTGCCGTGGTTGGACGCCGCGTTCTCGATCAGGTAACCGATCGCCTTACCGCCGCCGCCGCCGGACATGTTTTCGTAGGTGGCCTTGCCGACGATGCCCGCCTTGGTCAGGGCCTCACCGGTGCCGCGCGCGGTGCCGTCCCAACCGCCGCCGGCGCCGCCGGGGATCAGGAAGTGGAGCGATTCGAGGTCGGCCGCGGTCGCCGCGCCGATGCCGCCCGCGAAGACGGTCATTGCCAGCGGAACCGCGAGTACGGCGCGTCGTGTGATTGATGTAAACGACATTTGCTTATCCTCCTTCGTGCTTTGCTGTTAATGCTTTGTTGCCGACCGCCAACCGGCGGCCGGTTATTATTTCGCTCCGCTCTTTTCGGCAACCGGACGACATGCGGAAATTTCCACTTTCGAAGTACGGGTTAACGGCGGAACTTTCTTTGACAGCCGTAGTGTGGAGTGGTTGCGTCCGGCTGTCGAGGGCATCGCGTTGTTTTATCGCCGTACGGGCCCGACTCAGGGATCGGTCGCGACCGGCCGTTGCTTGGGCCCGGTGTAACGCCACGTCATATCACGGGGAATCGGCCCCTTGTTGCGGCCGCCCTGTTGTGTCTGTTCCCAGGCGTGCGCCAGGATGCCCACGGATCGCGACAGACAGAACAGACCGCGGGCCAGCGGGGCCGGGAAACCCAACTCGGCGTAGATGACCGCGGTCGCGCCGTCGATGTTCAGCGGCACCGCTTTGCCCTTGCGCGCCGCGATTTGTCTTTCTGTCTCGCGCGCGATTGTTGCGTAGCGACCCGAAACCGTGCCTTGCGCCGCGTACCGGTCGACCATTTCCAGAAGCCGCGGCGCCCGCGGGTCGACCGGCTTGTGGAAACGGTGGCCGAACCCGGGTACGAATTGACCGCCGCCGGCGACGAACGCATCGTAGCTCTGCGTCACTGCGTCCTCCAGCGAGACGTCGCCGTCCATGCGTTTTGCCACCGAGATATAGAACTCCACGGCCTGTTCGCCGGCGCCGCCGTGAACGTCGCCGAGCACGTTCACCGCCGAGGCGATGGCGTTGTTCAAACCCACGCCGCAGGTCGCGGCCATCCGCGCCACCGCGATACTCGGCGCCTGCGGTCCATGGTCGACCGCGGACATCAGCGCGATATCGAGCAATTCCGCCTGGCCTTGATCCGGAAGCTCGCCCCGGGTCAGCAGCCAGATCATATGGGCGAAACCCACGTTGCCGATCAGCTCCTCGATCGCGTAGCCCCGGTAACGAATCACCCCCGGGCGCATATATATAATGTCAGTGGACCACCAGTCGGCGACCTCGTTCTCGAGCCGCTCCCGATCGTTCATATCACCTCCTCGTGCCGCAGCACATCGATCTCCCGGTCTTCGATGCCCAATTCTTGCAGGACCTCCACGGTGTCACGGCCCAGTGTCGGCGGCGGGCTGTCGACGTTGAGCGCGCGCCGGTTCAACTTGATGCCGGTGCGCACCACACTGATGTCGCGCCCCACGCCGGGCACCTCCTTGAACTCGCCGATCATGCCGCGATCGCGTATCTGCGGCTGCGCGAGCGATTGCGCCACACTCAGCACGCAACCCGCCGGCACGCCGGCTGCATTCAGACGGCTCTGCCATTCCCGCGCCGGGTGGCGCGCCAGCGCCGCTTCCAGCTCCTCGGTGAGCTCTGACCGGTGTTCGAGGCGCGCCTGGCGCTCGGCGAATCGTGGATCGGTCTTCAGCTCCGGGCGGCCGACGATGTCGCACACCGACTCGAACTGCTGTTGCTTGTTGGCGGCGATATTGAGCAGGCCGTCGCCGGTGGCGAAGGTCGCGGACGGGCTCGCGGTGACATTCTGATTCCCCATCGGAGTGGGCTCCCGCCCGGCGATGAGAAAATTGGAGACCGCCCAGCCCATGGTGGCGAGCACCGCCTCCAGCATCGACACGTCGATAAAGCAGCCCGCCTGGGACTGGCCGCGCCGGCCGGCCAAGGAGGCCGCGACCGCGAACGCCGCGGTAAGCCCGCCGATGGTATCGGCCACCGGATAGCCGACGCGCAGCGGCGCGCTGTCGGCGTCACCGGTGATGCTCATCACGCCGGACATGCCCTGTACGATCTGGTCATAGGCCGGCAGATCCCGCAGCGGGCCGTCCTGGCCGAAACCCGATACCGCGCAGTAGACCAGCCCGGGATTGTGTTGCTTGAGGTTGTCGTAGCCCACCTCCAGGCGATCCATCACCCCGGGGCGAAAATTCTCCACCAGCACATCGGCGCGGCGCACCAACTGCCGCAGCAACTCCTTGCCCTTGGGTTTTTTCAGATTCAGCGTGATCGATTTCTTGCCGGCATTTTGGGCCAGAAACGACACGCCCATGCAGCGGCGATTGAGCTCGGCATCGGCCCCGAGCTGGCGGGCAAGGTCGCCCGAACCGGGCACCTCGACCTTAATCACCTCGGCGCCCATGTGCGCGAGCTGGTGGCAGCAGAACGGCCCCGCCAGGACATTGGTCAGATCGAGCACGCGGTAGCCCGCAAGCGGCCTATCCATGCTGCCCGTGCTCGGTTTTGCTGCGCGGGGATTGCATCGCCATTATTACGTTAGATAGAATGTTGTTCTATTGAACAGAACCACGGCCAGGATGTCAAGTTATGGAAAATAGTGTCTTGCAAGCGCTGATTGGAGCGAACCGGTGACCACAAGAAACCGCGTCGACGCCGTCGACCGGGCACTCAGCATTCTCGATGTGTTCGCCGCCGGCCGCGACGCCTTGGGCTTGAAGGAGATCGCCGATGCTACCGGACTGTACAAGAGCACGATCCTGCGCCTGTGCGGTTCCCTGGAGGCGTTCGGTTATGTGCGCCGCGGCGCCGACGGCGCCTACCGCCTCGGCCCCAAGCTGTGGCAGCTCGGCAATCAATACCAGAGCGGCTTCGACATGGCGGTCTACGTGCGGCCGGTGCTGCGTGCGATTGTGGACGAAACCGATGAAACCGCGTCGTTCTACATCCGCGACAAAAAGGATCGGGTGTGCCTGTACCGTGAGAATTCCCGCCAACCGATACGCCACGCGATCGAGGAGGGCCTGCGTTTACCGCTGAACCGGGGCGCCGCGGGCAAGGTGTTGACGGCTTATAACGGCGCAGCAAAAGACTCCGACGAGGCCAGGGGCATCCGCCGGCGCGGCAGCTACTACTCTTCCGGCGAACGCGATCCTTACGCCGCTGCGGTAGCCGCGCCGGTGTTCGGCCGCGACGGCGCGTGCGTCGGCGCAATCGCCGTCTCCGGACTGCGCGAGCGATTCACCCGCAAGGCGGCAAAAAGATTTCGCGACATCGTCGTCCGGCACGCCAGCGAACTGAGCCGCGCCCTGGGCGGCTGACCCCCGACGGGGTCGGTTCTTTCATTGACACATGCGATGTCGCTGTCCGCATACACCTGCTTGACTCAGAGGATCGCGGCCATCGCCGGTTATCTGTTTGTTTTAAGTATCGCGCCCCTAACCGACATCGAATTACCTAAACTGTAGCAATGAGCACCTCACGGGTGTGATGATTTGCTTACAATAGACCCACCACCGACTGTTAGGTTTTACGGAGACGCATGGGAATCCGAGACTGGTTGAGCCGACGGCAACGCGTGGCGGATGCTGCACAATCGCCGGCGGCAGTGGAGCAGCACGATGCCCCGCCCGCCTCTCCGGCGCCCGCCGCTGAACCGACGCCCGCCGATGGGCTGGCAGTGGAGCGCGACGCAACACGCGCGCTGAGAGCGCTCGCGGATGTCGCCGACCAGGAATCTCTCGCCCGCGTCGCGGTCACCGCCGCCCTGGCAACGGTCAGGAAGGCGGCGATCGACCGATTGCGCGACGACGACACCCTGGTCCGCATCGCCGATTCCGATCCCGACCTGGGTGTGCGCCAGCGCGCGGTCAAATGCATTGAAAGCCCCAAGGCTCTGGTTGCGGTGGCTTCAACCACGGATGACGCCGGTTTAGGAAAAACTGCGGTGCGCCGCCTCTCGGCGACGGACATGCTGAAAGATGTCGCCTGCGGCGCGAACCTTCGCGCAGTCGCCCAGCAGGCCGTTGCCGCCATCAAGGACCAGGACCTGCTAAAGGATGTCGCTATCGGCGCCGCCGATCGCGGCGTGGCCAAGGCGGCGGTCAAGAAGATCACCACGCAGCGGCTATTGGTCGAAATCGCCGGCTCGGCCGGCGACGAGATCGTCCGCCGCACGGCGGTAAAGGGGCTGCGCGATGATGGTCCGCTGTTCGATATCGTGAACCACAACAGTTCGATCGATGTGCGGCGGTATGCAGCCGCGAAGCTGCGCGATCAAGCTTCGCTGGCCAAGGTTGCGGCGACCAATACGGACCCCGAGATTCGGCGCGCGGTCCTCGCGCGGCTCGCGGACGATGACGCTTTGCTCGTGGTGGCGGCAAACGACCCGGAGTCCGAATTGCGCCTGACGGCGACGGACCGCATCGCACAACAAGCGACGCTGACCCGACTCGCGACCGACGGCGCACATGACGACGCCCGCTTGGCCGCGGTCCGTCGCATCCACGACCGTGGTGTGCTCACGGAGGTCGCGAAGTCCGATGCGGACGCGGTGGTCCGGTGCACCGCCGCCCACAAAATCCGTAATCGCGCGATGCTTACCGACATTGCCGAGAACGGCCGCCACGCGGATGCCCGCGCCATCGCCGTACGCAAACTGAAGGATACGACGCACATGGCCTCCATCGCCACGGGCGACGCCGACCCGGAAGTTCGCAGGGCCGCGGTGCGCAAGATCGACAAGCAAGAACTGCTGTGTTCGATCGCGCGCATCGACGAAGACTGGCGCGTGCGGCGTGCAGCGGTGGAACGGATGAACAACGCAGAAGAGCTCTGCGAGCACGCGAAGAACGATGACAGCTGGCAGGTCCGCGCGGTGGCGGTCGTACGCATCCATGATCGTGATACGCTGGTCAATCGGGCCAAGTGGGACAAGACCTGGCAGGTGCGAAAGGCGGCCCTGAAGATGCTCGACGACCCGACGGTCATTGCCAACCGCGCAAAAAACGACGAAGACTGGGGCGTGCGCCGGGTGGCGGTGGAGAAGCTCAGCGACCCGCTCTTGCTGGCAAACCGCGCACAGTGGGACCAAGACACGCGGGTGCGCCGCGCTGCAGTGGCCCGGCTGGCCGACGACGTTATTTTGGACAAGATCGCCCGCGGCGACCCGGACGAAGCGGTGCGGGCCGACGCCGTGAGCCGCCTGGAAAGTCTCAGAAGTTAAAGGTCGCAGAACCCTTTAAACACCCATAATTTGTATTGGTCGGTACCTGAGCGATCAGTCGGTTTACGATCTGATCAAGACTCCATGTCTGAGTCCAACGGCCAAAAGGAGTCAATCGAGAGTGAGTAAGCGGACGTTCGTGTTAACGCTTTACATCATGTTCAGTAACAGGCAAAGCGGAACGAATGTGGAGCGCCGCTTCTTGCCGTGTGCTGCATGGGATTGTTAGCCGATGATACCTTTTGACTCCAAAAAATCATCAGGAACATCTGAAGTTTTCCAACCTGTAATGGCAAAATAGTAAAGCGGCTTACCCTCAATTGATAACCGGTGTCGATAACGTTCAATGTAGTAGACATCAATGTATTTCGAGAATATTAGTTCCCGCATCATTTTTGAGAACCCTGACTCATCGCTAATATCAAAGAAGGTGTCCTTGATATTAAACGCCACCCACGCCTCTCTTTTGACTATATTGAATGCCTCTAAGAATGCCTTTGCCGGGATGTCACCGAAACCCAGTGCGGCAACTGTTACCATGCAATCACATTGCCATGACCTTATTTCTTCCTTCTTGTCATCATCTAGCTTCGTGAAGTCTTCAACGTAATATGCATCATATATCCCTGGCCTATCTCGGATTGTGGCGTCATAAGCCTCGGGAATGATGTCTACGCCTATTAAACGCGAGACTCCATGTTTTTTTAGTTCCTCCCCCATCATGCCATTGCCTGCACCTAGGTCCAAGATTCGAAGCTCACTAAAATTATCTTGATATTGTTTTACCGCTGATACAAGTATCGAGGCTACTTTACTTGGAGATGCGCATTTCAGGCGATCATAAAAGATTTGCTCATACAAACCTTCTACCTGATAAATTTCATCGTAGTCGTGGAACCTTATTTTCCTCCTGCTGCCTGATCCTTGAAGATAGAAATAGGCTTCGTCTTGGTTGAGATTGGTTAATTCGGCTTTTGGAAATTGTATTCGATGCCTTTTCTTCATTACTTCCTTAGTCTGTTTGGATGTTTGTTGGCGTAACAGGATGCGGAACGAACGTTATCGCCCTATTTATCAATACTGAAACTAGCGTAGGTCCTGTAGATTGTCCTCATTTAACCCGATAGTAGTAATAGTCGGTCTACGATTGTGATTCTATCAAATAGGGAGCCTGCTATCTGCGCTTGATAAACCGTAACGCGGTGTGAATGTGGATTTTAGCGACACAAATGCGAAAGTCCGTACATGGTTAGGGTCGATCACAGTCAAATCGGAAAGAAGGGGAGCTGGGCTAATCGCGACTCGCCCCGACACTGTTTGTCGGGTCAAGTAAGAATCATTACACATAATTCGAAAAAGGGTACTGCCTCCTTATGCTCCAATGGCACATGACGGCTGCCAACACCCCTGCCCAGAGCATTGTACTGCTGATTGGTGTCCTCATGTGCGTGCTCGCGGTGTGGGCGGTGATCGTGCCGGACCGGTTGCGCCACTGGGTGCGCGTCATCACGGACCAACCCTGGGGCTATTATTTCGCGGCCGCAGTACGGCTGTTGTTGGGCCTGGCATTGATCTTCGCCGCGCCGGGCTCCAGATTTCCCGTCGCGTTTCAGGTCCTCGGCTGGCTCACGATCGCGGCCGCCGTGGGGCTGTTGATAATGGGCCAGGCCCGGCTCAGCCAACTGGCTGCGTGGTTCAATCGACTGTCCGATCCGGTTGTCCGCAGCTGGCTCGTGCTTGCGCTTGTGTTTGCTTTATTCCTGATCTACGGCATCGCGTAGCCGCCCGTTTACAGCCCCGGTGGTGCACGAAGGCGGCCGCACGGCGCGGAGCATCGAGCCACATTTACGCGATCACGTGCCCCCGGCCTGCATAAGACCCAGAACGAATACTCTCCCGTGTTTTCGTTGACTTACGTGTCGGGTGTTTCATTGCCACACGGGGGCAGCCAACCAGGCGCGGCGCAGTTGGATAATTCCAGTCAAGTTCCGGGAAACCCCTGCATTCAAGCGCAATCGTCGACCACCGCTTTAATCGAATCCCGCAATATATTCAACCCGAGGTCGATCTCGTCATCAGAGACCGTGAGCGGCGGCGCGATCCTGGATACACCGCCCATACCCGGCAGATTGACGATGTTCATGCTCAGCCCGCTGGCCAGGCAGGCGTTGGTAATCTTTTCGCCGAGACCGGGGGCGGGCTCCTTGCTGTCCTTGTCGCGCACAAACTCTATTCCCAGCATCAACCCGCGGCCGCGCACGTCGCCGATACAGGCGAATTCTTCCTCGAGCGCCTCCAGTCCGGCGCGCAAGCGGGCGCCGGCGACCCGCGCGCGCTCCGCAAGGCGATCGCGGGCGAGTATCTCCAGCACCCGCAAACCCACGGCCGCCGGCAGGGGATCGGACACATGGGTGGTATAAAACAGAAAGCCGCGCTCATGACACCGCGCCTCAATCTCGTCCGTCGTCACCACCGCAGCGAGCGGCAGCCCCGCCCCCAGAGTCTTGGACAGCGTCAAAACGTCGGGAACGATCGCGTCGCGCTCGAATGCAAAGTTCGCCCCGGTGCGGCCGAGGCCGGTCTGCGCCTCGTCCATGACCAGGAGCATGCCGCGCTCTTCACATTTGCGCTTGAGCGTGGCCAGATACCCCTCCGGCAGATCGATGAGGCCGCCGGAACTCAGGATCGGCTCGCCGATGAATGCCGCCAGGTCGCCGGTCGACTGACGGTCGACCAGGTCGAACGCATAGTCGAGCTCGTCGGCCCAGGCGTAAGTCGCCGCCGGACCGAAGGCCGGGCGATACAGGTTCGGCGCCGCAATCGCCATCCCGCCCACCGACAGCGGCCCGTAACCCTTGCGGCCCGCGGAATAGGTCGACGCCAACGCGCCACCCGTCATCCCATGCCACGACTGGCTGAAGCTGACGATTTCATAGCCGCCGGTGTAAAGCCGCGCCATCTTCAGCGCCGCCTCGTTGGATTCCGCGCCGGTACTTAGCAGCAGCACCTTGTTCAGGGGTGCGGGCGTCAACCCGACCAACGCGTCGGCGAGGTCGATCACCGGCTGGGACAGCATCCCGCTGAACAGATGATCCAGCGAGCTGATCATCGAGCACACCACTTCGGCGATCTCGGGGTGGCAGTGCCCGAGAATCGCGCTCATCTGCCCGGACGTGAAATCAAGCACGCGGCGCCCCGAGCGGTCGTAGACAAAAGAGCCTTCGGCGCGATGCGCGACGAACGGTGCGAAGCCTCCCCCATAGCGGACCAGATGCCGTTGTGCGCGCTGCCAGATGTCGTTGTGATCGCTCATTGGACTGCTGTCATGCGAAATTCGGGGTCAGGTCTTTCATTGACGCATTAACGCGAGACTACGCGAAACACGGGTATGGGGCCAACAGCAGGGTCACGCATTGAGTTGTAAAATACGCATTCACCACCGTCCGTGCTTTGAAGTTGCAAGCGAAAGCTCCTTGGCGGGTGAGTGTGGCGGTGAAAGCCGCTGCCGGTTTCGCGTACACTGTTCGCTCCAAATGATGGGGGATTATCATGTTCAGAACAATTCAATCGATTGCCGTCTGGGCACTGGCTGTATGGGGGCTGAGTATTCATTCGATCACCACCGCCGACGGCGGCGACAAGGACCTGTTGTTGATCCTCGACGCCTCCGGTTCCATGTGGGGCCAGATCCAGGGCGAAGCCAAGATCGGCATCGCGCGCCGGGTGGTTAAGGATATGGTCACCGGCCTGCCCGACGACGCGAGCGTGGGCCTGCTGGCCTACGGCCACCGTCGCAAGGGGGATTGTGACGACATCGAGTTGGTCATGCCCCCGGGTACAATCGACAAGGCCGGCTTTGTCGACACCGTGGAGGCGTTGAATCCCAAGGGTAAGACACCGATCACCCGATCGGTAACCCAGGCCTTCGGTGTAATCAAGGAGCGCGCGCGCCCCGGCACCATCGTACTGGTCACCGACGGCATCGAGAGCTGCGGCGGTGATCCGTGCCAGACGGTGCGTGACGCTAAATCGTCCGGTGTCGAATTCATCCTACACGTTGTCGGCTTCGACGTGCAGAAAGAAAACGTCGCCCAGCTCGAATGCGCCGCACAGGCCGGCGGCGGGCATTACGTCACCGCCAACAACGCCGATGAATTGAGCGCCGCGCTCGACAAGACCACCGAACCGCTGCCGGATGGCCGCCTATCCATCAAGACGCTGTCCAACGGCGAATTGCTCGACACCGGCGTGCGCATATTCGATGCCAAAACCGGCGACGAGGTCGCTTTCAACCGCACCTACGCCAACGCACAGACCAACCCGCGCGTGTTCCTTTTGGCAGACGGAGTTTACGACGTGCAATTGCAGGCCGTGACCCTGAGGGGCGACATTCGGCGGGAAATCAAGGACATCAAGATCGAAGGCGCGCTGGTGGAGCGGACCGTGGATTTCACCCCCGGCGTGATACGCGTCAAGGTGACGCGCAACGGCCGGCTTTCCGACGCCACCGTGAACGCCTATGTGGCGGGCACACGGCGAAACGTCAGCGGCGGGCGCACCTATCAACATGCCAAATCCAATCCCATTACCCTGAACCTCACACCCGGCGCCTACGACATCGAAATCGGATCGGTGGAGATGAAGGGCGCCGGCAAACAACGCATCACCGGCATTCAGGTCCAAGGTGGAGACAGCTTGGAGCACGAAGTCCGTTTTGACAGCGGCACGCTGCGCATCGGCGCGCGCCGCGGCGGCGAGCTGGTGGATGCGGTGGTCAACGTCCGCCGCATCGATGACAATCTCGAGGTGGCGCGCGGCCGCACCTACACCTCGGGCAACTCCAATCCCAAGACTATGGAGATTGCTCCGGGCGTATACCGCGTCACCGTCAAGGCGGTGAAACTGAAGGACCGGCCAAAAAAGACCATGGAAGTCACCATTACCGCGGGAAAGGTGACCGAACAGATGGTTGAGATGTAGCCGCCGGCGGGTGCCTACGAAATTCGGGGTCGCTAACCGGCCAGCAGCAGGATCAGGATGCCGCCGCCGATCAGCGCCGTGCCGAAAAGCTCCGCCGCTGTCACCTTTTCTCTGAAATAGACCAGCGTGACGACATAGGTGAAGATCAGCTCGACCTGCCCCAGCGCACGCACATAGGACGCGTTCTGCAACGTGAACGCGCTGAACCAGCCGATCGACGCGAGTCCACCGCTGAGTCCGACCAGGCTGGCGGGCTTCCAGCAAAAGAGCACGCGCATCATTTCGCCCCGCTCCCATAACAGGATCAGCACACCCATGCACAGCACCTGGATGGTCAGCGCCGCCAGCAGCGTTGTCGCCGCGGCGAGCGCGAAGGCGTCAATTCCCAGCGACAACGAGGCGGCGCGGAAGAACACGACGCTGGCGCCGAGGGAAGCGGCACAGAGCAGGCCGATGAGCGTCGGCAAACGCCACAGGCCGCGCAGCAGCGCCGCCGGCGACAACCGCGCCTGCCCGGCGCTGATCAACACCAAACCGAGTGCGCTGACGCCGATGGCGACCGCGACCGCGGTACTGATGGGGTCGCCGAGCAGCAGCAAGCCGAAGATCGCCACCATCACCGTCTCGAGCTTGGAGAAGGTCGTGCCCACGGCGAAATTGTGAAACGAGAACATCCACAGCAGAAACACCGTGAACAGTATCTGGCAAACGCCGCCCGCGGCCACCCGGGCAACGAACGCCGCGGTCAGGTCCAGTTCCGGCGCCTGGTAATACCGCCACACCAGGAACCAGTAGACCACGGCGATGGGCAGGGCGTAGAGAAAGCGCACGTAGGCGGCGCCGAGCGTCGACAGGCGGCCCGCCAGGAATTTTTGCAGCGCCGAGCGAATGTTCTGAAAAAATGCCGCGGCGATCGTCAGCGGAATCCACAACTCCAAAATCGTATCCTGCGCCCCGTGCTACACCTCACGCGGGGCATCTTGTCTCATAAACGGCCTTCCCTGCAAGCAATGCCGGAGACAAGAGCGGGGGCAGGTCTTTCGTTGCCACTTTAAAGCGCGACTGCGCTAAGGATGGGGCGGGGACGGGAGTAGCTTCAGCCGTTGAGATGCCAACTGCGTGTTCACCGCCATTGGCGCCCGGGTATTGCCCGCGAACTTTTATTGGCCGATAAGTGTGGCAATTAAAGACCCCACTTACCCGAGCGTGACGCGCTCAGCCGTATCCCGCCATATACTCCCAGTGGAGCCACATGCAGTGATTTTTCGCGGCCTTCGGATCCGATGCTTTCTCTGCCTTTGCAAGGCACGCGTCAAGAATATCCAGCGACGCGGACGCCTGGGCGGGTACGGCGGTGACGAGCATCGCAGCCGTCAAAGCGACGCCGGCGATTGTAGTGGTCAGGTTTTTCATTGTGAGGTCTCTCCAACTAACTCTTTCGAGCATCAAGATGACGCAAGCCGTTGACTCAGACTTCTTGACGGCGACGAAGTTCCAGATTGAATTCGGCGCTATTTGGATGCGTGTGTTAATACGCGTCCAAATTTGTCCCGGTCAATCTTCTACATTTATGGGCCTTGGCGTGCCGCGCGACGTCGAAAGCGGACACCGATTAAAGACAGCGACTGGGGCGTATCGACCGTCTCTCCTGGTACGGTCTGAACGAAGCCGTCGGGTACGGTTTCACGCACGTTAAACGCTTTCGGCGTTACAAAAAGTCCGGGGCCAGACACGGATTATAGGTGTCTGACCCCGGTTCACTTTTTAGGCTGTCGATTTTCGACTTAATTTACATACTCGGGCCAGTAGTAACTCGTTTTCTCCTTGGGGAGAATCACCGTGTCGATCACGTGAATGACACCGTTGCTCGTCTCGATGTCGGTCTTGAGAACCTTGGCGTTGTCGACGCGAACACCGTCCATCGTGCTGATGTTGATGCTCTGACCCTGAACGGTCTTCGCAGAGTCGATATTCACGACGTCGTTGGCCATCACCTTGCCCGGCACTACGTGGTAGGTGAGCACCTTAGCTAACGCTTCTTTGTCCTGCAGCAGCGCCTGGAGCTTGTCGGCAGGAATCTTGGCAAACGCCTCGTCCGTCGGCGCAAAAACGGTGAATGGGCCATCGCCCTTGAGCGTGTCCACCAAACCCGCCGCCTTCACCGCGGTGACCAAGGTGTTGAACGAGCCCGCTGCGACGGCGGTGTCGACGATATCCATCTCCTTATCTTTGGCGCGCATCTCGCCATGGTGTGCGGCGCCGGCCAGAGCCGATGCGCCGATGGCCAGGGCTGCAACAAAGGAAGTCAAAGCAGAAGTTCTTACTAGTTTCATCGAGGTAACTCCAAGTGGGTTATGAAATATTGGAGTCGCCATTATCTTCATCGGGCGTGAATAGCACGTCGATTCAATGTGAAGATTGAGTCAAAGCAATAAATTATTCGGCGATTGGTTAGGTATAGGAAAGAAAAAAGGGGTCAGGTCTTTCATTGACGCATTAAAGCGCGACTGTGCAAAAACAGTGGCGGCGACAGGAGCGGGTTCACCTACTCAGGCGCCAACTTCGCGTACACCGCAGTTGGCGCTCCGGTATTGCACACGAAAGTTCCTTGGCGGCAGGCTAAGGGGTAACCCCGCTTATCACCCTCAACGAACGGCGCGCCGGTTGCCGAAATCGACACCTCGGACTGGATGCTTTTTGATCACGACGACATGACGCCCGTTCCCTCGGGGGAACGTTTGGATGAAGCCCTCGGGAACGACCTCCCGTATCACGTTCGGCCCCCGGCGCAGGCCGGTGAGCCGGTAACGCCCGGACTCGTCGATCGCGGTATCCGGATCGTCGCCCAGCGTGCGCACCGCCGGTTCGCCGTCATCCAGGCGGTCGTTGCGGTTGAGATCGGAATAGATCACGACACCCGCAAGCCCTGGCTCGTTGTCGTCGCGGCGCCCGTTGGCGTTTGCATCCAGCCACTTGGTCCCGTGAACGGAGACCGCCGGTTTTCGCCGGTTGCCAAAATCGACGCCTTCCACCACGCCGCCTTGAAGCGCAACGATGTGGGCGCCACCCCGCACTGGGAAGGTCTGCACGAAGCCGTCGGGTACGACTTCGCGCACGATATACCGCCCGGGCGGTAATCCCGTCAGCCGGTAGAGTCCCGACTCGTCGCGGCGGGTGGCGGAATCGTCACGCATCGTTCGCGTCGCCGGCTCATTCTCGTCCAGCGTCTGATTGTCGTTGAGGTCGGCGTAGATAACCACACCGGGAAGCCCCGGTTCGTTGCCGTTGCGCCGGCCGTTGCCGTTGACGTCCAGCCACTTGCGTCCGCCGATGGTGCCGGTGGGTCTGCGCCGGTTACCGAAGTCCACGCCGTCGACGCTATCGTCGGCGAGCGTGACTATGTGGCTGCCGTCCCCGGAGGGAAAGGTCTGCACAAAGCCGTCGGGCACGACTTCCCGTATGATGTGCTGACCGGGTTGCAGTCCGGCCAACCAGTAGCGCCCCGATTCATCGACAGCCGTGCTGCTGTTATCTTCCATGCTCACGGTTGATGGCTCACCCTCGTCCAGCACCCCGTTTGCGTTGCGATCGACATAGATCGTCACCCCGGGCAATCCCGGCTCGCCGCGATCCCGCGTGCCGTCGCCATTAAGATCGAGCCACTTGACGCCGTGGATGGAATGCTCTGGCGCGCTTGGCCGGTTGCCAAAGTCGAGGCCATCGATGGCGTCGTTCTCAACGAGGTGGACGACGTGGCTGCCATCGCATCGCGGGAAGGTCTGCGTGAATCCGTCGGGCACGATTTCGCGCACGACATGCACGCCGGGTTCGAGGCCCATAATCCAATACCTTCCGGTTTCATCGAAGTTCGTGTTCGGGTCGTCCCGCATGGTCAGCGTGACCGGCTCACCGTCATCCAGCTGACCATTGACGTTCAGATCGATATAGATCGTAACACCCGGCAATCCCGGTTCGTCCGAATCCCGGTCACCGTCGCCGTTGCGGTCGACCCACTTGCGGCCGTGTAGCGAGCCCGACGCCAGCGGCCGGTTGCCGAAATCGAGGCCTTCGATGACGCCGTCGTTCAGTACCACGACATGACCGCCGCCGGGCGGAAACGTCTGTTGGTGTCCCGCGGGGACAACTTCCCGCAGTACGTAAGTGCCGGGCGCCACATCCCGCAGCCAGTACCGGCCGGTTTCGTCGATGGCGGTGTTGGGATCGTCGTCCATCGTCAGCGTGGCGGGTTCGTCTGCATCGAGCGTCTGGTTGTTGTTGACGTCGAGATAAATCGTGACCCCCGCCAGACCCGGTTCACTAGAATCTCGCGTACCGTTGCCGTTGCTGTCGAGCCACTTGGTTCCGTGTAGCGCGCCGGTGCCGGTGGGCGAGACTCTTACCGGAATCGCGGCGATGACACCGCCAAATTCCGCGTCGACGAACTGTAGATCAAAACTCTGGGGGCTGCCGGTGCCGGTGATTCTGGTATCGAAGCTGCTCTCATCACCGCCGCAATTATTAATCACGACACCGGTCAAGTTCGTGACCATGGCATCGGGTTGGGAAGCGACCACATCGAGCGCGAAGGGTCGAACGCAAAACGGATTGATGCGGATCGAAACCGTCTGATCGTGTACATCACCGGCGTCGAGAGTCAGACTGAGGGAGGCCGGGTCAACATCGGCAAATTGCGCCAGCGTCGTGGCGGGGAAGACCGATAACAGGTAAACGACGCCAAAGAGCAGAGATCGAACGATCATGGCTTTCCTCCACGGTGTCCAGTGCCACGTATCATGGTCAGATACTGCGCTCGATTTCAACTAATAAATCGGGGTCTTTCCGTATTTGCATATTTTAATACATATAAATATATGGCTTTCCTGTGCGAGGCACGCTAGCCCGCATTTCTCACCAGGATCCCGGATGCTGGCGCGGGGCTCGTGCGGCTGCGCGCCGCGCCTGGAGCGAGATCCATAGCGAGCTATGGGTCGAGTGAAGGCCAAGCGCAGGTGTGCGAGGACTAGCCAGGGCCGGGATAGCCCAGCGACTATTCTCAGCAATCCACATCAGGTATTTAAGCTGTCTCTTCATAGAGTTTACGTATCGAGTCTTTCCGGTGCATGCCAGGAATAGTCGCTGGGCGCCTGGTGAGAAATGCGGGCTAGACTTCTCCCACGGCTAAGGAAAGCTTCGTCTGGGATCCGGACAAGGAACTCGCCAATGTCGCTATCGTTCGCGCAGGCTCAGGTCGCTTTCTTGGATCCCTGCCGTGTCATTGCACAAGACCTGTCCCACAGTAGCCATGAGAAAAGATACTACTGTTTGGGGAAAGTGGGCGACGGTGTACTGACCGTACGATTTCCGTATCGTAGTGGTCTAATTCGGATAATCGGCGCTGGCTATTGGCGCAAGGGCAAACGAATTTATGAGCACGAAAATCAAATACACGGATGAGGCGTTCGGGCCGGTTAAGCTTGTGCGCGACTTTCTGCCGGCGCCCGATGAGCTTGTCTTGAAGGAGGAAACCGTAAAAGTTACGATTTCCCTCAGCAAGGCCAGTGTGGATTTTTTCAAACAGGAAGCGAAAAAAAACCACACCCAGTATCAAAAGATGATTCGCCGTTTGCTGGATGCCTACACGCTGGCGCACCAACAGCCGCGAATGCGACCCGGCCGACGTAAACAACGCGCGTCTAATCGCTGAAGACGGTGACCCCGCTTTAGCGCACCTAATTGAAGCGGTCGATGCGAAACGGACTGATGGGATGTTCAGTCACACCGGTCGTCACCAAGTCGGCAATAATACTTCCAACAATCGGACCCAACTGAAATCCGTGCGCGGAAAATCCAAACGCGTGAAATGCACCTTCCTGTCGGCTGGGCCCGATCACTGGAATTCCATCCGGCAGGTAGCCCTCGATCCCCCCCCAGCAGCGAACAATCCTTGCGCCGCGCATGACGGGTAAGACTTGCGCCGCCGTTTGCGCGTTCACCGAGAGCCCCGCCAGCTCGAGGCTCGCGGTGTTGGTCGTTCGAACCGCCTTACCTCGGACGCCACCGCCAATCAACACCGTACCGTTCGCGAACTGCTTGAGCGACAGCGTGCGCCCCTGCGCACCGACCACCGGTTTCACGAAAGGCGGCATGCGGGCGGTGATCATCAGCATCGGGGCATGGGCCTCCAGCGGCACCGTCTCGCCGAGCATCGCCGCGACGCTGTCGCCCCACGCGCCGGCGCAGTTAATCAGCACCGGCGCCTCCAGTGGATCGGTCGATGTCTGCACCCGCCAAGTTCCCTGGCGCCTTTCAATCCCGAGCACACGCACCTGCTCCAGAATGCGCGCACCGAGAGATTCCGCCTTGCGCTTGAACGCCATGGTGGTGCGGAAAGGGTTGGCGTGACCATCGTCCAACACCACCATCCCGCCCACGCAGTGCGGGGATACGGTCGGCAGCAGTTCGCGGAGCTCCTCTCGTCCAACCACGACTTCATGATCGAAGCCGGCGTCACTGACCATGCGCGCCCGTTTCTCGATCCCGCGCACCTCATCTTCATTTTCGGCGACCCGAACCTGGCCGCTCGGCACGAACTGGCAGTCATCATCGACCAGCTGTTCAATGTTGTGCCACAGCGCCATGGCCGCCACCGACAACGGCACCTCCGGCAGCGCTCGTCCCAATCTGCGCACACCGCCGGCGTTGACGCCCGACGCATGCCGACCGACGTAGTCTTTTTCTACGACGACGGCGCTGAGTCCGCGGCGCGCCAAATGCAGCGCGCAACAGCACCCATGGATGCCGCCGCCGATGACCACGGCATCAGCGGTGCGGACCATCTCCGTCTCCTGTCGACATCATCCATGCCCTATTCCGCTGCTGCGGGTACCTGGAGTTCAGCCAACTCCTCCAGCAACAGGGGTTTGATCGGTGACCGCAAACGGTAGTAGCCGACTTCCGATACCGGCAGATCGGTCAAATCGGCAATGAGTTCCGACACCGTCAACCCGCACAAGCGGCCCTGGCAAGGCCCCATGCCGCAGCGGCTGAAACTCTTCAGCTGATTGGGACCCACACAGCCCACGGCGACGGCGTTGCGGATCTCGGCCACTTTCACCTCCTCGCACCGGCACACGACGGTGTCGTCATCGCCAGGCACCCGGAAACGCTTCAGCGGCCGGTACAGGGTCTCGAGAAACGGCCGGATGCGCCGTTCGGCGGCGAGCGCGGTGCGCAGCGGCGCGGCGCGTCGTTCCCGTTCCTGGACGTCAATGGTGCCGAGCCGGCACAAGGCAGCGAGGGCCGCAATGCGGCCCTGATGTTCCGCCGCCACGGCGCCGTTGATGCCGGCGCCATCCCCGGCGATTGCAATCCCTTCTACCGTGGACCGGCCCCACGAATCGGTGACCGCCTGCCAGCAGAGTTGGGCCTCGTTCCAGGCGTGCCGGCAACCGATCGAGTAAGACAGGTTGACGTTGGGGACCACACCTTGATGCAGAAAAACCTGATCGGTCTCGATGCGCCGCCAGCCGCCGCCCCGCCGGTACTCGACCGCGGACACCGCATCTTCACCCAATAGACGCAAATCGGTAACGCCGCGGACCAACGGCACACCTGCCTTTTTGATGCCGCGCAACAATTGGATGCCCTTCCCCAGATACCCCGGCGCCCGCAGCGCAGCGGGAAGATAGCGCGCGGCGCGTAAATAGTTGGCCCCGGGTGTCGTGTCCAGCACCGCCTTCACCGACACACCGGCTTGCAGATACTGCCACACGATGAGATACAGCAGCGGTCCGGTGCCGGCAAACACGGCGCCATCGGCCGCCAGCGCAGCCGATTTGAGCAGCACCTGCGCGCCACCGGCGGTCATCACCGACGGCAGTGTCCAGCCGGGAACCGGGAACGGGCGTTCCAGCGCGCCCGTGGCCACAATGACCTGATCCGCAGTGATCAAGCTGGCGGCCCCGCCGACGGTGACGCCGATCTCCCGGATCGCCGACACCTGCCACACGGTCGCCTCCGGGACATAATCGGCGCTGCAGTCCCGCAACGCACTCGCCAGTTCCCCGCCCCGCCAGTAGTCCGGCCCGAACACGGCGCGGTCCACCGCCGCCGGCGTCTCGATGCCACGGTAGATCTGCCCCCCCGGCGCCGGTTGCTCGTCGAACACCACACAGGTGGCGCCGTAGGCGGCGGCTTCCACCGCGGCCGCCATCCCCGCCGGACCGGCACCGATGATCGCCAATGGGTAATGGCTTCTCATTCCGCTGCATCCGTTGCCGGGCGCACGTCCGGGCCGATCTGGGCGGCACCGTGCTGGCGCTCGATCGACATGCCCTCGCGCACGTAGGTCATACACGCCTGCTGATTGGGCTCACCGTCGATCACCACCAGACACTCGAAACAGACGCCCATCATGCAATAGGGACCGCGGGCTTCCCCGGACACCGGTGTCTCCCGGCAACTCCCGATGCCCGCGGCGAGCAGCACCGCGGCGACGGTTTGCCCCGCCGGCGCCATGATGTCCTTATCCTCGAAGCGCACCTTAACCAACTCGCGGCCACGCGCGCCGACCTTAGTGAACATCAAACCTCCCGGTGCCGAATGCATCGAGTTCCGCCGGCAAGCTGCCCGCGGCGATCGAGCGCGGCAAATCGAACGCATGGGATGCGGCGAGGGTGATGCCGCTGTGCGTGGCAACGCAAAAGGCGCCGGGACAGGATTCAGACTGGGCGTATATCGGTATGCCGTCGGGAGTCATCACCCGCAACGCCCCCCAGGCCCGCACGATCCGCGCGCTGCTCAGAAACGGAAACGCGCGCGTGGCGCGGCGGGCGATCTCCGCCATGATGTCCGGTCGCGTACCGTCATCGAACCCGACGTCTTCGTGTGAATCGCCCATCAGCACGCTGCCCTCGGCCGTCTGGCGCACGTGGAGGGTGGGGATGCGCAGAAAAGAACGCACCTTTTCGGAAACCAGGATCTGCCCGCGCAATGGGTGAACCGGCACCTCGAGTCCTACCTCGGGTCCGAGTTTCGCGTTGGCCAGGCCCGCCGCGAGCACGACTTTTCGCGCTTGCACCGTTTCGTTGCCGGCTTGGACATTGAATACCCCGGCATGCGGACGAATGCTGCGCACCGGCGCATTGAGCAGCGCGCGTCCCGCGCGCTTGCGAAACCCCGCGTGGAGTCCGCGTAAAAGGAAAAGCGGATTGGCATGACCGTCCAACACGGAATAAGAGCCGCCGGTGACGTCCGGTCCCAATCCCGGCAACATCTCCGCCAGCGCCCGGTAATTTAGCATTTCATATTTGAAATCGCCCTGGGTCTCCGCCTCGAGTTGCTTCATCAGCGCCGCGCGTTCGCTGAATTCGGCTTCGCCCAGACACAGGTGCACACCGCCCTGACGGCTGTAAGCGACATCAACGCCGGCGACCTCATTGAGCTCCTCGGCCAAGCTCAGCCAGTGGTCCGCGGACCCCCGCGTCAGGTTTGCGTAGGGCGGGCAACCGATGCCCTTGCTCTGCACCCACACCAATCCGAAGTTCCCGCGCGCGGCGCGAAACGCCACATCTCCCTCGTCGATAAGCACCGTATCTAGCTTCAGCCCGGCAAGACCATAGGCAATCGCGGCGCCGACCACACCGCCCCCAACGACCGCTGCGTCGCAAGTGAGCATGACCGGTTACCGTCCCTGGCCAACCAGTATCTTATCCAGACCGTAGAGACGATCGAGCAACAGCATGAAAATAACGGTGATAAAGATGATCACCGCCGACAACGAAGAGATGAGGGGATCGATCGTCTCGGTAATGTGTTGAAACATCCGCACCGGTAGGGTCGTCGTACTGGGCGAGGCGACGAAAATCGTCATCGTCAGTTCATCAAAGCTGGTGATGAAAGCCAGCACCCAACCACCGGCGATGCCGGGCAGGATCAAGGGCAGCGTGATACGCCGGAAGGTGGTCCAAGACGACGCGCCCAGCGACACGGCGGCCATCTCCGCAGACCGGTCCATGCCGGTCACCGAAGCGAGCACCAGCCGCAGGCTGTAGGGCATGATGATGATCGTGTGGCACAGCACCAGTCCGACGAAGGTGCCGTTCCAACCCACCGCGGTGAGAAAGCGCAGGAACGACACCCCGAGTACGATATGGGGCACCATCAACGGCGACAGGAAAAATGCGGTCAACCCTTCGCGCCCCGGGAAGCGGTGTCGGGCCACCGCCAGAGACGCCGGAACAGAGAGGCAGAGCGCAATCGTCGCCGAAGCCAGTCCCAGGTAGATGCTGAGCCAGAAGGCATCGATGAAATCCGGATTGTCCAGAATGGCGCGGAACCACCGCAGCGAAAAACCATCGGTGGGCAGCGAGAGATAGCCTTTGGAGGTAAACGCGACCAGGCACACGATCACCAGCGGCGCCAGGATGAAGATGATGAACACCGTGTGAAACGCGAGCGCAATCGGCCCGTTCTTACTCATTGGAACGCCTGCGCATATTTCTTTTCAATCACTTTGTTGTAAGTGGCGATGATGATCACGTTCGCGATCAGCAGCAGCACCGCGATGGCCGCGCCGAGCGGCCAGTTCAGCGTATTGAGGTATTCGTCGTAGGCGGTGGTCGCAACCACCTTGAGGCGCCGGCCGCCGAGTATCGCCGGGGTGGCAAAGGCACTCGCCGTCAGCGCGAAAACGATCAAGCTCCCCGACAACACACCCGGCATCACCTGGGGGACCACGATGCGTCGCAACACCGTGAACTGCGATGCGCCCAACGACAATCCGGCCTGCTCGACGGCGGGGTCCAGTTTCTGCAGTGAGGCCCAAACCGACAGCACCATGAATGGGATCAGCACATGCACCAGCGCGATAATGACGCCGGTGGTGGTGAATATCAGACGAATCGGCTCGTCGATGAGCCCGGCGCCGATCAAGGCGTCGTTCAGGACCCCGCTGTCGCCGATCAAAAGCGCCCAGCCCAGCGTGCGCACCACCACCGAGATCAACAACGGTCCGAGGATGGCCAGCATGAACAACGACTTCCACGGATTGCGCATGCGATGAAGGATGTACGCCTCCGGCGTACCGAGTAATGCACACAGCACCGTGACGGCAAGGGAGATACCGAACGTTCGCAGGAACACTTCGTGGAAGTACTCGTCGGTTACGACCTCCAGATAATTGACGAAACTGAACCCCGGGAGGATGCCTTTATAAAAGTCGAAGCTGTTGAAGCTCAGCATCAACGTCATCGCCAGCGGCGCCATGAACAACCCCAGATACAACAGCAGCGCCGGCGCGCTGAGTAGGTAGGGAGGCAGTAATCGGCGTCGGGCGGAAATCTCAGCCATGATCGGCCTCGGCCGCCAGCACCCGGATGCCGTCCACCGACCAGGAAATACCGACCTCCTCACCCTCCCTTGCGCTGTCCTGCCCGGTGTTTTGCTGGGTGACCAGCAATCTTCCGATCGGGCTTTGCACCTGATAGACCCAGTGGTTGCCGAGGAAAATTCTGGTCAGCACCCGACCTTGCAAGGCGCCATCCTGCGGCGTGGTCAAATGCAGTTTTTCGGGACGCACCGAGACATTCACGCGGCCATCGATCGAACCATCCACGTCTCGCGCTTCCAGTTCCGCCTCCCCGATCCGCACTTTGACCTCGCCCCCGTTGCGCGCGGTGACCTTACCTTCGAGGAGATTCGTCTTGCCGAGAAAATTGGAGACAAACAGATCTTCCGGAAACTCGTAGGCGTCGTACGGGGCTCCGACCTGAACCAGGCGGCCCTCGTTCATGACCGCCACACGGTCGCTCATCGACATCGCTTCCGACTGGTCGTGGGTCACCAGGATCGTGGTGGTCCCCACCTTCTGCTGAATGGACCGCAACTCGATCTGCATGTCCTCGCGAATCTTGGCATCCAGCGCCGACAGCGGCTCATCGAGCAGCAGCACCTCGGGCTCGATGACCAGGGCCCGGGCCAGCGCCACGCGCTGCCGCTGCCCGCCGGACAGCTCCCGCGGGAAACGCTGCGCGAAATCCTGCAGGTGCACCAACTCCAAGGTCTGCATCACCCGCCGCTTGCGCTCCTCCTTGGAGACTTTGCGCATCTCCAGCCCAAAGCTCACGTTGGCGGCCACCGGCATGTGCGGGAATAAAGCGTAGCTTTGAAATACGATGCCGATGCCCCGCTGGCTCGCCTTCACATCGGTCATGTCCTTGCCGTCGATGATCACCCGGCCTTGGGTCGGAACCTCGAAACCGGCGATCATTTGCAGCGTCGTCGTTTTGCCGCACCCCGAAGGGCCCAGCAACGAAACGAATTCTCCTTTCTCTACGCTGAGCTCGACATTATCAACGGCGGTAAAGTCTCCATAACGCTTTACCAGGCCCTCGAGTCGTAGAAATGACATGGTTGACCTCCGAAAACCAGGCAACCGGGCGGGGCGCGAGGATCCCGCGCTCCGCCCGATGCGTGTTTATCGTTCGACCTTACGGGTCCAGATCTTGGTCCAGTCAGATCTACTCGGGTTGATGGTGTTCCAGTCTACGGCAACGAGGTTGTTGATCTTCTCCGGGCCGTACGGAAGTTTGTCACCCAGTTCCTTGCTGAGCACCGTCTTCTTGTTGGTGGGTCCCCAACCCTTTACTTCCGCGATCTGTTTTTGCACATCCGCCGACAACATGTACTGGATGAGTTTCTGCGCGAGATCCGGCACATCGCTGCCGACCACGGGACAGGTGCCGATCATCAACGCAATGCCCCCTTCCTTTGGATAGACAAAGTCAACCGGGAAACCGGTGTCGGCCAGCGACTTTACGCGCCCACTGCCCCACACCGACAGCGCGATCTCGTTGCTTTGAAACAGCTCGGACATCTTTCCGGAGGACGGTTCATAGGTCAGCACGTTCGGGCCGACCTCGTCGACAAAGGATTTAATGCCGGGATCGATCGCCTTCTCTCCGCCGCCGCGCAGCCGCGCCATCATCACCAGGGCATGCAGGCCATAGGTATTGGTTATCGGCGGCACCACAACCTTGCCCTTCAACTTGGAATTGGTGAGATCTTCCCAGGAGCTCGGTGTAGCCCATCCGTTCTTGGCAAACATGGCCTTGTTGTAGGCAAGGCCGGTGACGACGAAGCCGACGCCGACCGCCTTGGTGGTCCCCATCTTGGCGATGTCATAGATGTCGTTGAAGATCGCGGCATCTTTGATGTCGTCACAGAACCCGAGCGCCACCGCCTGGTACATCGGGCCGTCATCCAGAAAAACGACATCCAGTTCCTGGTTTCCTTTCTGGGCTTGGAGTTTTGCCAGCGTGGTCGTGGAGTTACCCGGCACATACACCACCTTGACGTTGTTCGCCTGCTCGAACGACGGCAGGATCTTCTCCTTCATCAGTTTCTCCGTGGAACCGCCGTAAGCCCCAAAATAAAGGGTCTGCTGCGCCATGGAGGCGGCAGACAGGCTCAGCCCAATAAGGAAGCAGCCGCCAAGCAGCGCGGTCTTTTTCATCACAATGTCTCCTTTGGTTGTTGAGGAAATGTCGCTCGATTGGCGCGACTTTTTATGCCCCGATAAACCTAGCATATCAGCGATACGACTGCGACTATTTTCTGGTTCAGCGGTAGGAATTCCTGGGAATTCGGAGTCAGGTCTTTCATTGACACATCAACGCGCGACTTCGCGAAAGCCGGTGGCCGGAACAGTAGCAGCTGCAGGTATTGAGTTGCCAAATACGAATTCATCGCCTTTCCTGCTTTGGTATTGCTCGCGAAAACTTTTCTTGACGGCCAAATGTGGCAGTGAAAGACCTGACCCGGCTTATCCTGACGCACTAGTATTTCTGTTTCTCCGGAATCACCCCGCGCACGCCGCCGCGCGGGTCTGCCATGTCACCCGCGTAGCGCGGGATGAGGTGCAGGTGCAGATGAAACACCGACTGGCCCGCGGCCTGGCCGATGTTGATGCCGACGTTGTAGCCGTCCGGCCGGTAGTTTTCGGCGAGAAAGCGCTTGGCCGCATCCACCGTCTCCCACAGCGCCGCCCGCTCTTCCGCGGAGACCTCGAAGTAATCCGCCACGTGCCGCCAGGGCACGATCAACATGTGGCCTTCGTTGACCGGATAACTGTCCCAGCGCGCATAGCAAAGGTCGTTGCGCAGCACGATCGTGTCCTCGGGTGAGTTACAGAATTTGCATTGTTTCGATGCCATGTTTCAATGCCGTATGGTGGAGGTGGAACGGAAAGGATAATGAGAGCCTCGAATGAGATAAGAGTCCCTCCAGGGACAGTCATTCATCGAATTCACCCGCAGCACCCTTCTTATTAATTGTTTCTCGTTTACCGCGCCCGCGTGCGCGGTTTCTTCCCCCAGATTTCACGGAATCGCCGGTATCCCAACACCGGCCGATCGGCCCGGTAGTTGTCCTCGCAGTCGATGATAAGACAATGTTCAGTGCCGCCGAACTTGGGACCCCGCAGTCCGCGGCCGACCATCTGCTCGTAGAGCACCTGACTGACGGTCGGGCGCGCCATCACCACGTGCGTGACCTTGGGCGCGTCGAAGCCGGTGGTCAACACCTCGCAATTACACAACACCTTGACGTCGCCGCTCTTGAACTCTTCGACAATCTGGCGACGCGTAACGTCGCGCGTCTGCCCGCTGACAAACGCGGAGTGGATGCCGCGTTGGCGCAATAAGAACGCCATACACTCGGCATCGAGCACCGTGGGCCCGAAGTACAGCACCTTGGCCTCGGGCGCCGCGCACACTGAGAACAGATAATCCAGGAGCAACAGACGGCGCGACGTATTATCGGCGCGGATTTTCAGCGCGTAATCGATCTTCTCGATGTCTTCTTCCGTTAAATGGTTAAAATCTTCCAGCGGCGGCGGGCGCAACAGCGTATTGGTCTTCACTTCGTCCCATTGGGGTTGTGCCAGAAACGCCCGCCTTTGCAGCTCGAGGCGCGGCTCATCTCCCAGGGTGCTGATCGGCTCGATGATGTGGTGAAAGAGTTGTTTTAGCTCGCGGGTCCCGGCGATGGGATCGTTGGGGTCGTATTCCTGGCGAAACGGCGTTGCGGTCAGGCCGATGACACCGGCTTCGCTGCCGGCCTTGTGAAACCCATCGAGGATCCTCCGGTACGACGGCGCCGCGGCACGATGGGCCTCATCGACCACAATCAGCGCCGTGCTACTCAGGATATCCTGCAGCACGATATGCGCGTTCGGGGTGCGCCCATCGAGAAGATTGACCATGCGGTGCGGGGTAGAGATCAGCACCGCGGGCCGTCGGTGCATCATCGCGAGATTGTCGCGGTGGTCGACCAGGTCCTGCGTATAACGGCCCCAGAAACGAAACAACGCCAGCGGACAGACATCGCTCGATGCTTGCCACACCTGCTTGAAACAGACGAAGGCCTGCTCGCACAGCTCCTCGGTATGCGCGAGCCACAGCACGACACGACCGGCCTCTTCCTGGTCTCGCCACCATTCGGTCAGCCAATCGCGGATCGTGTCCACCGCCACCCGCGTCTTGCCGGCGCCCGTGGGCAAGGTCACGATGGCGCGGCCTTTCTGTTTATCCAAAATCTCGCGCATCTGCGCCTGCACGTCGATTTGAAAATCCTGCAGCGCCTTGAGTTCGAAACGGCCCTCCAGGTACTCAAAATCCGGCGGCGACTCCGGCGTGGGGATGCCGGCAAACTCGTCCGGAAATCCGGCCGCCTGGGTGAAGGCGAGCGCCGCCGCCTTCCCCGGGTACCACCGGACGGGCGGCTTCAAACGGCACTTGCGACCGATGAGCTTGCGCACCTTGGGCGGTCGCAACAGGTCGATGCCGTGTTGGATGACCAGTGCGGACGCGAGCTCGCGCTTGTTACCGCGCCGGTCCTCGCCGGTTAATTTGTGACGCGCCCGGCGCACGGTGTAAATCAACTCGCCGAGCAGGCCCTCCAGGTCTGCATGGGACAGTAAATCCACCAAACGCTCGATGCCCTGGTTCTGCCAGTGGTGCTCAAATTCGGGAACGGGCGCGGTCTCGTCAGCCGGTTTGGGACGCTTGGCATACTTGGCCTGAAAGCCGCCGCGGCCGCGAGAACCCGGCGCCAATACCCGAACCGAACCCAGTTCCGCCTGCAGCTCGGCATAGCGATCGTCATCCAAACCCCACAAGTGTTGTATGTCCTGCTTGGATAACTCTCCACGCTCAATGATCGCTTGCGTGATTTCCTGCGCCAGGGTCAGCATCGCAATAAGCTTATTCTGTTATTACGCCGTAATGATATCGAACGGCCGGCATCCGGGCCACGGGCGTCAGTCCCTTATAAACACGACATTCGCACCTAAAAAGAGGAGGCGCAAGTGACAGCCACTGTGGGGCAGTTGGGGAGTCCTGTCTGCCAGGGGGTCGGTGAGTGCGGAATCGACCCGATGAATCTTCGCAATGTCAGCTTGGCTATTCGCCGCTTCGTGCAGTATTCGGGCTAGCCTTGCGAAAGAAGCTCGCGCAAATCGATTACCGCGGCGTTGGCCCGCGCGATGTAGTTGGCCATGGTAAGCGAGTAATTGGCAAAAATGCCGAATCCGCTGCCATTGAGAACCACCGGGCTTAGCATCGATTCCTGGGTCGCCGCAAGCTCGCGGATAATCTGTCGCAACGACACCACCGCATTCTTTTTGCGCAGGATGTCTTGGAAGTCGATTTCTATTGACTGCAGAATGTGCAACAGCGCCCAACACGCGCCACGCGCCTCGTAGAACACATCGTCGATCTCCAGCCATGGCGTCTTGACGATCATTGTGTCAGCGCTGGCCGTCGACTGCTGCGCCGCCTGGTCACCCGCTAAATCGGTGTTCACGCGAGTCTGTCCGACGCTCGCGCTGAGACGTTGCGAGAGACTTCCGAGCCGTTTCTCAACGATCTCCAGATAGACGCGCAGATTGTCCGCGCGTGCGAAGAACTGCGCGTCCGGCTGGGCGGGATCCTCCAGTCGACGCAGATACCGCTCGAGGGATTTCAAGCCTTTCTTGTACTCCCCCTCGGTGGAAGGCAGGATCCACCGATCGTTCTGGTAGTTGAACTGCGGCTCGGCCCGCGAAAGGTCCGGATCCTCGACGGACTGCGACTGAGAGCGGGATATGTGATTGCGCAAAGCTGCCGAGACATCTCGCACCATGACGAGGACGCCAAACTCCCAGTTCGGCACATTGTCCATCAGCACACCCGGGGGCAGGACGTCGTTGGAGAGATAGCCACCGCGCTTGTAGAGCAGCGTCTCGGCAATCTCCATGACCGTGGCAGTGAGTGTAAACCCGGTCACCAGGGGGGACTGCGCCTCGGCTTTGCTGCGCTGTAACGCAGTCTCGGCGACATCGAACGGCTCCGCCTCCTTGTCCCAGTACCAGCCCGTCACTGCGATCACCACCAAAAGCGTGATGATGGCCAGCCCGATGGTCCACAACCACCCCTTCTCGCGTAGCGTCGAGGGCGCATAAAGCTTGGCGGTGCGCTTGGCGATGGATCCCGGCGAAGCTGCCAGCTGGCGGATAAAGGAGTCGCTTGAAGCCATAATCAAATCTTTTTGTGGTGTTCGGGGGAATGGGTTGGTTCACTTACAGCACGATCAGTATACCGTAACACGGCAGACCGCCGCTCACGGCCCTAAATGCAAACTACGCAGTCCGGCTCAAACTCGGTTCGACTCAGCCGTACCTCCTCATCTGTGCGATCAGCACACCCTGGATCTGAACCTGATCCGGGCGATAGGTCACCGGCTCCATGTCGGCATTGGCCGGGTGCAGAATGACACGGCGCGGATGTTGCTCGATGCGCTTGAGCGTGGCTTCTTCGTTGTCGATCAAAGCCACCACGATCTCCCCGTTGTTTGCGCTGTCCCGTTGTTCGATCACCACCCAATCCCCGTCCAGGATGCCGTCCTCGATCATCGAATCGCCTTTGACCTGCAATACGTAACAAGCACGGTGACTGCGCAGCAGCGCCGGCACCTCGATCGTCTGCGGCGTCTTTATCGCTTCTATCGGCCTGCCCGCGGCGATGTAACCGAGCAGTGGCAACATCGACTCGTTGTTCACGGCACGCTGCGTCAGGCGGATGCCTCGCTGCTGCTTATGCATTGGTTCCACCAGCCCGGCGCCGATCAGAGCCCGGATCTGTTTGTGCAGCGAGCCGCGGGAGGTTAGTCCCAGCATCCCGCACAGTTCGTCCAGCGTCGGTGGGTGAGCGAACTGTTCAGCGTGATCCCGCAGAAACTCATAAATCTCGCGTTGGCGACGCGTCAGATCAGGGGGTGTGTTCTGCACCTTGCTCGTTCTCTATCGGTTCTATACCATTGAATTATAGAACAGATGGGAAACAAATTGTGAGCACCCCAGCCCGACAGCACGATCATGCAGTGGAGACCGACCCGGTCACGCGACTCGCCCAACACCTGCGGCACAAATACGCCAAGCGCATCACCGGGGATGTGGTGTTTCCGGCACGAACCGGCAGCTATGCCTCACTTCCCCAGGACCTGGATGAACGGCTGCGCGGGGCCTTGCGGGCGCGTGGTGTCGGCAGACTCTACTCGCATCAGGCACAGGCTTGGGAGGCAACCGTTGCAGGTCGGCACATCGTGGTGGTGACGCCCACCGCATCGGGCAAATCCTTGTGTTACAACCTGCCGGTATTGCAGGCCGCGGTCGGCGAGCAGGCCAAGGCCATGTATCTGTTTCCGACCAAGGCCCTGTCCCAGGATCAGGTGACGGAGCTCAATGAGCTCAACCACGCCGGACAGTTGGGGGTCAAGGCGTTTACCTTCGACGGCGACACCCCCGGCGACGCGCGCAAGGCCGTGCGTACCCGCGGCGACATTGTGGTGACCAACCCGGACATGCTTCACCAGGGTGTGCTCCCCCATCACACCAAGTGGGCGCAGTTCTTCGAGAACCTGCGTTTCGTGGTGATCGATGAGATGCATACCTACCGCGGCGTGTTTGGCGCGCACATGGCCAACGTGCTGCGACGCTTGCGACGGGTGTGCCGTTTTTATGGCGCCGACCCGATATTCATCCTCACCTCGGCGACGATTGCCAATCCCAAGGAACTGGCGAAGCGCCTGATCGAGGACGACGTGGTGCTGATCGAAAACAGCGGCGCCCCGCGGGGAGAGAAACACCTGCTGTTGTCCGGTGGTGAATCCCGATCTGGGTATCCGCGCTTCGGCGCGTTCGCAGAGCACCCGCATCGCACGGATGGCGACCCGTATGGGTCTCAAGAACATTCTGTTCGCCCGCACCCGGCTCGCGGTCGAGGTGTTGACCAAGTACCTCAAGGACGTATTCGACAAGGACCCGCGCAAACCTCCGCGGGTAGCGGCCTACCGGGGCGGTTATCTGCCCACCGAGCGTCGCGCGACCGAACGCAAGCTGCGCAGCGGAGCGCTCGACTGCGTGGTGGCCACCAATGCGTTGGAGCTGGGTGTCGACATCGGGTCTTTGGATGTGTGTGTATTGAACGGTTACCCCGGGACTATTGCCGGCACCTGGCAGCGCCTGGGCCGCGCCGGGCGCACGCAGCGACCTTCCCTGGGGGTCATGGTGGCGACCAGTACCCCGCTGGACCAGTACATCATCCGCAACCCGGACTTCTTCATCGGCGCCTCGCCCGAAAACGCCCGCATCGATCCCGATCAACTCCTGATCCTGCTCGACCATATTCGATG
>CAMYKW010000025.1 GCA_947259175.1 uncultured Gammaproteobacteria bacterium | reverse complement strand
CGATAAATCCGGCTGCCCCTGTGATCAGTACCCGCATCTTATTGTCCTTCGTATATCGATTATGTATCGCTCCGGTATCCGGTAGCCGTAGGCGGAGCCGCAAGCACGCTACCGCCCTGCAAAACACTTCGCGAGTGTTCCGCATGAATGATTCCCGGCATTCCCGGCCAGCCGGCTCCTTAACTGTCTAGTGACCGTTGTCTCCGACGATGCCCTTGAGTCCCAACACAGCGGGAACCAGCAATCGCTCGGCGCCCACCGCGCCCACCAGTGACTCATAAGTAGTCAGCGGCGCGCCCAGATCGGTGAGCACACACGCATCGAAGGGTTCGGATTCGCCGAATTCCCGCCACACCGGTTTGGAGAAAAATTGTTCACTCCCGCAGTTGCGGTCGTAGATGCCGATGATTTCGACGGGAGAATTGGTGGCTCGCAAGATCGCGATCTCGGCCAGGTCGGACAGGCCGCACAACAGCAAGCGGTGCCAGTTAAATCGCTGGCAATGGGCGTAGATCGCGGTGCAGGATTCGGCGGCCTCGCGATAGAAACTGAGCGACGACGACAGATACTGCGCGGTGAGACGCGCCTTTTCGGAGAATCCCTTGGGCGTCAGGTAATACAGGTAGCGGTTGGCCGGGGCATCGTGGATCTTCACCAGTCCCTTGCGCACGCAGCGCTTGAGGTAGGAATTGGCCAGACCCAGCGCCACACCCATGTGGCCGGCCAAGCGGCGCTGGCTGAGATCGCTCTCTTGCTCAATGGCATTGAGCAATTCCAGCGTCAGCCGGTCTTCCTTGGTTTCGCCTTTGTTCATATTATGAACACTATAAACGAATCAAGAATGTTGCGTCAACCCATTGAAACTATGACAAAAGTGACCGACGCAACTGAGTCCAGAGTAATCTTGCGGGTCCGCTCGCGTGTGAGCGAACCCGTTCCGCGTGGTATTGAGGGTTCACTGTTCATTGACTGAACAGCCTAGGCATCCCTTAAGTCTTCGGCTCAACTCTGACAAACGGTCATGCTTGAACAGACCCCGCGGACCTTATTTACGAAACTGAGTCATTAGTACTGTCCGATATAAAGGGAGTTGAGAAGGGGCCGCCCTATTTTTTCATTACAAGATCGTTTTAACGATAGAAACTGAACGCGCTAACGGTTGGCGATATTTCTGCCGCTCGACACCGTGGTAACACAACATCTACGCGAAAGGAGCGGCCCCATAACCCGTCTCACCCGTCTGCAATCGGGGCTGCGGAGTCTATCTAAACACCTGATGGAAGCTTCAGCATTTATCGCGACTGGTCTACAATACCTGCCCCTGCCGGGAAGATATCAAAACGACAAATGGGGCAGTAGCTCAGCCGTGAGAGCGTCGCATTCGCAACCCGAAGGACGGGATTTTAGTCCTCCCTCGCTCCGCCGTTATCCGGCTAATCCCTGCCAAGAGCCGAGCGGGCGCCTGGTCGTGGAGTATTTAGACAAAGGCCTTGACTCAGGCTTTTTGTGTGATTTCTACAGTTAGTTTCATATCACCTAATCTGTAATTGCTTGTTGAACTGATTTTCGAGGAGCTCCAGGTATCATTGTGGTGAGACGATCCCCAAGGCCGAGCAAACAACTGCTGTGGCTACTCTTACAGCGAGACATGAAGCATTCGCAAAGTCGGGAAGTAGGCGTGGATGTCGGTTGCGGAAAAATGGGAAATTACTCACTGTTCCAGACGCAACGATACATCGGCGTTGACATAGATCAAACAAGCCTCGACCTGGGCCGGAAAACATATCCGCGGGCGGAATCCGTTTGCGCGCCGATGGAACAGGCGACACATGTGAAAGGGGATTTTCTTCTCTGCGTTCAGGTTTTCAACAATATTCACTTCGATGTCAATCGGACAATGGACGCGGTCGGGGCGCTTTGCGCCATGGTAAACCCCAAGGGCACGCTCATATTCAATATCGGCAAAGACAGCAAGAAGTACGAGGAAGAGATCAATGTATTGCTGTCGTCGAAATTTGAAAGTGTAGAGAAAATAAGATACGGATCGGCTTTCTCCACACGTCAAAGACCCATGATAGGGTCTTTAATTTTCGCCCTGGCAATGTTGAAGATTACCTCCTTACGGGAAATCGGCGGATATCAGAAAGTGTATTATCTTTGCACCAACCGACGGGGCTAAGAAGCGCCTCACTTCTCCTTCGAAGACCACCGGTCGAATTTCGAATAGTCGTTCGTTTCGAGAGCGCCGTTGATACCATGAAGATCGTATTAGCAAAGTCCCGTGACCACCTGCGAAGACCGTCACGGTAACAAGTGCTGCAACGATGATTCGTTTTCCATTTTTTCGCCGGTTACGATGAAGTATCGAAAGGAAATCGACGGCCTTCGTGCATTTGCTGTTGTACCGGTAATATTTTTCCATGCCGGTTTTAAACCGTTCAGTGGCGGTTTTGTTGGTGTCGATGTGTTTTTCGTAATCAGCGGCTACCTGATCACATCGATCATCCTCACAGAGAAAAATCAAGGCAACTTCACACTGATCGGTTTCTATGAACGCAGGGTGCGCCGCATATTGCCTGCTTTATTTTTTGTAATGCTCGTATGTCTGCCGTTTGCCTGGCTGTGGATGATGCCCGGAGATATGCAACGTTTTTCTCAGAGTGTCGCCGCTGTTTCCGTCTTTGCCTCGAATATCCTGTTCTGGAGACAGAGCGGTTACTTCGACACCGCGAACGAACTCAAGCCGCTGTTGCATACCTGGAGCTTGGCGGTCGAGGAACAATTCTATGTGCTGTTCCCGCTATTTCTTCTGATTACATGGCGTCTTGGAAGACGCTGGACGATCGCGTCACTCGCGTTGATCGCCGTGATAAGCGTGGCATTGGCGCATTGGGCCTCGATACATAAGCCAGCTGCGGCATTTTATCTGCTCCCGACCCGTGGATTTGAATTGATGCTGGGCGCGCTGGTTGCTTTCTACATGAACGACAAACCATCGACTCCTGCGACTCGGCCAATCAGCGAATTGTGCGCTTTTTTCGGTTTAGGTTTAGTTGGGTACGCAATCTTCACTTTCGATGACAGCACGCTATTTCCGAGTTTATACGCGCTGGTACCGACACTTGGTGTAGTGCTGTTAATTCTATTTGCGACACCACAGACGTTCGTAGGGAAGCTATTGAGCTACAGGTGGTTGGTGGGAATGGGCTTGATCAGCTACAGCGCGTACCTGTGGCACCAGCCGATGTTCGCCCTGGCCAGGTACCGCACGTTCGACCAAGTAGATGGGCCGCTGCTGCTGTTCCTGTCGGTCCTGGCAGTATTTTTTGCATACCTGAGTTGGCGCTATATCGAACAACCGTTCAGAAACAGACAGGCATTCAAGGCAAGGACCGTATTCAGCCTTGGGCTCATTATGAGCATGAGCTTCTTTTTTCTGGGTGCCTATGGTCACTACAACGGCGGATTTACCGGGCGGTTCGATCCCGAGATCGTGCAACTCCTGTCACAAAATACTAGGTCTTACTCTCTGGCTCTATATCGCATGGGCGATTGTTTCCTGGTTCTGGATGGATCGCAGAATTACAAAGATTTCTCTGCAGACTGCAAAGAAACCGTTAGTGATGACACCGCCAGTTTGATATGGGGCGATTCCCATGCCGCAGCGCTGTCAGTTGGATTGCGCTCCACGATGTCCAACGTGGCCCAATATACGGCCAGTGGATGTCCACCTTTAGTGGGACTTGTTATCACAGACGACCTGGTTTGCAAGAACGTTAATGATTTTGTGATGCAGGAAGTTCAGCGCATGCAACCGAAAACAATTTTCATCCACGCAAATTGGAGCAAGTATGACCAAATCAATCGTTCTAGTTTTATCAAGGCGACCATTGCCGCCATTCAAAACATAGCGCCATCATCGAAAATTCTTGTTGTAGGGAGTGTTCCTCAGTGGAGCCCAAATTTACAGACGGCTATCCGGTCAAAATTGATATCCGACCGGGCGAACATCCTAGAATACCTTCCGGTGCCGCTCCTTGAAGGTTTAAGGCATATCGACGAGGACCTGAGAGAGGCCGCCGATTCCAACGGCGCGCGATTTTTATCCGCCATTGACAGCCTGTGCACGGAAAACGTATGTAAGGCCATCGCCGAACTCGACGGTAAACGCGACCTGACCACTTGGGATAATTCGCATCTGACACAGGCCGGAAGCATTTTTCTATCCAAGAAATTGTTGACACAAATCGCGCGTTAATTCGAGAAAAGGGGCTAAGGCTCATATCCTGTTGATTTTTCCATAAATAGCGATCACTTGTAATTGTCAACTCAGGCTGTTTCCAAGATGGGGATAACCATTGGCGGACTCCATTTAATACGGCAAGCGTTCCGGACTCGAAGATTGCTTGTTCGTCAAGTCCGTTTGACATCGAGCCAGTCTTCCACCTGCAGATCAGGCACACGTGAGAACTCCCTAACGTTCGCTGTCACGACCGTTAGGTTCAGCGCGCGGGCGTGTGCAGCGATGAGTAGATCGTTCGGACCGATCGGAGTTCCGTTTAGGGTCAACTGTCGACGGATCTCTCCATAGTGACCATCGGCGGGCTTTTTGAGAGGCAGCACTTCCAGCGCCGAGAGAATCAGGTCGACGCGGTCTGCAAGTTTCTTGGAGCCGGACTTCGCGGCGCCGTATCGCAGTTCGGCGGCGACCACGATGCTGGTGCAGACCGTAGTTTCGCCGACCGCCGCAATTCGACCCGCAACCTCTCCGTGCGGACGCCGGATCAGGTCGGACAGAGTATTGGTGTCCAGCAGGTATCGCAGCGGCACATTCAGAGGTCTATGTCGTCTAACGGCGCGAGGTCTTCGTCCACGTCGGGAAACGGCTCATCCAAGGTATCAAGCGTACTAAGCAAGGCGAGCAATCGACCCTTGCGTACCGGCTCTATGATCAGGCGGTCGCCGTCCTTGCGCACGATCGCCTCCTCCCCCTCCAGTTCGAACTCGCGGGGAATGCGCAGTGCCTGGTTGCGGCCATTGCGAAACAGGCGGACGTGACGCTCGATCTCAGCCATATTGTGGTCCTCGATGCTTGTATATGCCAAAGCATATGCCACTCCTCGGCGATGGTCAACTACGAACCCATCACCAGGAAAACAGTGTCAGGTCTTCCATTGCCACATTCGTCGACAAGGGGCTCCAGCATTAGGAACGAAGTAACGAAGAGGGGTCTAACGAAGAGGGGTCGTTTACAAATGATTCTCATTTGTCACCGACCCCATGTTTCATAAATGATTCTCATTTGTCACCGACCCCATTTTTTGGCGTGGAGTCTGAATCACAGGCAACCATCGCCCGGTATGCTATCGTAGGATTTTTCTAAAGGTGCTGTCGCTGTGCTTGCATGTGGCAATTCAAGACCTGAGCCCCTTGCCGTTATCTTGATGGCCGCGGCGATATGGTTCGCCGCGCCCGGGTATGCGGCGGAGTACATACAGCAGCGGGAGGTCATCTTTCGCGACACGCTGGCGAACGGCCATCCTTGTGTTTTTTGCCCGGAGCTGGCGCTGATTCAAGGCGGCCGGTTTTTCATGGGCTCTCTTCCCGGCGAAGGCCACAACGACGAACATGGGCCCGATGATCTTCCATTCGTTGTGCACATCGAAGATCACCTGGCGGTCAGCGTCTATAACGTCACCCGGCGGGAATATGCCGCGTTTGCCACCGCCACCGGACGCGCCACCCGGGGTTGCGCCGGACTGATCAACGGCGCGTTTCAGCGCAATCGCGAATTGGGTTGGCGCAATCCGGGATTCGAGCAGTTGGAGGATCATCCGGTGGTGTGCGTGACCTGGCATGACGCCAGGGACTATGCGCGCTGGCTGAGCGCCGAAACCGGCAAGCGGTACCGCCTGTTGACCGAGGCGGAATGGGAGTATGTCGCCCGCGCCGGCACCAAGACCCGCTACTGGTGGGGGGAGCGGATGATGCTCAACCGCGTCAACTGCCTCAATCAATGCGACAACCGCTACCGTCAAACGGCGCCGGTGGACGCCTTTCGCGGCAATCCGTTCGGATTGTTCAACCTGCTGGGCAACGTGTGGGAATGGGTGGAAGATTGCTATCAGGC
This sequence comes from uncultured Gammaproteobacteria bacterium, assembly GCA_947259175.1. Classification (GTDB taxonomy): domain Bacteria; phylum Pseudomonadota; class Gammaproteobacteria; order Arenicellales; family JAANXG01; genus CALZGZ01. Next base: position 37,080 of record CAMYKW010000025.1, on the reverse strand, counting down.
GGACGCCTACAAAAGGCACGTCACAACTTATCCGCAATCGGTAACCGGCCCGCGGGCGTGCACCCGGGTGATCCGCGGCGGCTCCTGGCAGGACAACCCGTGGAGCCTGCGTGCCGCCAACCGCGAGGGCTGGAAGGCCGACACACCGCTCAACGACATCGGCTTTCGCGTCGCCCGCGTCGCCCGCGACATCCCTATCTGATCTCGCGGGCGGTCTATCGTACGCGACGTTTCTGCGGCGAGGATCAGCCGCCGGTAGCCTCCGTGCGGTGATCCAGCACTTCGCCGCGGGCCGGATAATCGTTCTTAATCACGAAATCGAGCGCGTTCAAGATATCGCCGAAGTTCGGGCGCGCGAACGGCATGGTCTGCACGGTAGCGAAATACAGGGTGGCGTCCGGGCGTACCAGGAACAGCCCGGGTTCGGAAAACAGCGCGGGCTCCTCGACGCCGACGGAGGTCTTTCCCTTACTGGTGGAGATGTACAACCCCCACTGCCGCGCGACATCCAGATCCAGGCCGTAGCCGACGGTCAGGTTTTCGAGCCGCCACTCGTCCTTGGACCGCGCCGCGCGCTCGGCGGAATCACTGCTGATCGCAACCGTCTCGACACCCCGTTGCCCGAAGTCGTCCAGCTTGCGCTCGAGATCACCGAGATACCGGGTGCAGATCGGACAGTGAAAACCCCGGTAAAACACGATCATGGTGAAATTCTCCGGGTTTTGCGCAGCAAGATTCCACGTGCCGCCGCCCACCACGGGTACTTCGATTGCCGGCGCCGGCTGGCGCGGATACAACGGACTCAAACCGGACATGTCAGGACTCCTGTTTGTTTTCTTCGGACGCAGGCTGCAAGCGTGCATCATAGACGCGAAAATGATTGATCAGCCAATGGCTCAACCACAGCGACATGCCGCCGTCTTCGTTACCCTCCTCGTCCTGATACTCGTCCTGGAGTTCACTCAGCCGTTCGAGAAACCGCTCGTGCTCGGCTTTGTGATCCTCGTATTCCGGGTAGTCGTTTTCGAGCATCACCGCTTCCTCGCGTACGAAATGCTCGCGGGCGTGATCGTGAACCGCGTCAATAAAATCAATAACAGTCAAATCGTGTTCGCCGGACCCGAGTTGCTCGTACAGACCGTTGATATCCGCGATCAGATCGCGGTGATCCTTGTCCAGCGCGGGGCTGCCCACCGCGAAATCGTCATCCCACTCTATCAACACCATGGAGATACACCTGCTCAGTTCTATGCGCCACAGCGCCGGCTCGAAATGCCGTGGTTGCAAAACCCGTGGATGGCAACCACCGACTGGCGTCAGGCGCTAAAAATGATATAAACACATTATGCATCACGGCACAGCGAAACGATAATATATCGGCATCAAGCCTGGATACGGCGGAAGAACCCGGTTTCCCAGTATCCGGCCGCCGGATTCCGCCCGGGTTGGTCGAACCAAGAGCAGACAAAATCATGGAGAACTCAGCATGCAAACGATCTTAGTGGCAGTCGACGACACCAAAGGCTCGATCAAAGCGGCGCAGACGCTCGCCGAGTGGGCCGGCATGGTTCGACCAGAAACCATTATCCTACTCCATGTGGAACAAATGCTGGGGAGATCACTGATCGGGGAGAGCCTGGAGAGCGACACGGATCTGGCGGAGATGCGTGAAGCCCTGGAAGGCACCGATTACAAGGAAAAACTCGACCAGCGGGCCGGCAAGATTCTCGCGTACCACACTCAAGTATTGGTGGAGGCGGGTTTCTCCAACGTCAAGCCGACGATCAGACAAGGTCATCCGGCGGAGGAGATACTGGCCACCGCAAAGGACGAGAACGTTGACCTCATCGTGGTGGGATCCCGCGGCAAACGCCGCCACGACTTCCTCATCGGCAGCGTCAGCCGGGAGGTCGCCAACGGCGCGAAAATACCGGTTCTACTGGTGCATTAACTGCGCGACTATTCCGCCTCAATTACTGGCGACTTGTTCGTCGTCATTGCCGCGAACGGAGACTTCGCTGCTGTTGGCCGGGCACGGTGAACAGTCGCGGGGGGTCTTGGTACAATAGCGGGCATGACACGCGTTCTTCCATGTCCGTCGAGTTCTACCGCAATGATTAACAGACCTTATCGTATCATGCTGATCGCAATCCTGGCGTTGTCGCCGGCGCAGTACGCGCTCGGTCAGGCCGGATGGCGGCAGAGCTTACCCGCCCTGCAAGATAGCGACATCGAGCGAATCAAAAACACAGCACGGAAGGAAATGACCGGCAAGCCGGTCGGCACCGAGCTCGATTGGAGCAACGCCGACACCGGCAACCATGGAACAGTCCGCCTCGCGGATCGCTTTCAACGTAACGAGCGCGAGTGCCGCACTCTCGAACATGTGGTGAACATTCAATCCCAGGGCAGATGGCGAAACGCCGTCACTATATGCCGGGCGCCGAACGGACTGGATTGGGAATGGGCCCACCCCCGCGGCCGGTGACTGGCGTGCAAAACGAACAACGCCAAAAACCTCAGGCTCAGCGGCGGTCCAGGCACTCCAGCTGATAGCGATCCATGGCCGCTTTACGCCTTGCCGGACGGCCCTTGAGCGATTCCACTTCTTGCGACAGCTGCGCGCAGCGCGCGGCATGAATCGACGCGCTGTCTTCGGTTACCGGGCGCGGCTGTTCGGTCGCGCAGCCGGTTAGCACCGCCGTCACAACAATCGACTTGAATAAGAATTTGATGGTCATGTGTCTGCCCGGCAATTAAATTACTATGACTGGTTCTGTGAAAGCAACATTCAGGCGGTCCAGGCAGGCGCTGTGGCGCCTGCTGTTCGATCACAAGCAGGCCGGGACGCTCGACTTGGAGCGGCCGGTAAAGATCCTGTTCGACCAGAAAGAAAACCTCATCGGCGACATGATCGTCAATACCGTCGCCTTCCGCGCCCTCAAGCAGGCCCATCCGCGCTGGTCCGTCCAGGTACTGGCGGGGCCGGTGAATCGCGAGGTCATCCGCAGCAATCCCCATGTCGACAAGATCCACGAGTTTACCGGATGGTGGCCGGCAATCCGGGCGTTGAGGCGCGAGCGCTTCGACATTTTGTATTTTCACAAGAACCGGCTGGCGCTGCGCGACTTCCTACTGTTGCGCTATGCCGGAGCGCGAGTCAACGTGGGGCGCAACAAGTCCCGGTTACGGCTGTTCGATTACTCCATCGATGCAGCCACAAAGACCGAAGTCGATCGGTTTGCGGCGTTTCTCGAATTACTCGGCGTGGCGGACGTCGACCGCCGCTACGATTTCCCCCTCACCGGTGCAGAGTTGTCCCGCGGTGCGGCCTGGATAGCCGGCCTGTCGGGGACCCCGGTGATCGCGTTCAACCGTTACGGGCACCGCCGCGGGAAACTGTTCAGCCGCACGCGCGCCATGCAGCTGATCCGCGAGATCGCGCACAGGTACGAGCAGGCGGCGATTGTCCTGCTGTGTTCGCCGGCGACGAAAAGCGAAACCCTCAGCATGCAAAACGAGTTAGGGCTGCCAAACGTCCACACCGCGGCAGCGACGCGCACCATCCGGGACTCCGCGGCGATCATCTATCACGCCGATCTGGTGGTGACGCCGGATACGTCCATCGTGCACATCGCCTGTGCGTTCGATAAACCGCAGATCTGCGTATACCGCGACCGGGGCGAGTGGTCATTGTGGCGGCCGATGTCGGAACGGGCGATCGTGTTGTTTCCCCGGCCGCCCAGCCGCCACGTCGACGACCTGGACCTCGCCGAATACACCCAGGCCCTGGAATCGGCGCGTTCCTGGCTGCCGCCGCGCCGCGGTTAACCCGCCTCCCGCCGGGACGCGGTGGCGACATAAGCATCCAGCATCGGTTGCAGCTCTCGAATCACCAGCTCGGGGGTGATCCGCCGGTAATAACGGGCGCTGTGTTCGCGAAATTCCCCGGCGCGTTCGTACCAGCTGTGCTCGTCGATATCGAGCACGTCGCACATGTCCACGCCGCGGTGCCGCTCGCCCATGTGCGGCAGCCAGGCGAACTTGCCGGTAAACGGCGCAAAGATGGTGAACGTGGGGATGCCGACGGCTTCCGCCACGTGTCGCGGTCCGCTGTCGTTGCCGATAAACATGACGCAGTGCTTCGCCACCGCCGCCAGTTGACGAAGATCGGCGGTCTCGATGCTTGCGAAGACGCGATCCGGAAATTCCGTCAGTTCGGTTAAACGCGCTACACCCTCGCGCTCGCCGGGGCCCCAGATCAAAACCGCCTGCGAGTCATACCGGCTCACGCAGTAATCGAGTACGGTTACGAAATAGTCCTCCGGCCAGGTCTTGGAATCCAGGCGGCTGATGGGGGAGAAAAGCAACACCGGTTTGCGCAGGTCAATGCCGGCGGCGCGCATGCGCTCTTGCATCGTGCTCATCTCGTCGGCGGTCAGCACCACGTCGAAGCTGCGGTCGGTTTCGACCGCAAACGGCAGGCCCCGCAAGATCGCCAACTTGGCGTCCAGGCTGCCGCTTCTCGGCGGATGCGGCACCGGCGTGTTGTAGAGACGCGAACGCCACTTCCCCTTGTCGAAACCGATCTGCCATTTGGCGCCCGAAAAGCGAGTCATAAGCACAGTAATCGGCACCGTCATCAGATCGATGACCATGTCATAGCGGGCGCGCCGGATTGCCCGCATCTTCCGGAAGTACTTCCACTTGTTGCGCCGCTCGTCAGGCGTGATCGTAATAATATGATCGATCGCGGGATGATGCTCGAACAGCGGCGCAATGTGCTCGTACAGCAGATAGTCGATCTGCGCATCCGGCAGAGTCTTCCTCAGGCTCTTGCAAACGGGGAGCGAGATCAACGCATCGCCGATCTGTTTTAGTCTGATTACCAGAATCTTCATGAACGAGCGCGTGTCACCCGGCGTGGGCTTTTTCTTGGCATCGCATCGACGGTGTTATACCGCCTGCAGTTCGGACAGCGTAATAGTAAACCGCCGGCTGTTGTCCAACACCGAACTGACCTTGATACTCAGTAGTTCCGCCAGCGCCTCCACCAGGGACAAGCCGAGCCCGGCGTGGCGCCCGCCGGTGCGCGCGGTGTCCTTGCGCCAGAACCGTTCGAACATCAGCGGCAGATCCTGTTCATCCAGATCCAACGTCGGGTTCGACACCGCCAGCCGCGAGCCGCCGGCGCCCTCCTCCACTTCTACCACCACCGCCGACTCGTCGGGGCTGTACGATACGGCGTTGGAAAACAAGTTCGTCAATATAAGCCCCAGCTTGTCCGCATCGCTGCGCACCAGCAGATCGCCGCGAACGCGATTGTCCAAAAGCACCCGCTTGCCGTTCGCCTGGGACGCCAGGCGTTTCCAGGTATCTTCGATCAAACGTGACAACTTGATGGGGCTCATCTCCGCCTGTTGCGTACCCGCCTCCAATCGGCTGAGTATCATCAGATTGGTGATCGTCCTTTCCATGTCATCGGCCAGGTGCACCAGCTGTCCGAAAAAATCCGCAACCAACTCCTGGTCGGCGGGCCACTCCCCGCCCACCTCCGCCAGGCTGCGCAGCTCCGCGATCGGCGTGCGCAACTCATGGGCGACGTTGCCGGAGAACCGCTTTTCCCGTTGGAACGCGGCCTCCAGGCGATCCAACAGGGCGTTGAGCTGGTGTGTGATCGGCGCCAACTCGTCGCTGCCGGGCGTCTCCGCCAGGCGGTTGTTCAATCGATCCGCATCCAGGCCCCGCACCTCGGCGGCGATCCGGTTCAGTGGTTTCAGGCCGTGACCGACCAGCATGCGAATCAGCAGCGCCGCCGCGCCCATCAGCACCACAAAGGCCGCTGCCAGCCCGGCGCGCACGGTGGCGACCAGTTGATCGAGGTCTTCCGTACCGCGCGCAACCGCGATGTCCGCGCGCACACGGGAGTCCGGGGATTCTGCGTCACGGTCACCCGCCAGCGCCGTCTCCGCTTGCCGGCGCTCGTCCTCGTCGTCGTCCTCGTCATCTTCTTCCGCATCCTCATCATAGGGGATGAACCGCACCGCGACGAGTCGTCCGGCGCGGCCATCGGGCAGCGTCAGGTCGCTAAACCGGTGGCTGTCCAGGGGCAGGTCGGACCGCGGCAAGTCGGCCTCGTCCAGGGATTCCGAGCGTGCGATCAGAGTCCCGTCGGTCAGCCACAATTGAAAGTACTCCGGCCGTTCCTCCGCCGAGTACTCCGGCATGAATCCATCGATGAAATCGAACTCGACTTCACCGTCCTCCTGCTCGCTCAGGGTGACCAGGCTCATCGTCTTGGATAACAGGTTGCGATCAAACTCCGCTCTCAACTGCGCGCGCAACAGATAATCGATGGTCACGCCGGCGATGATCATCAACAGCGTCATCCCGGCGATGATGAGCAGCGTCAGCCGATTGCGGATCGAGCTCATGGGCGCGCGCCTTCAGTCGACATAGTATCCAAACCCGCGTTTGGTCTTTATCACCGCGTCGGCGCTGATCGCGCCGATCTTCTTGCGCAGATTGCTCACCAAAACTTCAATGACATTGCTGACCACCTGTGAGCCGGTATCGGAAAGCCGGTCCTGCAGCTGCGACTTCGCGATGACATGGCCCCGCCTGAAACAGAGATATTGCAGCAGATTGTATTCCGCCGGCGTCAACGACAGCACCGACCCGTTGATCCGCACCTCGCGTTTGGAGGTGTCGACTATCAATTCCCCGATCTGGATCTCGGGCTGGTTGACTTCGTAGCGCCGCCTGCCCAAGGACTTGATCCGCGCCAGTAATTCCTCGAACGCAAACGGCTTCACGAGGTAATCGTCGGCGCCCAGCTCGAGACCGTTTACCCGGTCGGCGATTTGGTCCTTGGCCGAGAGGATCAACACCTGGGCAGGGCTGTGGCGGCGGCGCAGATCCCTCAGTAGTTCAAGCCCATCGATGCCCGGCAACATAATATCCAGGACAATCACATCGTAGTCGATGGCATTGGCGAATTTCTGACCCTCGATGCCGTCTCCGGTGAGATCGACGACGAAACCGGAGCGGCGCAAACCTTCCCCAAGCGCCCGCCGCAACCGCTCAGAATCTTCGACAACCAGTATCTTCATGAGCGCTCAATGATACATCTATTCGTGGATGCGGACCCAACACCTCACCGTAGCAAATTCACATTAATGAATCCTTAATACGACACTGTATCCGCGCGTCGCCATCTTGCGCAAACATCATGCAACGAAAAAACATAACGCCGCTTCAGTGGATATTAAGCATCACCCATCACACTTGTACGCGCAGGCATCAGAACAAGCTACGTGAACCCGATCCCTGCGCAACATATTGAAGGCGGGAAAACCCAAACAACTCGGAGACAGTATGATGAAGCAACATACCATTATTTGTGGCGCGCTCGCGCTGTCGCTGGCGCCGGCGGTGAGCGGCGCCGACGAACCGTTCGATGTGGCGAATATCTTCTTTGAGCTCAACAACACGGATGGTGACTTGGGGATACACGCACTTGTCGACGGAGACCCGTGGAAGCGGCTCAAGCTCGAGGACGCCAACGAACGCAAGATTCTCGACATACGCCTCAAGGGGCGCTTGCGGCGGCAGGGTTTGACGGAGTTGTTTTTCGAGAGCGCCGAACCGCCTTTTGAAAGCGACGACCCGGAAGAGGTCACCCTGTCGCCCGAGGAATTCTTCGCGCGGTTCCCGGAGGGCGATTACGAAGTGAGCGGCGTGACCCTCGAAGGTGATGAGCTCGAAAGCATTGCGACGGTCACCCACTTGATGCCGGCGCCGCCGGTGATCTCGGTAGCAGACGGCGACTCCGGCCCCGACCCGGTAGCGGAAGATTGCGACGAGAATCCCGGGCCGAGCGTCGGCGACCCGATCACCGTCCACTGGGAGCACGTCGTGCTGTCGCATCCCGACATCGGCCGCACCAACGAACCTATCGTGGTCAAGAACTACGAGCTGGTCGTGGAGCAGGAGTCCGCGCTGCCGCCGGTCAAGTTTTCCGTAATCCTGCCGCCCACGGCGACCAGCGTGGAGCTGCCGACCGGCCTGCTGGCCCCGGGCAACGCCAAGGTCGAGGTCCTGGTGCGCGAGGACAGCGACAACCAGACCGCGACCGAGAGCTGTTTTCTGGTTGAATAGCCGGTTGGCGAACCCGCCCCGGTTTCCGTCGGCAATTCATGCACGTCCACCGCGCATTTTCTGTGATGTCGCGGCGACGAAACGCCGTATTGCCTGCCGGGAACCGGGGCGGGATCTTCCCATCGCCGGCCGAGAGTTCAACACGCACATGGATGACATCAGTCTTTGACGCATTGACCCGGCATCCACGTTCACCTCGCAATCAAGCCCCGGACGTCGTCGAAGTGAATCTCACCATGGGATAGCCGTTCATCCCGGTAAAACTCGCGACGAATTGCTATATTGCCTGCATAACCATCCGTTTCCTGAGCAGATAGACGCGAGCCCATGTCGTATCGCCTTGGCCGCACGTTACAACGCGCAGGCTGGCACCGCCTGTTGAGCGTCGTGCTGATCGGCGCGGTGTGCATGCCACCGGCGGCGGCTGAATCAGAAGAAGACGAGTCGGTGCGCCTGTACCGCACGCGGGCGGAAAAACGCGAAGCCGGCTTACACAGACAGTTGACTCCGTGGCTGTCCCTCTCCGGCCTGGCGGAACTCGAATGGAACAAGGATCGATTTTCGCTCGCGGACAATGCCGGCGCCTTCGATCGACACGATGAGGCGATGACCTTGCAACTGGGCCTTATCGCCACGCCATTGGAAAACACCCAGGCCGAGTTGATCCTCGAATATGACACCGACACCGACAGCGTCAAGGCCGAGGAATTTACCGCCGCAGTGGAATTCGACCCATGGGAACTTGTCGTCGGCAAGCAGTATCTGCCTTTCGGGGAATATTTCAGCCGCTTTGTCACCGGGCCGATCATCGAATTCGGCGAGACCCGAGAGACCGCTGCCACGCTGTCCTATGACTTCAGCGACCGCCTGGACTTCTCGCTGTCGCTCTACGAAGGCGCGGCCGGTGAATGGGACCGGAACAACCGCGGATTGGATTGGGGGGTGGCAATGGAGGCATGGCCGCGCCGGAATCTTGCACTGGGTTTCAGTTACCTCACCGATCTGGCGGATGCCGACAGCCGGCTGCTCGCCGACCATGACAATCGATTTATTCGCAAGGTGCCGGGCGTGAGCGGGTACCTGCTGTGGATCGATGAGCGCTTCGAATTGACTTTCGAGGCGTTGGGGGCGACCCAGTCTTTTGCCGAGTTCGACGCCGATCGTGACCGGCCGTGGGCGTGGAATATCGAGCTCGGCATATTTCCGCACCGCGGTTTCGATCTGGCGCTGCGCATTGAAGGCAGCCGTGAGCTGGAAGACGAACCGTATCGGCAGTACGGCGCCGCGGTCACCATCCTCGTGCATCGCTACGTGACCCTGACCGCGGAGTACCTGCACGGGCGCTACCGCGGCGATCTCGCTCGCGACGACGACGACAACCCGCTCGATGGTGTCGACCGTTTCGGCGCGCAACTGTCGATCGCCTTTTAGGCGGCGAAACCCAAGTGGGGCGGCGCCCGGATTTGCGGCTGGGCTCGGAATTTGTTGTGTTTCGCATGACCTGAGTCAATGCACCGCGCATTGCGACCTGACAACTTTTTCAGTCTAATTAAAATGTATGCGCGGTTGCCGAAGAAAGATGCAGTTAAATCCGCAGCGCGGCAACCGGTTCCTTGTTATTCTTCACCCACGTTGATACGCAAGAAAACAGGTTATGGGGCCTAAATCCCTGAAACTGAAAGTCGGTCTGTACCTGGGGATCGCCCTCACCGCGGTGATGGTGGCGTTCATCGCGCTGGTCATGCGACAACACCGCGCCCATCTGCTCGACGGCGCGATCAGCCATGTCACCCAACTGTCCGAGGTGGTCACCAAGAGCACGCGGTTCGCCATGCTGCAGAACCAGCCGTCCTATGTGCACCGCATCATCGAGGACGTCGGCAGCCAGGAGGGCATCGAAAAGATCAGGATCATGAGCAAGGACGGGACCATCATCCATTCCAGCTTCCCCGACGAATTCGGACTGCAAGTGGACGCCAAGGCGGAGGCGTGCTTCCACTGCCACGAGAGCAAGACGCCGCTGGACCAGATTCCGAAGCACAAACGGGCACGGATTTTCGAGGCCGCCGATGGCGGCAGGCTGCTGGGCAGCATGGAGGTGATCCGCAACGAACCGTCGTGCTACACGGCGAGTTGCCACGTGCACACCAAGGATCAGTCGGTGCTGGGAGTGCTGGATATCGTTTACTCCCTGGACGAAATCGATCGCAAGGCCCGGAACGATTCGTTCACAATCGCGGGTTTCGCCATGGGATTCGTGATCATCGCCTCGCTGTTCGTGAGTTTTTTCGTGCACCGCATGGTGTACGTGCCGTTACGCGACCTGGAAAACGGGGCCGAGCGACTGGCATCGGGAAACCTGGACCAGCCGATCCCGGTGCGCAGCCAGGACGAATTCGGGCAGTTGGCGGTCTCCTTCAATGCGATGACCGAGGCGCTCGACAAATCCCATCAGGAGTTGCACGAGTGGGGCCGTACCCTGGAACAGAAGGTGCAGCAAAAGAGCGCGGAATTGCAGGCCGCCGAAGCCGATTCGGCGCACCGGGAAAAACTCGCCGCCGTCGGTCTGCTCGCGGCCGGAATCGCCCATGAATTGAACAACCCCCTCACCGGTGTGCTCACGTTTTCGACGCTGGTGCGCGGCAAGATGCCGGACGGCAGCCCGGAAGCGGAGGACCTGGACCTGGTGATCCGCGAAACCAACCGCTGCGCCACCATCATCAGACGGCTGCTGGATTTCGCCCGCGAGAAAACACCGGAGAAGAAATTTGCCGATATCAATAAAATCATCGAGGATACCAAACAGTTCATGGAGCGGCCGGCATATATGAACGACATCGAAATCAACATGGACCTCGACCTGAACCTGCCGCAGATCTGGGTGGATGAGGATTTGCTGAAACAGGTGATCATGAACATCCTGGTCAACGCCCAGCAGGCCATGGAAGGTGCCGGACACATCACCATCCGCAGCCGCGTGGTGCCGGAGGTCAAGAGCCCCGACGTGGATCCCGGCCCCATGGTGGAGGTCGCAATCACCGATACCGGATGCGGCATATCCGAGCAGGACCGGCAACGGATTTTCGATCCGTTCTTCACCTCGAAGGGTGTGGGGGAAGGAACCGGCCTGGGCTTGTCCGTGAGCCACGGTATCGTCAAGGCCCACGGCGGAACGATTGAGGTGGACAGCACGGTGGGCGAGGGATCCACATTCCGCATCTACCTGCCCTTGGAGGCGCAGGACAGCGAATCAACGAGTGAAGACTTATGAGCGGCAAGATACTGGTAGTTGACGACGAGGAGATCGTCATAAGAAGTTGCCTGCGCATACTCGGTGACACCGAGTACGAGGTCGACGCTGTGCAGAGCGGCCTGGAGGCCCTGCATAGACTCGACGAGACCCACTATGACGTGATGGTGCTGGACATCATGATGCCGACAATGGACGGCCTGGAAGTGCTGCAGCGGGTGAAGGAGTCCCATCCCGATATCGACGTCATCATGGTCACCGGGCTGTCGGAGATCGAGACCGCGGTCAAATCCATGAAGTTGGGAGCATTCGACTACCTGCCCAAACCCTTCGATCCCGAGGCGCTCAAGATTCTGGTGGAGCGCGCCTTCGAAAAGCGCCGGCTGCAGCAGGAGAACCTCGACCTCAAAAACGCGGTGAGTTCCAAGTACCGCTTCGAGAACATCATCGGTTCCAGCCCCCAGATGCAAAACGTATACCGCCTGATCGCGAAATGCGCGCCCACCAACAGCACGGTGTTGATCCGGGGGGATAGCGGCACCGGCAAGGAGCTGATCGCCCGCGCCATCCACTACAACAGCCTGCGAAAAGACAAGGCGTTTGTCCCGGTCGACTGTGGTTCGCTGAGCGAACAGTTGCTGGAGAGCGAGTTGTTCGGTCACGTCAAGGGTTCATTCACCGGCGCGGTGGCCAACAAACAGGGATTGTTCGAGGTTGCCGACGGCGGCACGCTGTTCCTGGACGAAATCGGCAACATCTCGCTGTCCACCCAGGCAAAGCTTTTGCGCATTCTCCAGGAACGCGAGTTCAAGGCCGTTGGCGATACCCGCATCCGCACCGCCAACATCAGGCTGATCAGCGCCACCAATAAAGACCTCGAGGCGATGGTGGCGGAAGGCACGTTCCGCGAAGACCTTTACTACCGCCTCAATATCTTTCCCATCGAGCTACCTCCGCTGCGCGAGCGCCGCGAAGATATCCCCGCGCTGGCGTTTCACTTCCTCAAGCTGTTCAGCGAGGAGTTGAGCAAGGAGATGACCGAGTTCTCGGTTGAGGCGATGAACATGTTGGTCAATTACAATTGGCCGGGGAATGTGCGGGAACTGGAAAACACCATCCATCGCGCCGTGATTCTGGCCGCCGACAAGGTCATCCGCCAGGGCCACCTGGTAAACATCATCGATATGGGCGCGGCGCTCGAGGCAAACGTACCCAAGAGCAGCGACGAGCTCAAACACTTCAAAAAGCTTGCGCGGGAAAAGTCGGTGAAGAACATCGAAAAGCTGTTCGTCCTCGAGGCGCTGAAACGAAACGACTGGAACGTCACCAGGAGCGCCGAGGAAACCGGGATGCAGCGCACCAACTTCCAGGCGCTGATGAAGAAGTACGATATCCGCATCCGGGGAACCGAGCGCGATTCCAGCGATGCGGAGTCGGCGGGTTCCTGAACTCCGAATTACGCCGGGTCCAGAAACGACTCGCGGGGTTGTTGACAGCAAGGTGACTTACGCCGCCGGTCAGACCACGGATGCCGAACCCCGGAAATACGAGCCGGGGCGTCTTTACGACGCCCCGGCATGGTGTAACTTACCTATTGTCTAGTGAATCTGCAGCGGAGACGTCGGCCCGCTGACGGGCATACGTTGCTGCGGTTTGCTTTCCGGGTTGCTCGTTTTCTTCTGCTCCTCTTCGTGTTCCTCTACCTCTTCATATCCGGTGAACATCGCCTTGATGTGCGCCGCAGGCGTATGGCCTAGCGTTGCCAGATAGACATGGACAAACAAGAAGAAGGTAAAGAAGATCAGTACCAGCACGTGCACGGTATCCACGACCCGCACCCCACCCAGGAAGTTGACCAAACCCGAGAAGCGCTCCACGTCCCATAGCAGGATCCCGGTGAATATCTGCGCCGGTAACACCAGCAGCATAATGATCTGGTAAGAGACGCTCTGCAGCGGATTGAATTTATTGTAGGGGCTCACGCGGTGCGGATTCTTGGCGCCTTTAAAAATTCCCCAACTGTAATACTGGGCCTGGCGGAAGCTTTCGCGATAATACTTTTTCGGATTCAACTCGGGATGGTAGATCCTGATATTGTCGGAAAACATATACAGGGCCAACCAGATGAAGAAGTTCCCGAGCAGCAGAAACCCAGTCCAGTTGTGCACGGTGACGGCAAGCTGCATGGACATGACGTCGACCATGCCGACGTATCTGATTTGCAGTCCGGTCAGGATCAGGGTCATCACACTGGTCGCGTTGATCCAGTGCCAGATTCTGACGGGGAGTGGATGGATGTATAGTTGTTTCATGGTTCGTCCCACCTTACTTGTCCTTCTTGAGGAATTTACGCATCGTCAGGTGCACGATCGGCACTGAAGCGCCGCCCAGGAGGGCAAGCAGCAACAGGATATCGAGCAGTTTTATTCTGGTGCCGCCGAGCGCGTAAAACCCACCGATCGAATTCAATGACAGCGCGGAGCTCAGCACCTCTTTTTCGGCGTCGTAACTCATGCGTTTACCGTCTGCTCTGATCAGGGAAACGGTCACATTCTGAAACGGCTCGGCGCCGTCGCTGTGGCAACTCTCGCAGTCCCGAATCGCCTTGTCCTTCGACACCATCTGGTGCGCCTCCACCCCGCCGGTCACTTCCATGCGGCCCCGCAAGGTCACTTCGGCCGCGATGCCGTCGCGGTTGATGCCGCGCACCAGACTCCACAACTCTTTTGCATCCAGACCGTCCTTGCCCGATGCCCCGGCGGCGGTCAGCTCACCCAATCGCGGCGCAATCTCGTGCTCCGAAATCGGCCGCTCGGCGACGGTGTCGAACAGCATGAGGTCAACCCGGCGCCGCGCGGCGGGCGCGTGGCAAGCGGCGCAGGACACCGCCTGAAGATGTAACCCGGCGTTCGGTAACCATTCCTTGTGCGCGCCCTTTGCATCCTCGTGGCAACCGAGGCATGCGTCCTTCAAACGGTTCTCCACCGATGCTACGTTCACATCGTGGGCGCGGTGGCAGTCGGCGCAGATCGGCGCCTTGATGTGGCCCAGATCGGCGCGAGCCCGGCCATGCATGCTCTCGCGGTAGGCGGCGAAGATATCTTCGTGGCATGTCTTGCAGGGAGCGCCGGTCAGCGTTTCGTAGGCCGCTTTCGGTTTTACCGTATGAGAACCATGACAATCGGTGCACACCGGAGCCGCCAGGTTTCCGGATTCCACCAGCGACGCGTGAATACTGCCCTCATACTGGTAGGATTTATCCTCGTGACATTCGTTACAGATCTTGGCCATGGCGACTGAACGCTCGCGCTTGCTGGCATACGTCTTCCGGCTCTCGCTCAATGAGTGCGTACTCAGATCGACGTCGCGATGACAGCTCGTGCAGCCGATCCAACTGTGTACCGATTTGGCGAACATCTCGTTGGGCACGTGCAGTGAAACCGTCTCACCGTTGTCCATCGTTTTCGACAGACTTTCAAAGGAGTGGCATTTCAAGCACTCTGCGTCGTCCGCCGGTTGCGAATCATCCGGAACCGGAATGCTCGCCTGGGCAGCGGGCGCAAAACCAAGAATAATCCACGCAACGAAGATGGATGCCACCGCTGTCCTGAAATACTGTATGCGGGACAGGCCCGCCTTAGTCTTACATCTTGTTTTTAATATTGTCATGACTGGTTCCGCCGTTGCTTTGTCTCCCGTCAAACCGGGAGGCGACTTCGCCTCCCGGTATTTCCCGCTGTCAACGTTCGTAACACCTGCCTTTGTCCAACTGTTCCGGAGCCGCTGGTTTACTGCTTCGCCGCGGACCGTTTGGTCAACGCTTGATAGCCGTAGTATCCCAGCATTCCGAGACCGATGAATGGAAAGGCAATGAAGTACGCCAAGCCGATGAAAGGCGAAGCAAGGAACAGGCCGATGTTCTTCAAGGTGCGGCCGAGACCTCGGGGCTCGCTTTTCTCTTCTTCGACTTCCGCGGACTTCTCCTCGACTATCGGTTTGCGAGTGATTCTTTCAATCACTTCCTCGATTTGTTCCGGTAATAGAGGTTTGTGCAGAAAATCGGCGACTCCCACCGCTGCCGCCGCAGCCTCGTTGGCGGGGGTGCCGTAACCCGTCACCACCACTACCGGCGTCCAAGGGCTCTTCGCCTTGATGCGCTGTGCGACCTCGATCCCGTCCATGCCCGGCATTTTCATATCGGTAAAGACGACATCGTGGTTCTCACCGGCAAATTTATTCAGCGCTTCGGCGCCATTCAGCGCGGTGCTTACGGCGTAGCCCTTTTCTGAGAGCACACGGTCAAAGCTCTGTCCGACCACCGCATCATCGTCTATTACCAGTACTTTTGCTAAGGCTTGCATGACTACCTCCTAGCCCCTGTCAACGAGGCCAACTAGTTTTCCCAAGGATATCGATACTTAAACTGTTCGCCGCTTTCGCTGCCTGCGCTGCCCGCGCTGCAGGGTTGCAGCGTCCACTTTTTTTGCAGCATGGCTGCGTTCGCGGCTTTGATGACGTCATCCGGACCCACCGGCTTGGCCAGATAATCGTAAGCGCCGAGCCGAACCGCCTCTTTCGCGGTTTCTATGGATGGGTAACCGGTGATGATCACTACCTGGCATTCGGGCCATCTCTCCTTAATAATCTTGAGTACCGCCATACCGTCCAGATCCGGCATGCGGAGATCGAGCAGCACCACATCAAACGGCTGACGCTCCATCGCGCGCAATGCTTCCTGCCCGTTCCAGGCCGCCTCCACGTGGCAGTGTTCGCCTGCCAAGGTCCTGAGATGACTCATACGTACCACTTCTTCGTCATCAACAATGAGGATGTTCGTTGTTTCGTACATTCAGACCTCCTCGCCTTTACTCAATCTCGTCTGGTCCTGTCTTGCCAGTTGATAAAGCAACTAGCGTGCCAAAATCGAAAAACACTGCGTGTTTGCGCTTTTTTCTGCACGTTATCAATAAGTTATATCAAAAGGCCGCTTGCGGCCGAGTGCACCGTCACGGTGTGCTTGGGCCGGTGAAGAATATTTTTTATATACAACTGACCCAGGGCTTTCGTGAGATATTCCTTATTTTCAATAAGTTACCTCCATACACCGTCTGTATTATTTCTTTGTACATTTCTCCAGCAACGAGAAATTACGACGCAAAAACAGATGGTTAGGGTGTATAATATGCAGAGGTCAGGTCTTTCTTTGACTCAATTTATACGTCGTAGACACCCGGTTGTGATGCGCGCCGCTCGCGCGACGCCGGCGATTGAGCTGTCGCTGATCCGCGGCCATCCGGTTGCGCGTTAATCCATAACCGCGTCCCCTAACAATCAATAGCGTATTGCGCTTAGCCCCGCGTTCGGGCGCCAAGATTTCGTCGCCACATGCACCCGATGCAGGCCCCAGGCCCGAGGCTTGCCGAATATCCCCGTATTTACGACGCAAATTAGACAAGGGCACAGAACTTGCTATGTTTTCAAGTAATTGATGAAAAATAACTGCGGTCCCCCGACGGGAGCCGCAAGCGAATCATCTTGCAAGTGCCCAACAACAACACAACAGGGACACCGGAATACCCGCCAGTCCTCGACACCGGCCTGATTGCAGCGCTTGCGGGGACGCGAGTGCGACACTCAGAAATGGACTCACCAACGTCCTACCGTTCATACCGAATCATGACACCATCACGAATTCTGTTAGTCATTTTGACCCTTTGCGCCACTGCATCCAACGTCTGGGCGCGGAACGACGTCACCCTGCAGCAACGCGTCGGCGCGCTGTTCGACCTCCCCTTCGAGTCGCTGCTCGATATCCAAATCGAAACGGCCACCGGTATCCGGCAGCCGTTGGTGCGCGCACCGACGGTGGCGACGGTAATCACCGCCGAGGACATCACCGCCATCGGCGCCACGGATCTGGATGAGGTGCTGGAGACGGTGCCGGGGTTGCATGTCAACCACTTCTTCCAACTGTATTCACCCAACTATGTGATCCGGGGCATCGGCGGATCGTCCAGCAACCAGCAGGTATTGGTGATGATCAACGGAATTCCGGTCACCAGTGCGTTCGAGGGCAATCGCGGTAACGTGTGGGCGGGCATGCCGGTTAATGCCATCGCCCGCATCGAAGTCATTCGCGGTCCGGGCTCGGCGCTTCACGGCGCCGACGCGTTTGCGGGGGTCATCAACATCGTCACCAAGTCGCGCGCGGACATCACCAGGCCGGAAGTCGGTCTCCGCGGAGGTAGCAACGACACCTGGGATGCCTGGTTTCTTTACGGTGGAGAATGGATGGGGTTCGATGCCGCCGTGACCTTCGAGTTCCGAACCACCGATGGGCACGGCGGGGTGATTAACGCGGACGCGCAGAGTGCCTTCGACAATCTATTCGGTACCCGTGCGACGCTGGCCCCGGATTCCGTAGCACTGGGGAGGGACAGCGTGGACGCGCGGCTTGATCTGTCCCACGGCGACTATCGGTTCCGCCTCGGCTACCAAGGCAGAAGGAATCTAGGCACCGGTGCCGGCACCTCCCAGGCGCTCGACCCGCGAGGCGAATACGCGAGTGACCGACTCAACACGGATCTGACCTACCGGCGCGCGCCAGACGATGCGAACTGGGGATGGGAGGCGAAAATGAGCCTGTACTACCTCACCCAGGACGTAGAAGAAGACGTGTTTTTGTTCCCCCCCGGGGCGTTCGGCGGTAGCTTTGCCGAAGGCATGATTGGCAATCCTGAGGTCGAGCAGTACCAGGCCCGCGCCGGCGTCACCGGCGCCTATGAAGGCTGGGCGGATCATCGATTGCAAATCGGCGCCGGTATCAACTACCTCGACGTGCATCGCGTCAGCGAGCACAAGAACTTCCGATTCGATCCGGTCGCCGCGGTGCCGGTTCCACTCGCAGAAATCACCGACGTGAGCGACACCGCCGACGTCTTCTTACCGGAAAAGGATCGCACCAACTGGTATCTGCTTGCCCAGGATCAGTGGCAGTTCGACGCGGCCTGGGAGCTCACCGCCGGTGGGCGTTACGACCACTATTCCGACGTCGGCGACACGTTCAATCCGCGCGTGGCGCTGGTGTGGCAGGCGCGGGAAGACTTGATCGCAAAATTGCTCTATGGCCGCGCGTTCCGGCCGCCGAGCTTCGCGGAACTGTTCAATATGAACAACCCGATCGTGCTCGGCAACCCCGATCTGGAACCGGAGACCATCGACACCATTGAACTGGGCTTGACTTACGACCCGTCGCGGCGGCTTCGACTTGGATTCAACGTCTTCGCTTACGAATGGGACGACGTCATTCGTTTGCTTCAAGATCCGCCCCCCGCCTCGACATCGACGTTTCGCAATCAGGGGCGACAAACCGGCGCCGGTTTCGAGACCGAGTTACAGTGGCAAGCCGCAGATAGTCTGCGAGTAGCAGGCAACTTCGCTTACCAACGCGCCACCGATGAGCGGCTGGATGAAGACGCCGGCCTGGCGCCCGAACACCAGCTCTACCTGCGCGGCGACTGGCAATTCCTGCCCAAATGGAGTCTCGTGGCGGAGATGCACTGGGTGGGCGACCAGCAACGCGCCCCTGGAGATCCGCGCGCGGATCTCCAGGATTCTGTGACCTTGAACGCCACACTCCGCAGGCGCAGCAAACACTGGGACTTCGCCGTATCGGCACACAACCTGTTGGACGAGGACGCAAAATCGCCCAGTCCCGGCCCCGCGGGTGGCGGACCGGTGTTGATCCCCGGCGATCTGCCCTTGGCGGGCCGCCGGATATTTGCCGAACTCAGGTACCGGTTCTGACATACGGAGACACAGGCTCGTGCTGATCCGGATAAGTCGCACAATTCTAGGTCGCGACGTTCGGCCGCCCCGGATGATGGGCAGTCTATTAGGTCTGGCATTACTGCTGGTGCTGAAGCCCGGGGTGGCCTCCAAATCGCCGGTCGCCGTGGCGGAGCACGAACTCAAGGCCGTGTATCTGGAGCGGATAACACGATTTATCGAATGGCCCGCTGATCATGAGATCAATAGTTCGGCCACACGATTTGTCGTCGGCGTAATCGGGGTCGATCCATTCGGAGGAGCCCTGACTTCGATATTCAGCCGACAACAAATAAAAGGTAAACCCGTCGAGGTGCGGCGCATCCGCAATCCGGGTGATCTCGCCGCCGTGGCCGCGACGCACCTGTTATTCATCGGCAAACTGGACGAGAGCTACTTGCCGAAAATCCTCACCACAGCTCGTGACCGCAGTGTGCTCACGGTGAGCGACACACCGGGATTCGGCGACCTCGGCGTTATGGTGAATTTCTTTGCGGCCGGCGAACATCTTCGTTTCGAGATTAATCCGGCACCGGTGCGTCGTGCAGGCCTGGACATGAGTTATGTGCTGCTGCGCAGCGCGCGAATCGTGGGAGAAAGTCACTGATGAAGCGATTTCGCGACTGGTCGCTGCGCAACAAAGTGACCGCGTCCACCGTAACCGTCACCGGCCTGGCGCTAAGCGTGGCGCTGCTGCTCGCCTGGCGCGAGGCCGCGAATCACTATCAGTCCGATCTGCGCGTGCGCGCCGAAGTCAACACGCGCCTGGTCGGGGATTACGCGGTAAGCCCGCTGGTATTTGACGATGCCGCCGGCGCGCGCAAACTCCTTGAGAAATTGCTCGCCGCATCCCCTGCGGTAGAGGCGGTCATTTTTGACGCTCAAGGCAGGCGGTTCGCGGCCACCGTCGACAGCGGCAATCAGCCGCGGCTGACGGATACCGCCCCACCGGACGAGGGACCCCTGCGCCAGCACTGGCTGGTCGCCGAGGCGCCGATCAACTACAAGGGCGACTACTATGGAACGATGCGGACGCGCTGGTCATTGCAGCCGATGCACGCCCGCATGTCCAGGCTCGGCGCCCTGATGCTTTGCGTGTGGCTGGTGTTGGTCACTCTGGTGTACTTCGTAGCCAGCCGCCTGCAGACGGTGGTTTTCGGACATGTCCTGCGGTTGGCGGAGGCGATGAGGAAGTTTTCGCGAAAAGAGGAACCCCCGGTCCTGACGGCCCGCACCGGTGGCGATGAAGTTGACGACCTTTACGACGCCTTCAACCTGCTGTTGAGCCGTATCCAGGAGCGGGAGGCGGAACGCGACCGGGCGCGGGCTCACCTGATGCGTCAAAAGGAGCTTGCGGAAATCACCCTGCAGTCCATCGGCGATGCCGTAATCACCACGAACTCCGAACAGCAGGTCCTAGATATGAATCCCCTGGCAGAATCATTGACGGGCGTAAAAAGGCGCGAGGATTTCGACGCGTTGTACATCACCGATATTTTTGCCCTGGTCACCGAGGGCACGCGCGCCGCCATACCCAATCCTGTATCGCAGTGCCTGCAGTCCGGGCGCTCGGTCAAGCGATCCGACCCGACGTTACTGGTGAGCCGCGACGGACGCGAGTACGCCATCGATTACAACGTCGCGCCCATTATGCTGGGTAATGCCCTCATCGGCACCGTTTTGGTGTTCCGCGATGTGAGCGAGTCGCGTGAGCTCGCGCGACGGCTTTCCCATCAGGCCACCCACGATGCGTTGACGGGGCTGGTCAACAGACGCGAGTTTGAAAACATTCTCGAGCGGGCGTTGCAAGAAACCCGCACTAAAAAGATCGAACACTGCGTGCTGTACATGGATCTGGACCAGTTCAAGGTGGTGAACGATACCTGCGGCCATCGCGCCGGCGACAAGATGCTGGCGCAACTGAGCGCGTTGCTTGCCGAACGTATTCGTGAGTCCGACACTTTGGCGCGGCTGGGCGGTGACGAATTCGGCGTATTGCTTTATGGCTGCCGTTTGGATCAGGCGCGCAGTATCACCGATCAGCTGCACAAGATAATCCACGAATTTCGTTTCTCCTGGGACAACCAGATATTCAGGGTCGGTGTGAGCACCGGCCTGGTGATGATGAACGCCGACAGCATGGACGTAAAAGGCGTGCTGAGCGCGGCGGACGTCGCCTGCTACAGCGCCAAGGACGCAGGGCGAAATCGCACCCACGTGTATCAGGCGGACGATGTTGAGCTCAGCGCGCGTCGCGGCGAGATGAAGTGGATCGCTCGTATTACCGACGCCATCGAAGCTGACCGTTTCGAATTGTACTGTCAACCGATGGTCGCATTGTCGGAGAACATGCCCGTGCCGGTGCGTTATGAGATTCTGCTGCGCCTGCGCAGCCGGGACGGGAGCCTGATCGCCCCGATGTCGTTTCTGCCCGCCGCCGAGCGTTATGGTTTGATCAGCACCATAGACGAATGCGTGATTCGCAAACTGTTACGGCTGTTGACCCTGCGGCCGGCGCTAATGAATCAAAGTTTTTCCGTCAATATTTCCGGACAGTCGCTCGGCGACAAGCGATTTCTGAAGATAGTCGTCGACTTGCTCGATAAAGTGAAGTTGAAACCCGGGACTTTGTGTTTCGAGGTCACCGAAACCGCCGCTATCGCCAACCTGCGTCAGGCGACGCAGTTCATGGACACACTGAATACCCGCGGCTGCCTGTTTGCCCTCGATGACTTCGGCAGCGGTTTGTCTTCGTTTAACTACTTGAAGACCTTACCCGTGGATTATCTCAAGATCGATGGATTCTTCGTCAAGGACATCATGCACGATCCCATCGATGCGACCATGGTTGAATCCATCATTCGTATCGGTCAAGTGGTGGGACTCAAGACCATCGCGGAGTTCGTTGAAAACGACAGTATCATGCAATACCTGAAGCAACTCGGCGCCGACTACGCGCAGGGCTATGCCATCGCAAGACCGTTTCCCGTTGAAGACATCATCAGCATCTCCGGCGCCATCGCCACGGCGAGTTCCTGGAGGCCGCCGTCAATAACCGCCGCGCACCCCCCATAGCCCGCAATGCCCGCAACGACATGGCGTGGGGCGAACCGCCCGGGGCTAGTCCATGGCGGCCGCCAGTTTCACGCGGCTGACCTCATCCGCCGGCTGCGCGCCGCGCACCGCCGGATTCTGCGGCATTAACGCCATTAGCAGCGAACCCAACAGGCACGCGGCCCCGGCGATGACGAATGGGGTCATCCAGATACCCGCTTCGGCGGCGCCCGCCGCCGCATCCTTGAACATCCCGGCGAGCAACGGTCCGGCGATGCCGGCGACACCGTAAGCAGTGAACAACCAACCATAGTTGGCGCCCACGTTCTTGTTGCCGAATAAATCCGCGATGGCCGCCGGGAACAGCGCAAAATTCCCGCCGAAGTTGAATCCGATCAGCGCCGCCGCAAGGATGAAGCCGTGCACCGCACCCACATAAATGAACCCGTGATAAATAAGCAGCATCACCAGTCCCTGGCAGCCGGTCATCAGCACGATCGCAGTCTTGCGGCCGAGGTGATCCGAAAGCCCGCCCCACAGGATGCGGCCAAGCCCGTTGAATACCGCGTACCACGCCATTGCCGTGCCGGTGACCGCGCCAAGCTCGGCAACACCGCGGCCGCGCAGGATGTCGATGCCGAATAATTTGATGCAATAGATGACCATCAGGCCGGCCAGTGCGGAACACACGAAAACCGACCACAGCAGATAAAACCGCGGGCTGCGCAACATCTGCCGCGGCCCATAGTCGAACCGACCGTCGGCGGCGGCATCCGCCGCAGGGGGCGACCATCCGCGGGGCGTATAATCGTCCGGTGGATTCACCATCGTCAGGCTGCCCAGCACCACCAGGGTAAGGAACGCTACGCCGTAGACGATGAACACGCTCTGCACGCCGGGGAGTCCGAAAATACTGACGGTATTCAGCAATCCGCCGAACCAGGAGCCCGCGAGTTTCACCCAAATCACCGCGCCGAACCCGAATCCAGCCACTGCGAGACCGGAGATTAAGCCTTTCTTGTCGGGAAACCAGCGCACGCCCACGGCGATGGGCACCACATAGGCCAGGCCGACGCCGGCCCCGCCCATCACGCCGATAAACAGGAGCTGGGTCCAGAATCCCGCGCCGAGCAAGCCTCCCAGGACATATCCGAGGCCCAGGGTGACGCCGCCGGCCACGGCGACCCACATCGGGCCGATCCTGGCCTGCAACTTTCCCGCGGCGATCATCACCACGGCGAACGTCGCCAGGCCCGCGGAAAAGATCCACGCGGTTTGGCTCGCGGAAAATCGGTACGCACCGTGCGCGTCGGTCAACGCCCCGGTGAACACCGACCAGGCGTAGATCGCGCCCAACGCGAGCTGAATCAGCACCGCACCCACGACCACCCACCAGCGACCGAACGTCCTATTCGTTAACGTCATGTTTACCCCCAATTGACAGCGATTCGATACAAGCTTGCCGACGGGAACTCGACTAGTCCCCGTCACGCTCACGGCGCCCGCCGAATGTTTCAGGCAGAGATAGCCGAGAACGTGTTGTGTTACCCCCGGTGGCTCACGGCACGTGTGCCAAGTGCTCGGCTTACACCATTAAGAATAGACTACAAAAGTCGAATACGCCGACGGCAGCGGTGCGTGGACGGGTCAATGCACACCGGCGCGCGGGTGAAGATAAACGGCTTCAGAATCAAGTCGGCATCGGGTGGCCTTTCGTCTTCCCGGCCACTATCGCCGCCAGCGCGCAGGACGCGAGCCGGTCGAGCGGGTCATCATGCGGGGTTGTAACCACCACGGGCACCCGCGCGCCCATGACGATGCCGGCGGCGCCGGCGTCGCCCAGGTGGCGGAACTGGTGTGCAATCATGGAACCCGCTTCCAGATCGGGGGCAACGAGCACATCCGCATCGCCCGCCACCTCCGAATCAACGCCGCTGGCCTCTCCGGCGGCGCGCGAAACCGCGGTGTCGAACGCCAGCGGCCCATCCAGGCGCGCCCCGGTAATCTGTCCGCGGTCGGCCATCTTGCACAGCGCCGCCGCCTCGAGCGTCGACGGCACCGCCGCGTTGACCCGCTCGATCGCCGCCAAACAGGCGATCTTCGGGGTGGCCACTCCGAGGGCGTGCAGCAGGTCAACGGCATTTCGAATTATGTCGGCTTTCTCCGCCAGGTTCGGGTGCACATTCAGGCCGGCATCGGTGATAAAAAGCGGCTTCTCATAGGTGGGCACGTCAAACGCGTAGACGTGGCTGGCGCGCCGTTCCGTGCGCAGTCCGGATTCCCGTGACAGCACGACGCGCAGTAACTCCTCCAGGTTGCGGCTGCCCTGCAGCAGGGCTCGCACTTTTCCCTCGCGCGCCAGGGACACCGCCTCCGCCGCCGCCGCGTGGCTGTGATCGACCCGGATCAGGCGCCAAGACCCGATATCGATTTCCACTTCCGCTGCGGCGGCGCGAATCCTGCTTGGGGGACCAATGAGCACCGGTTCGATAATGCCTTCCGCCTGCGCCTCGGCGCAGGTCTTGAGCGAATTGGGACTCAACGGATGCACCACGGCAATAGGGACGGGTCCGGCGTCGGCGCCCGCGGCGACGAGGCTATTGAGGTGGGAACGCTCGGCCAGCCGCACACCCGGTAGCACGTAGCGCGGCCTGCGAACCTTCTCGGACGGCGCAATGACTTCCGCCTCCCCAATGATAGTCTCCTCCCCGTCCTGATTAAGGCAAGTGCAATCAAACACGATTCGCTGTTTCGCCTTCTTCTCGCGCGCGGTGACGGTGACCCGCAAAACATCACCCAGGCCGACCGGGCGCAGAAACTTGAGGGTTTGCGTGAGATAGATCGTCCCGGGCCCGGGCAACTGGGTGCCGAGCACAGTGGAGATCAGCGAACCTCCCCACATGCCATGGCCGATCACTTCGTGAAAGCGGCTGCTGCGTGCGTAGTCTTCGTCCACATGGGCGGGATTCACATCTCCCGACATCACGGCGAAGAGCTTGATATCACCCATGGTGAGCGCTTGATCGAGGCTCGCCGACTCGCCGACCTCGATTTCGTCGTAAGTGCGGTTCTCGATGAATTCATTCATGCGGGCGAGGCAAATTTTCTTGGCATACCCCAAGTATGGTTTGCAAGTTTGACATCGTCCATCGCATCTCGGAGTCGTCGCAGAAAACTGAATGCGGGCTAGCGCCGCAACTGCTCGAAGATGCCCAGTCCCCAGGGACGAATCGCCGCGATCAAGGTAGTGCCGCGGCGCTCCTTGAGGTCGAGCTTGCGGTCTTCCTGCACCAGGGATTCGAATTCCGCGGCCAGCCTTTCCATGCTCCGTTGCAGCAGCCGGTTGCATCGGTCCGACAACATACCGTTGATGACGATGCGCAGTTCTCCCTTGGCGTTGAAACGGGATTTGAAAAATTCGGTTTGCACCTGCTCCTCGAAGAAGCGCTGAATCGGACCATGTGCCCGCCAGTGGAAAGAACGCGACACGCGCATACGCACCTTGTTCCCCGGTTGCAGTTCGATGATCTTCAACCGGTCGAGTTGCGCCAACAGCCGTATACCCTCGGTTTCGGTGATCGCGTACTGGCCGACGATCTGCTCGAAGGTCCAGTCGTTGAGCAGTAAAAACGCGACCAAAAGCAACTTGACGTTGGCGACCAAAAGCTGCTCCTGCTCCTCGGTCAGCTCCGCCACGTCGCGGCGCCGCGCTTCCACGATGCGCGCGAGTTCCGCGATGTCGACCTCGGCAAGGTCGCAGATCTGCTGCAATCGATCGAGCTTGAAGCCGCCTGTGGCGAACAGCCGTTTGACGCTCGATTCCGACAAACCCAGCTGCGCCGCCACCTCGGCGTAGGTGATGCCGCGTTGCTTGAGCGCGGTTTTCAGCGCGCCGAGGAGCTCGTGAACCTGAGACATGGTAAAAGTATTGTTTATTAATACTCATAAGTCAATATAGAGGAACTATGACGGTTATCGTTGCTTTATACGAGACTTTTCACGAAGCTTGTGTGTACCAAGACACGAGCTGATAGGAGCGACCGTCATGCAAAAGTCCACCGTATACACGCGCGCCATTGCCGGCCTCGCGCTGTGGTTTGTGTTCGCGACCCAAGGCGTCCAGGCCGCCGGTTTATTGACCCCCAGCGACGCCAGTGTGCCGCCCCTCGAGCTGGCCGAGCATCATGTCGACGTCGATGTCGAGGATGGCTACGCAATCACCCGCATCGAGCAGGTGTTTGCCAATCCCCACGCCCGGGACCTGGAAGCGGTGTACTCGTTTCCAGTGCCCGACAAGGCGTCAGTCGCGGAGTTCACCGTGTGGATCGACGGGCAGCCGGTGACCGGCGAGGTGTTGGAGAAAAAAGCGGCGCGGCGCGCCTATGAGGAGGAGAAACAGGCGGGGCGCGACAGCGGGCTCGCGGAACAGGACGGCTACAAGACGTTCGAGATCTTCGTATCCCCGGTGCGCGCCGGCCAGGACACGCGTATACGCTTGAGCTACTACCAACCGACCCACCTCGACACCGGCATCGGCCGTTATGTCTATCCGCTCGAGGAGGGCGGCGTCGATGAGGCCAAGTTGCAGTTCTGGACCGCCAACGACCAGGTGCGCGACCACTTCAGCTTTAATTGGCGCATCAAGTCGGCGTACCCCGTGGATGCCGTGCGGGTACCCGCGCAAGCGGGCGCGGTGGTGACGCAGATCGGGAGTGATGAGTGGCAGGTGCGTATCGACAGCCGCGGCCACACCGCTGCGCCCGTCAACTCGGAGACCGCACCACCCCCGTTACCGATCCCCGGACAGACCCGGCAACAGGCGTTTTCCCTGGCCAAAGACCTGGTCGTCTATTGGCGGCTCGCGCCGGGCCTGCCGGGATCCGTCGACCTGATAGCGCACAAGGCGGATCCGGCGCAACGCGGGACGTTCATGCTGGTGGTGACGCCGGGCGATGACCTGCAACCGATAGCGCGCGGCAGCGATTGGACATTCGTACTCGATATCTCCGGATCCATGCAGGGCAAGTATGCGACCTTGGTCGACGGCGTGCAGCGATCGCTGCGCCAAATGCAAACCGGCGACCGATTCCGCATTGTGTTATTCAACAAGGAGGCCCGCGAGTTGACCGCGGGCTTCGAGCACGCAACGCCGGAAGCGGTGGAGCGCTACAGCCGCGAGTTGGAACAAATCACGCCCGGGAGCGGCACCAACCTGTATGCCGGTTTGCAATTGGCATTGAAGGGATTGGAGGCGGAACGTACCGCACCGATCGTTCTGGTGACCGACGGCGTCGCGAATGTGGGCGAAACCGCACAACAAATTTTCCTCAAGCTGCTGGAGCGTAAAGACGTGCGGCTGTTCACGTTTATCATGGGCAACAGCGCCAACCGTCCACTGCTGGAAGCACTTACAGACGCGTCGGGCGGCTTCGCGATCAGCATATCGAACAGCGACGACATCGTTGGCCAGTTGCTGCTCGCCGCAAGCAAGGTCACCCATCAGGCCTTACGCGGTGTGGGCATCGAAGTCGAGGGCCTGCGTACCGCTGATCTCACGCCGGCCCGGGTTCGCAGTCTGTACCGCGGCGACCAACTGGTCATGTTCGGTCACTACTGGGGATCCGGCGAAGCGACCCTGCGCGTGAAGGGAAAAATCGCCGGACAAGAGCAGGTTTATACCACGCGCTTCAACTTTCCCGCCGCGGCCCACGAAAATCCGGAGATCGAGCGCTTATGGGCCTACGCCAAGATTCGTGATTTACAGGATCGCATCGATCAGTTCGGCGAGAAGGCGGACCTCAAACAGGCGATCACCGACCTCGGTGTCGAATTCGGACTGGTCACCGATTACACCTCGATGCTGGTGTTGCGTGACGAAGTGTACGCGACGCGCGGCATCGATCGCCGCAATCAACGCCGCCTGCAGGTGGAGAACGCGGCGCAACAGGCGCGCGCGCAACGTCCGGCGCAAAGCCGTCGCGTCGATACGCAACAACCCATGTATCAGTCGAGCCGCCCCGGGCTCAGCGGCAGCGGCGCGGTCGACGGTTGGTGGTTTTTGTTACTGTTGCCGCTATTCGCTGTGCAGCTGCGTCGGCGGCCGCGGGCGCCAAGGAGCGCGTGAGATGTCCCGCTGCGGCTGGTTGTGGTTCGCCGTGGTGTCGGGCGCGTGGGCCGGTTTCGGCCCCGCGCCCGAGCCGTGGGTATACGACCGCGCAGCAGTCGCCGCCGGCCAGTGGTGGCGGCTGATCACCGGCCACTTCGTGCACGCCGATATCGAACATTTCGCCTGGAACGCCGCCGCCCTGGCGACGCTGACCGCGCTGTTCAAAGCGGATCTCGGCCGCCGCCTGCCGGCGGTGCTCGGCGCCGGGATCCTCGGTGTAGATCTGTTTCTTTTAGGCAACCCGCAGCTGGCCTACTACTGCGGACTGTCAGGCATCCTGAACACGGTGCTGGCGGCGGCGCTGGTAATGCGCATCCTAACAAGACGCGATCGGGCACTGGCGTCCGCGGTATTGCTGGCGGCACTGGCGAAAGTACTCTACGAGATGGGCAGCGGACAGGCGCTGCTGACTCAAATCTCCTGGACCCCGGTTCCGGGCGCGCACCTGTTTGGGCTAGCCGCCGGCTTGATTTACGCCGTTACGCGCCCGGTGAACGCGCCCCAATCGCGAACAACTCTGGAGGCAAGACCATGAATCGATGCATGCAAAAACTCAAGTTCGCTTTATTCGCCGTTCCGATGATGCTGACTCCCACGGCATTCGCCCAGAGTTCGGCGCTGTCCGAGGCCTCTCGGTTATCGGTGCAGGGGTCGGCGAAGATCGTGGAAGGCAGCGGGCAGGTTTTCATCGGCGCCAGCCAGGTCGTGATCGAATCCGTCGCCACTGTCGGCGACAGCGTGGTGGTGGTTCTAAAACCCCTGTCCGAGGCCGGCCGGGTCAGCGTTGAATTGTCGGCCCAGGCGGTCGGTGCGGTGTCGCTGGCGGCGGGCAAGACCGTTACCGTGGTCGCCGAAACCGCGGGGTGGGTGTTGACCCACGCCGGCCAGGCGGTGGCGTTCATCCCCAATGAACTGGGCCGCTCCCTGCTGCATCAATCCACGCACCCGTGATGCGTGTCGTCGTCGTGATTGCGGCGCTAACCCGAACACTACGCCTCGGCGCGGTGTTCGCGCTGGTGGCGCTGCCCGCCGGCGCCGGAACCGTGTGCGCACCCGAACCGGTCTCGCCACAGGCGGTTTCGGCCGCGGCGCGGCTGGCGATCAAGCTTCGCGACGAGCTGGAACGCTTGCAGCCGCGGGTGGCGATCGTCGCCCGCGCCGGCGCCGACTTGTCAAAACACGGCCTCGTCTACAGTCACGCGGGATTCGTATTGCGCAACCATCCGCTCGGCCGCTGGCGCGTGGTCCACGAATTGAATCATTGCGGCACCGAACGATCGGAATTGTTCGTCGAGGGGTTGATTAATTTTTTTACCGACGATCCGTTCGAGTTGCGCGCCCTGATTCTGGTCCCCAAACTTGCCTTGCAACGTCCCATTGAACGGGAGTTGCTACAAGGTCTCGGCCGGCGGCTGCACGAGCCGCGTTACAACATGATCGCCAACCCCTACTCAACGCGCTACCAGAACTCGAATCAATGGTTGCTGGAGATCATCGTCTCCGCTGAATCCATGTTCCTGGCCGCTGACAACCGCGGGGACGCACAACGACTGTTGCGCTGGTCGAAGTTCACGCCCGATATGATACCCATCTCCGGCGCAAAACAGCTCGCGGCGAATCTATTTCGCGCCAATGTCCGCTTCGATGACCACAGCGAAGAGTCACGGCGCGACGGCCGGTTCCCGGTGGTCAGCGTGCGCTCGATACGCCGCTATCTGCAAGCGAGCCATCAACTGGCGGCGATGCGCGAGATAAACTAACCGTCGCCGAAGCCGAGACCGCCGCGCGCCCCTAACACCGCCCGGCTTTGGTGTACGCTAGCGCGAAACTTGCGCCAAGACGCCAATCCGATTCTTACAATATAAGCCAACTAGACATTCGCAATACGACATCAGGCCGACCCCTCTTTATTCCTATACCGGATTGAATGAAGAGACCGGTCTGGACCTCTATGTCAAACATGAAAACCATCAGCCGGTCGGCGCGTTCAAAGTGCGTGGCGGGCTCAACTTCGCCACCACTCTAGTCATAAACGAACTGCGTTCGCTCTTGCAGCGCTAACCACGTCACGCTCTCGTCAACGCACACTCCGTGGACCCAAGCGAGAGGTTCGCCAAAAAGAACCGCTCGCTCAATGGACCACGGGCAGCCGAAAGCTGCCCGTGGATCCTCTGCGCAAAGCCCAGCTGAGCCGTTGCTATCTTTGACGTGAGCGACGACGGTCTGGCTTGACGTGCCGGAAGCCGGCGGCTGGTAATGCCTGCGCAACGGCGTCCGCTAAAGCTGCGTGGATCATCCTCGTGGGGTGGATGCCGTCCCAAAACACGTATTCATCCGGATCCGCACAGATTGCGCCCTTGCGAACTCCCGGAGTGATACAAGAATTCGTGGTGTCGACCACGCCCTCGGGCGGTGCGGCGGCGATGCTGTTGGAAAAAGAAAATAGATCAAAGTGCATGACCTCGATGCCCGGTGGCAGCACTTCCAGAGCGGATGCTAAGGCATCATTGAACTGAGATGACAGGAACTGCGCCAGCGTCTTGACCGGTTCTCCTAGTGTATTGACCGCAGGAACCAACCCAAGGTTGGGCGCATTCATGATCAGAAACTTGGTGGCACCGGCTGCGGCCAAATCCGAGACGCTTTGCACAATCGCCGTTATCGCGTCGTTGAGCATATTCAAACTGACATTCGGGTCAATCGAGTATGCCTCGATGGCGTCACGAATATCGTTGCCCCCCACCAGCACGATATAAAGCGTGTCCGCATCCGCATTCTCCACGCTCTCAAAGTAACGGTTGACCAATCCCGGGAGGTCAAAGGGCTGATCCGCCCTCTGTCTGGCCCGGGCGCTGCCGTACGCGTAGTTACAAAAACGGCCGGGTTCTCGAAATGCCGGTTTGGCGTCGTTTTTGCGTTTCAGGGATTTCGCGAAGTGCTGAATCCACGTGCGACCATTGCTGAATGTCGGCCCACCCCTGGGATACGGATACGACGGGATCAAATCGTACGGTCGCGTGGTCACTTCACCGGTATCTTCGAATACGTTACCGGTATCGGACAAGCTGTCGCCAAAGACACACAATTTCGAAAACGTCGTGTCGGCAAAAACCAATCCCGGCAACAGAA
This sequence comes from uncultured Gammaproteobacteria bacterium, assembly GCA_947259175.1. GTDB lineage: Bacteria > Pseudomonadota > Gammaproteobacteria > Arenicellales > JAANXG01 > CALZGZ01. The sequence goes on along the minus strand of CAMYKW010000025.1, from coordinate 5,494 downwards.
TTCCGACAAGCATCAATGTAGCTAACGTATACGGGTTTCGTAAAACTCTTTTCATGATCAAATCCTCCGTCTTAGTGAATGAAATTGTTTTAACGCTGACGGCAATGGCTACAATTTACAGTCGCAGCCGCCGCCTCCAAGAAAGCCGCCGACTATGCATGCCGACCTTTCGCCGGACGTGCATTCGCGCTTTTCCTCTTTGCTCGACATGTACACCAACACGCCCAACGCACCGCCGGCCAACAAGACGCGTCCGAATGTACCCAAGGACGAATCCTGCGCAGCTTCATCTTCGCTGGCGGGTGCATCACCGGCGGGTAGATCGTCCGAACCTTCCAGGGCGAGGGCTGTCCGCATCGGCCGCAGTGCGCGATACAAGGTCCATGCGCGCCTTTTTGTCGAATACAGCGGGATTCTGATCCAGCCCTCATCGCCGGATTCCAGGGCGTTCGTCACTAGCTGAAGCTGCGACGCGTAGTAGAAGGTGCTTGTGGGACGATTTCCGCCGAAACCCATCTCGTACTGAAACAGGGTCGTGCCGTCTTCCGCGTGTGCGTTGAATCCGGGGAACGTGAGTAGAGTAGTGATGGCGGCCCGGGCGGCGATTCGTTGGCATCGTGAACTGGTCATTGCTTGTTCCCTCCTTCGAGATAATTACTTACCGCGGCAGTGAGTTTTTTAACGCCGCTCATCCAGTTCTTATCAAGATGCGTGCCAACCGCAGTTAAACGGCAACAACGAGCAAACATCGCCTCTTTTTCAGCGCGACAGCGCGTCGCGTTGGTCAAAGGTGTGAAACTGTGTTATGCAGGCGGAGACGAAACGTGTGGGGAAAGGGTGTGAATCTCTGATGCGACTACACGGGACAGGGCTTGGCAGGCGGGGCTTGATGGCGGTGGGATGGCTCACCCTCGGCTATGTACTGCTTGTGTTCGTGCCGTTGGCCCATGACGCCGAGATCATCGGGTTCAAGACCAAGTGGCAGGATGAAACGCTGTTCGTGTCGGAGGTCTGGGAAAAAAGCCCGGCACAACTTGGCGGACTCCAGGATGGCGATGTCGTTTTGAAGCAAGGAAATGTCTCCGTATCCCAGTGGTATCGTTGGTACCGGAACGATTTATCCTCTTATCTAAACGCCCGCACCCAGTTGCGTGATGCGCGAGTCGCCTTCGAGGTAGAGCGTGACGGCAAGCGCATCGTCCTCGAGATCTCGCCGAGACCCCTGAGCGCTGCCGAAATGTGGGAACACTTTGGTGTGCGCACCGCTTTGATCGCGTTCCTAATTGGCCTGGGCATTTACATCGTCATCTCGAAAGTGCGCGACCGGTCCGCGTCGCTGATTTATCTTTGCTTCTGTGCTGCCGTGCTTTGGCTTGCCAATGACTCTCCTTATTGGCCGGCATTCAACGCGCCGATAATTCGCGGTGGCAGTTTGGCCGTCATTTACTCGGCGGATCTGATCGAGATTCTTGGGCTACAACTGGTGATGGGCATGCTGGTGCACATCAGCCTGATCTTCCCCGAGCACAGACCGATTTTAAAACGACATCCGTGGCTACCGATTCCGGTTTATGTCTTCTCAATAGCCTTTCCGCTCATCGCGATGCTATTTTCAGTTGGAAGCCTGCTCAATCGCATGGCCGCAGTCTATCCGCCCCGCCTTTGGATCAACACCGCGTTGCTGATCCTGGCCACGATCATCATGCTGATGAGCTACCGGCAATGCGCGTCTCCCACCCAACGCGAACGGACGCGTTGGATTATCGTTGCGATGGCGATCGTCGCAACGACACATCTCATTTTCTGGAATCTGCCAACCGCATTTCTGGGCGAAGCGCTGGTGCCCAACTATAACTGGATGTTGGTACCGGTGGCCTTGATCCCGCTCGCCTTGACTGTTGCCATCACCAATCACGAATTGTTCGGTGTGATCGGCATCATCCGCGGCCGCATGAAGTTGGTGCAAGCACGGTTGCAAAAAGAGAAGAGCATGGTGATGCGGCGGGACCAGCGGATGCGCGAGATGACCCATGAACTAGATCAGTTAAACGCGGAGCTCGAGGAATACGCACAGATGGAACGGGCAGGAGAAGGATCGACCAGTACCTCGACGAAATTAAAGAAGTTGGAGAAGCGGTTTCCGCAGCTCGAGCGGGTTCGCAAGGAATCCTTGATCGGAGCGAGCCCACTCTGGGAGCACGTCTTCGAACAGGTCGCAGTAGCGGCGCGCGGTACCACACCGGCGATGATTGTCGGCGAGTCGGGAACCGGAAAGACACATATCGCTCGGGCGGTCCACCTGTTGAGCGATCGCAGCGAGCAGGTGTGCAAGGAGATCAGCTGCGCCCAATTCGAGCACGCCGATCCCGCCTTCGCGCTTGGCAAACTGTTCGGGTTAGGTAGCGGTCACGGACTGCCCAACGTGCCCAAGGAAGGACAAAGCGGTCTGTTGGAGGAAAGCAACGGCGGCACGCTATTTCTCGACGACTTCGACCGTCTACCACTTAACGTTCAGGACCTGCTGCTGTATCCCCTTGAGGGGAAACCGTTTGAACCGGGAATCGGACGCGGGAAACCGCGCGCCGTCTCGATCAAGTTTATTTTCGCCACCAACCGCGATCCCGCTCGGTTGGCGTCCGAGGGACGATTTCAAGCCGATGTGCTGGCACGTATCGGCGCACGTGTGTACGTACCGCCGCTGCGCGAACGTCCGGAGGATATCCCGCCGTTGGTGGAACGTTTCACTCACAACATCGGCCAGGAGCTGCAACATAACATTTCCGTAGTCTCTCCCAAAGCCATGAATTTATTGAGCCGGCATTCTTATGCGGAAGGGAACGCACGTGAACTCATGTCCGAGATACACAATGCGATCGGTAAGGCGATGCTGGAGGATGATAACGTACTGCGCGCCGGGTACTTGTCGGAGAGGCTGCGCGCCGCAACCACGTCGCGCCCGGGACCAACAGCAACGAATTCCTTGCAGCCGCACCGACCGAACATCGTACCGCACGAAGTCAGCCCGGCCGCAGAACCCGAAGAATTGACCACACTCAAGAAACACGAGTTCCGTATCAAACCCGCCGAACAAGAGCTGGGACTCAGCCAAAAGTCGCGCACCTTATCCAACCACTTACGGGGCATGTGCATCAAGTGTCTGTGCGAAAACGAGTGGAATGCAAAGCGGGCCGCCCGGTCGCTGGCCGCATCGGATGACCCTAAAGTTGTAACTCGCATCGAGGCCAAAATGCGGCGATATCTTCAAAATATCGAGGATAACGTCGGCAGTCGCTCCGAGATAAAACTGTACAACAATCTTCCCGCCGCGTATCACGAGTCCTTAGCGCAGGCAATTCACCGGATTCGGAGCGGATCCCGTTGACAGCAATCATAACCCCCGGGAACCCGTTCGTGCCGTAGTTGATTGGTGAATATCGCGATACGAGTATCGCCCCTGGGATCCGGAGGGTAACAAAGATCAAACGTGGGCCATGTCAACGGAGCTGAGGATAGCGCCGGCAACTGACCAACTCCGATCAATAATCAAGGTCTGATCATCCATTTTCCGCGCTCCTCCGTATTAGAGGATGCAAGCCAAGCAACTCAATACGGAGGATGCAATGAAACATGCGGTTTTACGCCCATTTGTTGTCACTGCGGGAATCTCCCTGTCCCTGGTATTCACCGGCCTTGGACACGCCGCCAGCCACCGTGAAGCACCGCTGATCGCGTTGGATCCGGCTGCGGACATCACCGACGCCTACGCGTTCCGCAGCTGGAATGATCCGTCCATGGCGGGGTTTATCATGAATGTCATTCGGGCCCAGGATCCTAGCGCCGGACCGAACTACTTCAGCATCGACGACGATGTGTTGTACCAGATTCACCTGGATACCAACGAGGACGGTATCTCCAACGACATCGTCCACCAGCCACCCGGCAGCAGTCACTTTTTGCCGCACGCGGCGGCGAGCCATCCGTGTTTTTCGTGGTCTCCAACGGTATAGAGTTTCACTAGAACAATCCCACGGTTTGTCCGGAGATTGAAACCAAGACTGCAATAGTTACTCAAGCAAGGCAAACCGCAATACTCGGCACCCGATTTGGAAAATCCTGAGTATTAGATTCGACTAGCTTAGACAGCTACGTGTGTTTAAATGACTGGGACGCAGCCCGTTGCGGGCCTTCGGCTGGAAGATCAAATCGACTTGGTGCGTTGCAGCACCAATGCTCCCAAACGACCCTAAGCCGTCACTGGCAATTTGATTCGCGTACCTGTAACTTGATCGTAAGCGGTCATTAACGCCTCGAACGTCTGAGCATAATCTTTCGCAAGTCTATTCCACACTGTCAATAGGCAACACGCATGCGGTAAACCTGATAGAGTGCGTAGAACCTTTATTGATCAACGCGCCGCCCGTTTGCACCTAATATCCGAATACTGTGCGATAGGATAAAAACTATTGAAGTCGACGGTTGTTTTATTTCCATAGGATTCAGAGGATATTTCACAAGCTATGTTGAGGTTCCCCCTTTTTATGGCAATTTTTGGGCTTCTAAGCGGATGCTTACCGATTCCACATACTCGTGTAGAGGCACCGTCAATCTCAGGAGTCGTAATGCGCTCGGGGAAGCCAGTAGAAAGAGCTGTTGTGATACTCACGGCATATCCGTCGTCGAAGTACTCGAAGTCGGTGCGTACTGAATCTACTCAGAATGGTCAGTTTAAAATCGGCCCGATTAGTGATGTTGAGAAGATAATGGCTTTCATCGGAGACCCATCAACGCACTGGCGATTGGAACTGGAGATTCACGATGACAGGTTCGTTGGTTTTGAGCAGCACCGCTTCGGATACTCATCGAGAGACGAAACCATGAATTTGGTCTGTGATACGGAGTCGCCAAGACTTGAATTTATGGCTAGGGGACGTTTGGTGAGCGCGATATGTCGGAGTACGAAAGAATCGGAAAACCCTGAACCAGTGCCACCATCATTTTGGCAGACAAGGTGGTCAGCGGATACCGAGGGTCTAAGAATTTAGATAATACGTGTCAGAGAACACTTGTTTCTAAGTTTCCACATCGCAACTGGGAACGCTACTACAAGGCCGAGACGCGACGGTATATCACCGTTTGGCCTCCGGTGAGTTAGTTTGTTACGTATATATAAAGCGCCAAGTAATTAACGTCTGCTTCTTCAATCCAAGACTTGACGCGCGGAACGAGCGAACGACAGGAACTGGTCGTTTGCCGCACGACGCAGTGCAGCGGTCAGAGCTGAGTTTTTCGTTTTAGTGATCCAAGCAAGGCCAATCATTGCGTCTCGACCGCGTGGCCGGTGCACCCATGATCCGCCTGCCATGCCCCGAACACCGCGAGGTCAAGATCCATGGTTTCGCCCAGCCACTTTGATTCGCCGGTGGTGGCATCGATGACCAGCCCGGCATCACGGTTCTGGTCGCAGATATCGGCGCCGGCGGCGACCCCGGTGGGC
>CAMYKW010000024.1:37950-99706 GCA_947259175.1 uncultured Gammaproteobacteria bacterium | reverse complement strand
CGCGCCGCGCCTGGAGCGAGACCCATAGCGAGCTATGGGTCGAGTGAAGGCCAAGCGCAGGTGTGCGAGGACCAGCCAGGGCCGGGATAGGCGTGACTGTCTTTACACTGTGTATTAAGTGGATCCGGTACATCGCCTTAAAAATCAACGTCAAGTGTCAGCCTGGCGCCGCCTGGTGAGAAATGCGGGCTAGCCCGCGGCACTGAGCGTGGCGGGCGCCGACATTTCCGTAATCGGCCGCGGCCGGCCGACGCCGAATCCCTGGGCATAATCGATGGAAATCTCCTTTAGCCGTTCGAGTATCGCTTCATTCTCTACGAACTCGGCGATGGTTTGCTTGCCCATGAGTTGACCGATTTCATTGATCGATTTCACCATCGCCAGCGCGATTGGATCGTCGACGATGTCGCGCACGAACATGCCGTCAATTTTTAGGAAATCAACCGGCAGGTTCTTGAGATACGCAAACGACGATAAGCCGCTGCCGAAATCATCCAGCGCGAATCGGCAGCCGCGCGCGCGGAGGGTGTTGATGAAGCGGGTGGCGCTGTCAAAGTTGGCAATTGCGGCAGTCTCGGTTATTTCAAAACAGATCTTGTCGCAAGGGACACCTGTTTCGCTGAATCGCTTGATGACGAATTTGAGAAAGTCTTCGTCTCCTAAGGAATGTCCAGACAGGTTTATGGAGCACAGATGTATATTGTCCAGCTGTCTTGGCTTGCCGTTGAGCCAGGCGAAGGCGGTGGAAATCACCCAGCGGTCGAGAGGGATCGACAGGTTGTAGCGCTCGGCCGCGCCAAGAAACGCGCCCGGAGATATCATGGCGCCGGTTTCGTCCTGCATCCGCAGTAACAACTCAAAGTGCCGACGATTGTCGGTAGTGCGCGAGACCGGAATGATGGGTTGATAGACCAAGTGAAATCGATTCTCTTCCAACGCATGATTGATGCGCGACACCAGTTGCATCTCCCCGTGCCGCCGCGCCAGCTCCCCATCGGATTCGTGGTAGACGTGTATGCGGTTACGTCCTGCATCTTTGGCCGCATAGCAAGCGGCGTCGGCCATGCTCAGAGCGCTGGTCACCGTTTCCTCGGGTCGGCCGATGGGAACCAGGCCGATGCTGACGCCGATGGTGAAAACTTTGTCATTCCAGATGAAGCGGAACTCACTGATTGTATTTCGCAATTCTTCGGCGATGCGTTCGGCCTGTTGCAGAGAACAGTCCTCGAGCAATACCCCGAACTCATCACCGCCGAGACGCGCCAGGGTGTCGCGTTTGCGGACCTTTTCCTTGAGTACCTTGCCCAGCCGCCGTAACAGCTCGTCTCCGGCGATGTGGCCGCAAATGTCGTTGATCACTTTGAATTGGTCGAGATCGAGGTAGCAAAGTGCGTGTCGTGCGCTGTCGTCAACGACGCTCTCGAGTGTGCGTGTAAGACGTTTTTCGAATTCGCGTCGATTCACCAAGCCCGTCAGCGAGTCATGAGCCGCTTGATAGGACACCTCTTCGGAAAGTTTATGGGCTTCGGTGATGTCCTCGCAGACGACCAGGACTATCGGCTTGCCGTCCGCATCCTCGGTGACGCGTGCGGTCTCCCGCGCCCACATTATGCTGCCATCCTGGCGGATACGTCGTGTTTGCCAGCGATGCAGCCGATCCGGAGTTCCGGTCGCCGCATCCAGCAACCGCCGCACCTCCTGTTGGTCGTGTTTGTGTGCCAGCGCCAGCAGCGACGTTCCAACCAGTTGCTGTTCGGTGTAACCCAATTGTTGGGCGCCGAATGGATTGACGGATAGTATTGTACCTTTGGGTTCAACGGTGAAATACATGGAAGGGTTGTCGTCATAGAGCGCGCGATAGCGCCGTTCACTCGCTCCCAGGGCCGCTTCGGCACGTCTTTGCGCGGTGATATCGGTTCCCGTGCCGCGATAACCCTGAAACTCGCCATCCTTATCAAAGATCGGCTTCCCGCTGATCTTTAGATATCGCTTGCCCTTTTCCAGCGTGGCCTGATAAACGAAATCGCGGAAAGGCCGCCGTGCCTTGAGATCTTCCAGGTGCATTTTCCCGGCTTTGGAGTGGGCAATCTCCACCATGACCTCTTCGCGGGTCTTGCCGACGAGGTACGCCGGTGAGGTTCCGCTCACCTCTTCGATGCGCCCCGAGAAGTAGGTGAAGCGTAAGTCGGGCCCCATCTCCCAGATCCAGTCCGAAGCCGCGGCGGCGACATCGCGAAACCGCTCTTCACTTTTTCGCAGCGCCTCCTCGATGCGATCCCGTTCGGTGATATCCTGGACGGTGCCGAGCATACGCGTCGGTTTACCTGCGTCGTCGACGGTTACTGCCGCGCGCTCGTGCACCACGCGCACCTCCCCGGTGTGCAGCGCAATGCGATGTTTCAGATCATACGGTTGCTGACGATACAACGCTTGGTCAATAGATTCTAAGACCAGGTTTCTATCGTCGGGATGGACAAATTCGAGGAATGCCTCATAAGTTCCATCGAATGTTTCTGGATCTATATCAAAGATGCGGTAAACCTCGGCCGACCAGTCGAGCTCATTGGTGACCACATCCCATTCCCAACTGCCCAGGTCTCCAATGCGCTGCGCCTCGGCGAGGTGTGCTTCGCTGCGGCGGAGCTTCTCCTCCGCCCGTTTGCGGTCGCTGATGTCGATGACCGTGCTCTGGATGGCGGGCTCGCCCTGCCAGTGGATAGTGCGCACCAGGTTCTGCAGGGTGACCACCGACCCGTCCTTGCGCAGCGCCTCGTACTCGTATTGGGTGGGCGCCGGTTCCCCCCGCATCCGGGCCTCGGTATAACCGACGAGGCGGTTGCGCTCATGGGGGGCGACACAGGCATCCAAGGACTCCAGCGCGATGATTTCATCCGGTGATTGGTAGCCAAGCATCTCGGCAAAACTCTGATTCGCGAACACCGGCTTGCGCCGGCGATCGATGAGTATGCCTTCGATGGACCCCTCGATCAGGTTGCGGAAGTGTTCCTCGCTTTCGCGCAGTGCCTCTTCGACCAGCTTGCGTTGAGTGATGTCGGTAAAGCTTACCAGGGCTTTGACGAAGTCCTCCTCCTGCCCCGGGATGACCAGTGTCATCAGCATGTTCATGCGCTGTCCCTGTAAGGTGTTTAGCCACACCTCGCTTTCGAAGAACGTGTCTCCGTTGGCGATGGCGGCCAGCGCATCCTTGAAAACCGCATAGGTTTCGGGAACAAAGAGCTCTTTCAGAGAGGTGATCAATTGCCGTGTGTCCCGCGCCTTGAACAGTCGCAAACTGGCGTCATTGACGTCGAGTATCTTGACTTTCTTGAGCGCGCTTTCGACTAATTCCGCGTCCCGATCCAGGTAGCCGCGAATATCCTCGATTCCTCTGGATCGCAATTCATCCAGCTTTGCTTTCAGCCCGGTAAGATCTTCTTCCCACAGGGATACGCCCACGGACTGAAAAATGGTTTGATACCGCTTGTGGCTTTCTTGCAGCGTCAGTTCGGCCCGTTTGCGGGCGCGTATCTGCCACATCAGGTAGAGAGTGAATCCGGCGAGGAACATCACAACGACGGCGATTAAAGCAATGAGTCCGGCGTATTGTTTTATAAAGCTGGTTGGCGTGTTGACGATGATGCTGCCGTCCGGGAGCGCGGACGGGGAAATGCCAAAACGATTCAAAGACACATAGTCGAACATCGGCTGGTTGGGGCTTTGGCGCATCACTGGGATCGTCGATACCGGGACGCCACGCAGAACCTTCTCCGCCATCAGCGCCGCCTGACGGCCCTGCTCGCGGTGGCTCAATACCACGCCCCCCAGGGCACCGCTGTGCAGCGCGTTCGCTCGCAGCACGTATACCGGGACTTTCGAATGACTGGTCATCAGCGCCAGCGCCTGGTGTTTACCCAGCACCTTGCCTTCGACGTCGCGGAACGCGGTCAGACGCAGGACCGCGGTGTTGGGGCCGAGCTGCGCCAACCGCCCTGCGAGTTGTACCCAGCTCATATCGCCCACGGACAGCACCCGAAAGTCGATATCCGGATAGTGCCTGGCTAAATCTTCAAAGGTGGATCGATCGGCCTCGCCGCTGGGGCTGGCGTCGACCACGGCGACTATTCGCTTCAGCGGGCGTTGCAGCGAACGCATGACGTCGATGGTGCGCCCATAGGACAGGGCCTCGACGACGCCGGTAACCGAGGCATGGCCATCCATTTGGATCGCTTTGGACAAATTGTTCACCGCCAGAAATATTATCGGCGCGTTGGGAAACAAACGCGCCCGGTGGTGCAAGGCGAAGTCCAGCGCATTGTCGTCGGACAGTATGATCAGATCGTAAGGGGGGCGTTTAGCGAGCCTGTACGAGAACGAACGCAGCAAATTGTCCTTGCTCACCGTGTCAAGCACACGTTTGGTATCCATATATTCGATGTCGAGTGTCAACCCGTGTTTATCGAGTACCGATCGCACGCCGTTCAGGATCGCCTCGGAGCTGACGAAGCTCGGATGGTAGGAATACAACAACAGGACGCGCTTATTGCTCAGATCGAGGTCGGTGTCGGCGTTGACCGGCGGCGCGCCCGGCAACAGACACGCGATGGTACCGAGGGCGATGAACAGACGCCGGCACCGGCCGGTATACGTGCCCAATGTTCGCAAATCCTCCATTTCTAAGCTTGAATGCATTCCGCTCAAGTGGTCTCCCCGGTGCGGCGCGGGTCATGTCCCGTTGTATTTTTGATCGTCCAATAATTTGAAAACTTTTACCACCGCCTTGGCTGCCGCATGGGCATAAGTATAGATGACGTAGATCGCTACGGGGCGATGGGTACGGCGGGGCACGGGTGGATCATTGACAAGCTACTGAATTGTGGCACGAATCGACGTCGATGACCCGATTCGGCCGCGCCCGGGCGATGGGCTTGGACGCGTCGTGCTGGGCATGGTTGCGCAACCGCGCGGGATATAACCAAGTAATTCCATAAGAATTACATCTCCCAGGAATCCTGCGCACACCACCCGGGTAACAATCGGCGCACGACGCCCGTTAGCGTATTTGTTCTATGGCGTAGATCTTCTCCAGGATCTGCGGCTGGATGAGGGCATAGCCCTTGTTTTGCCAGTGTGCCAGCTCGGTGATCGCCGACGGCACCACTTCGACAAACTCGTATAGATCTTTCGGCGCGTACTGATACTCGGGTAACGCCAGCCCACAGACCTTGAACGCGACGCCGAGTTCGGCGTAGTAGCGCATGCGTTCCACCGCCTGCTGGTATTGACGGTAATTGTTTTTCGCCAGGGTTACGATCTCCATCCCGTGCAGCACGATTACCACCTCGTGTTGTTCCGGGGCGTAGTCATACGGATGCTCCGACAACGGGTTCAACAACCCGCGCACCCAATACAGCGCCGAATTGATCGCCTGGGGCTCGTTGAAGTAGAAATCAAAGACCACCTTTTGCGGCTCATAAGGCGTGTGCGAGAACTGTCCCGCCATGGGCGCGCCGGACAGCAGGGCTGCGAGGCCGACGAGGGCGCCGGTTATACGTCGAGTCGAGGCTGTGACCATGACCGAACCTCCGTGACTGGTGAGGTTTTAATGTAGGCTTTATACGGAGTGGAATCCAGATGCTAGCTTTGCGACTTCTTGTCCAGTGCGCGCAATTGGGCGAGCTTAGCGGCGATCTTCTGTTCCAGGCCCCGATCGACCGGACGATAGTAGGTCTTCCGCGGCATACCGTCGGGGAAGTAGTTTTCTCCGGCGGCGTAGGCTTCGGGTTCGTCATGGGCATAGCGATAGCGCGACCCGTGACCAAGCTTTTTCGTCAAACGGGTTGGCGCGTTGCGCAGGTGCAAAGGAACCTCCAGCGATCCAAATGTCTCCACGTCATTACGCGCGGCATTGAATGCGCTATAAACCGCGTTACTCTTGGCGGCGCACGCTAGATAAACGATGGCATGCGCGATGGCGAGATCTCCTTCAGGGCTGCCGAGACGCTCGTAGGTGTCCCATGCGTCGAGACATAACCGCAGGGCGCGTGGATCGGCATTACCGATATCCTCCGATGCTATGCGCACGGCGCGGCGCGCGATGTAGGCCGGATCACACCCGCCGTCGAGCATACGCGCATACCAATACAGGGCTGCGTCCGGCGAGGAGCCGCGCACCGACTTGTGCAGCGCGGAAATCTGATCGTAAAAAACGTCACCGCGTTTATCGAAACGCCGCAATCCGCCGCTGATCACGTCGCGCACAATGTCGGCGGTGATGCGTGATCCGCCCTCGGCCTGTTCACCTAGATCCGCGGCGATCTCGAGAAAGTTCAGCGCCCGCCGGGCGTCTCCATCCGCCGCCGCGCAGATTTGGTCGCGCAACGGTTCATCGATGGCGATCAACCGGTGTCCGAGACCCCGCGCATGGTCGTTCAGCGCCGCATCGATGACTTTTCGAATTGCCGCCTGATCCAAGGCCTTGAGCACGTACACACGCACCCGGGACAGCAGTGCCGCAATCAATTCGAAAGAGGGATTTTCGGTGGTCGCACCGACGAAGGTTACGGTACCGTCTTCTACATGGGGCAGAAAGGCGTCCTGCTGAGCTTTGTTGAAGCGGTGAACTTCATCCACGAACAGCACCGTGGGACGCCGTTGTTCGCTGCGTACCTGCCTCGCCTGGTGCACCGCGGCGCGGATGTCCTTGACCCCTGACAACACCGCAGATATCGGTACAAACTGGGCGTCGGCGCGTCGGGCGAGCAAACGGGCGAGCGTAGTCTTACCGCTGCCCGGGGGGCCCCAGAATACCATCGAGTGCAGCAATCCCCCCTCCAATGCCCGCCGCAGGGGTTTGTTGACGGCCAACAGGTGTTCCTGGCCGATGAACTCGTCGATCGTGCGCGGACGCATCCGTTCGGCAAGGGGCGTCAGCAGTTGGTCGTCAGTCGTCATTTGGTCTACCGGATTTTGCCTGAGTGGTATACATCGCAAGTGGGTGTCGCAAGGGGGTATCGCCGGGGCTGTGCCGTTATTTATGGTTCGGTTTTATCAAGTGAGTCAAGCAGCGACGATCGTTCGCGTGCGAGCTGTGCGTAGGCCTGATCGAGCTTCTGCGTGAGTATCCCGATGGCCTCGTCTACTCCCGCCTTCAGTCCGCGCCGGGCGCTGGCGGGGAGTGACGGTTTCAACAACCGGAACAGCACAAACGGCGCCAACCAGGCGAGAAAAATCAACAGCAAACTGTGGGTCGCGAAATCCGTGCCGAGAAATTTACCGCCGGCGAGTGCCTGCTGGTAGCGCGTAACGACATGATATGCGGCCCAGGCGGTGGCGGCGAGCGGCAACAGGTAGGTACCCCAGCGAGCAAGCGCGCGACAGCCCCGTGCCACCGGCGTGCCGGGCTTGGCCAGTGCGCGTTCCAAGCCCGCGGCGGCAGCCTCGACCAGGGTGTCCGCCGCCGGCGTCAGGCTGGAACTTATCGATCGTTGCACCGCGTCGGCGGCGACGCCGTGCAGCTCAGCGTCGATAAACGCCTGATTCACGATGTCATCGATATGGTCTTGAGCCTGCGACGGCCACAGCTGCGTACGCAATTTGCGCAAGTCGATGGGCTGCGGCGGCGGCGGTTGAGTCTGTGTGAACCAGCCACGTTCGGAATTGCGAAAACCTTGTGCGATGGTCTCAATCGTCCACTGCGCGCTTTTGCCCAATTTGCTCAATATTCGCTGCGCGTGATCACGATGGGTGCCGACGAAGCGCCGCCAGGTTTCGTCATCTCCGAGTCGCGTGCGGTAAACGGCGCGCAATTTCTCGAGGTCGCGCAGCCTCGCCCAGATTCCCAGCCGCTTGAGTTCCGACAGTCCGTGGGAATCAATTGCCTCGCGAATAGTCTGCTCGATGCGTTCGAATTCATCCGCTGTGGAGTCATCCACGCAACTGCTGGTGAATACCGTCGGCGAGTCGAAGCCGGCCTGTTCTAGATCGCCGACGAACTCATCGACTTGTTCCCGGGCGCCCACATCCCAGTGATTCATGACAAACAGCCACCGATGGCGATGTCCGCGTTGGCGTACGATTTGCCAGCCGGCATCGTCGCGGTAACGCTCGGGGGTCACGACATAGATCACCCAATCGATATATGGCAGCCAGGCGAACACAAGCTTTCGGTTCGAGGTTTCGGTACTGTCGATGTCCGGCATGTCGATCCACACCACGTCCTGCTTGGCGCTGTCTTTGTGGTGTGCGACCCGGGTTGCCTGCACGGGAAATTCCGCGGGCAGTGAAGCCAGTGCATGGGACTCGTGTAGGTACAGCGTCACCTCCCTGGACGTAGGGCGTTGAACACCCACCGCCGCGATGGCTTCTCCGGCCAGGCGGTTCAACAGGCTGCTCTTCCCGACGCCGGTGCCTCCGAAAAGGCCAACCACCAAAGGTCGCGAACTGCGGTCGGATTCCGCCAGCCAGCCTTTTTCCGTTGCGGCGTCCACCCAATTTTTTACGAGCTCGTATGCTCGGCGAAACTCGACGCTCACATGGATTGCCTCAATTGCTCAACGCGTTCCAACTCATCGCGGTCAATCAAGAACAACCGCTTATCGTCCAGCACATCGGGCAGAGCGGAAAACACCTCGCTGAAAAAGCGCGTAATGAGGTCCTCGACTTGGTGGCGCTGGCGGTTTTTGAGTTGTTCCTTGATTACGTCCATATACTTGCCGACCGCGCTCTCGGTTAGGAACGAGGTCAACGACAGCATAGCCGGCGTCAGCACCAGCTCATTGACGCCGATCGCTCCGGTTTTGAACGCCAGCGCTACGCCGGCGGCATCCGCGGTGACGCGCGCGGCGCGCAGGCTGTTAAGGGTCGCCGGATTTTGTGCAAGTTTTTCGTACAGGGCCTTCGCCGCCGACTCGACCTCCGGTTCGAAATTTCGCTGATAGTCTGAAACGGCGTCGATAAACTCACTGCGCGCCACGGGCGATTGCTTGTCGAACAACTTGGCCATGGCGCGCCACCAGTGGGCGCGGTGCCCCTCGCCGTCCGCTCCCTCCGCGATCGTGCGCCGCAGGCTCAATAATGCGTGTTCAAAGATCTCAGTGAGCACATCGAGCTCGACGTCGATGGACGAAGTTCGTGCGCGCCCGGCGCCCGCAAACAGCGCGCGAAACGGCCAAGTCAAAAAACGTCGTGTGCTGGCCAGAGGTCTGGCGAGGGCGGGAATCTCAAGCAGCTCCAGCAACTGCACCATGGCCCGGTTGAACGTGCCCTCGTGGCGCGAGTGGTCCAGATACTGCGCGGAATAAGCGTAAACCGCGGCGTGGACCGCATCCGCTACGGTCCCGCGCCACGTAGCCGCGGCATCGTGCTCCATGCGAACCGGCAGCAACCATTCGTCCCAATGTTCGCCGACGAAGTCATGGACGCCTTTGCGGCGCGCGACCATATCCAACGATGTCAACGTCGAGCGCACCGTGTGCAGAAACTCATCGGTGGATGAGTCAGCCATCAAGGCCTCGATACGTCCGCGGTCAACTTGGGGCAAAGTGCAGATTGGAACGTTTTGCGTTTGATAACGGGATTGGTCGACGCGCCCGCGCAAGGCTAGTCGCAGGGGCTGGGGATCCCGGGGGGCTTTGTTTAGACAGATGATCAGTGGACGCTGCAGCGGATACAGTAAATCCAGAACCTTCCACACAGTCCAGTCGGAATATTTTTCCTTGCTGACCACCAGGACGATCAAATCAGATAGCGCCACCACCTGGGTGATCAGGCTGCGATACTCCCGGGATGAATGGGAATCGAAATCGGGCGTGTCCCACACCACGTATCCGGACTTCGCCAGCGCAGGCCGCGGTTGATCGACACTGTGCACTGACACCGGAGCGCCGGGCGCTTGAGATACAAATTCGTTGATCGCGCTTTGTTGTGCGTCGTCGACGCCTACCGGAAATCCATGCAGGCTGCGGGTAAAACCGGCTAGCGGGCTGGTCGTTGCCGCCGGTTGTCCCAACAGCAGGTTGACGATCGTGCTCTTGCCCGCCTGGGTCGGTCCCAGTACCGAGATATGCAGCGGCGCCGGCCTTTGGAGTTTCAGGTCCTCGAGCGCGCTGACCGCCAGATCGAGGGAAAATACGCAACCGGTGATATCGCCGCCGGAGCCGTCCCCGGCGTCGTGGTATCCGGAACGAAGGCGTAGCAGAAAGCCGCGCATGGTGTCTACGCCGTCCTTCCGGGCGGCATTTACAATCCCCGCTTGCGTGCGCGCAAGCGGCGAATCAAATCGCTTCTTGCTGCGTTGGTGGGTGGAATTGTCGTACCGCCCGCAGGTATTCCGCTTTGGCAACGACACCGTCCCCATCCAAGTCCAATAAGTGGTAATCGACCGAGAAACCGCCGCCGTCCGTGTGCGCGTATTCCTCAGATGTCAGAAACCCGTCATTATCAAGGTCCATCTGTTCAAACAGACCGGTTGCAAACGCCTCCATCGTCTTTTTATCGAATCCTTGTGCATGTGCTGCGCCCGCGAGCAGAAAAAGAATCGGGAATATTATTAGATGTTTCATTACCGTATCGACTCCAAAACGTCATGCGGCATTATATGCCAGAAAGGGGCGCTCCATCTCTAACCGGGACCTCATTATGTCGTGTGCTGAGTCGCGTACGACGCGGCATCGGGTTCTCCGTAGCGGGCGATGCCCTCAGTCGCTCCGGAGCCGTCGTCGGATTCAAGGCTGTCGGTAAAATCTTCAGCGTCGATGCGCCAATACGCGACCGGGTCGGAAAATCCGCTCAACTCGACCGTTTCCCGATGCGGGGAGAATCCATCGAGCACCGCAGCGACTTCGGGGTCGTCAACGAATGACGCCGACATCACGATATCGCCGCCGCGACTTCGGCTTTGAATCCTGGCGGCCATATTTACCGCCGTGCCGTAGTAATCCAGTCGGTCGTTCAAAGTAACCGACAGGCAGCGCCCGGTATGCAGGCCAAGCTTGACGACCAGCGGACTGTGATCCGGGATATGATTGAACCAGCGAATGTCGTGCTGTATGCGTATTGCACAATTCAGTGCGTCGGCTGCGTTACAGAACACCGCCATGATCGCATCACCGATCTTTTTGACCACGCTGCCGTCATGCTCGCGGACGGCATCCTCCAGGATTTCAAAGTGCTCACGCACCAGGACGTAGGCCCGCGCATCACCGATGCGGTCGTACATTGTTGTCGACCCTTTGAGGTCGGTGAACAGAAATGTGATTGAGCCGATCTCGACATCATCCCCGGGGCGTAGAACGTCTTTATTGAACAGGTCGCGAAAAGCCTGTAGTGAGGTGGCCCGCTGCGCGGTCAAGGCATTGCGACGCCATTTCAATTCCTCGAGAACGAACGTAATCGGCCGTTGGCTGCGGTTGATAAAGGCGACCATGCCCACGGTTACCGGCCCTCCGGTGGAAATCGTATCGCGTTCGGCGATTACTTCCGGAAAGCTTCCTCCATAATAAGCAACGTTACACTCATCTCCGGGTTCTAGGGTGCGGACCCGGTAGCTCGTATTCGGGGTCAATCGCACCGATTCCGTACGTTGTTCGCCCGCGGCGAGTGATACTTGTGCGCGGATGTGCGAGGTGCTCATCGGGGCCATCAAGCAGTGCTCGCGGTGGTCCAGACTGCGGATGTTTGACGCCGGTTGGAACACCAGCTCAATGTTCTGTGAAAAGTTGAGTTTGAAATCGATGTTGCAGGTGGCGCAATGTGCGCCATCCGGCAGGTCCTTGAGCGCGGCGACGCTTTCCTTGCCGGTTTGACAGCGTGGACACAGCAACGACCAGCGCAATCCCAACAGGCCCTCGCGCACCGCCTGCAGGCACACCTCGATGGCGTGGCGTTCCGGCACACCCCACAACCGCGCCAGCGACAAGGGTCGAATGTACGCAACGTCGGCCTTCGGGCGGGTGGTGACAAACTCTGCCAGTTTCCGGGCGAGATCATGGCCGTGTGGCGTTGATTCGATGCGTTCGGCTAGTTGCCCCGCGCGCCGCACCGCCCCTTTCGGCAACGCCGGTGGCTTGAATTCGAATTCGGTCTCCCGCCAACCTTCGCAATACGCTTCTGCGTCGGAGAATAAGCGCGAAAATTTCCTGTGTATCCTTCGTGAAAAACCGGGCCCCAGCAAAATCCGGCCGATGAAGTTGGCGGGTTCGACTTCGATAGTGTACTCGCCGTGGCTGCCGCCGTTGTTGGGGCGCAGTCGGAACGTGGCGTTCAAGTATTTTAGTGGTCCATTGCGAAACGTTCGGCAATGACGGAACCAACGATCGGAAACCCAGTTTTGTGGCGTGTCATCCCAGGTCAGCGTCAGCGGGCCAATTTTGGCATGAGCGACGAATTTGACCGATCCGTCCGGCTGCAGAATCTCCTCGATTTCATGGGCTGGGAAACCGGCGGCTTCGTTGAAGCGCGCGGTATCAGCCAACACGGCCCAGATGCGATCCACCGGAACCGCAAACTGCCGACTGAAGGTAATATTTTTCGCTCCCGACATGTGTGTAAATGCGCGCAACTGTCAAGATTTGAAATAAGGCCTCTTAATTAACAAGATAATGTATGCGCACGCAAGCTTTATCGGATGTCCACACCGTACCGACGGATTGTCTCCATTGGCGCGACCGGGACAAGACGTGCGCACCCGCTTGAACCGGCGATTCCTGAGCCCTGAGATCCGGCCGATGTATGTCCACGGCCGCAGCGATCCCGGTGCCTCACAAATCATGCCCGATAAAACCCCAAGCGCGGCTTCATGACCGAGATGACAGCGGGTGGTTGCGGGTCGGCCGCCGCGTGCGAATGTCATACGAACTTGCGCTACCATCGGTAGTGATCCCCCAACAGTGCGGCAAGGTCTTCATTCGCCTGTTTGAAGTACGCCTCGATGGTCTGGCGTGTAGCAGCCGGCAGATCCGAGTACGCCCCGACCTCTTGTGGCCGGATGCTCTGCGGGTATATTTTGGGGACACCCAGGAAGCCGTAGACCTCGTCCAGGGATGCGTTTGGATCCCGGAAAAAGTCTTCACTCTTGATGAATAGAAATTGGTCACGGCTGAAATACTGGAGCCAATGTTTGAGGTGATCCGCGTACCTTCCCCTGAACAAGTACAGCACACTTTGTTCGCATGACATGTCCTGGTTGGCTATCGCCTGCTCAAACGTTGGAAAGTCATCTTCTTGTTGCTGCCGTTTGTTCATATTGTAAGCCGAGTGCGCGCGATCTATGGGATCTCGCAGGAGTGCAATCAACTTGACATCCGGTAGGTCCTTTTTGATTCTCTGTGGCACGGCGTGATCAAAAAGGTAATATGGAGACGCCTCTCCGGTAATCTGATGCCTGCCGGTAAACTTCAAAGGAAAGAAACTCCGGTACCATCCCAGCCGTTTTCCTCGCAGGACGTGATAATTGTAATAGTGGATTTCCTTGGTTGCCGAAACGCGGATATTCGGGTGCTGTGACAAATAGAAATACAAAGAGGAAGTTCCCGCTTTCTGAGCGCCGATAATGATGAAGTCCGGCATCCGGCGCCAGGGGCTGGTAACGCGCCGGTAAATAGCGGCGATCGCCAGGCGGGATCTTGTGGGTACGAGCGCGCGCCGACGCATATTACAAGTCGTCGTTGTTATTCGGCGATCGGTATTATTGTTTTCTTATGAGTTGCTCGACATTGTCCACCTTCGGATCGGCGCCTGCTTGTGTCTTTAAATCTTCCGCCGGATTAGTGCGATGCCAATACTTGGGCGCCCACTCCTGAATGGACAAACTGCTGCGTTTTCCCAAGGTGTCAAAATTGGCCTTCAACCACGTGTCCGACTCTCGGCGGCCAATGGTGCGAAGCGTTTTCAGGAACGGCCAGGCGGTGTCGTACTTGGTATGCATGGCGAATTGTTTCATCTCCTCATTGGCATGCACGATATGAAAATAGGTGCGGTGAAATCTGGGATCCGTAACCACACCCGCCTCGATCAACCGCGTGATTTCGGCGATGTGGCGAATTTCACGCATCAGGTTCGAGTTGAACGTAATCTCGTTGAGGCGGTCGGAAATTTCCTGGGCGGTAACCGGGATGTCGTCACGATGTGTGGGATTGATTTGCACAATCAAGATATCGTTCGCGTCGCAATCGTTGACCAGCGGTTCCAGGACCGGATTCCCGGTGAACCCACCATCCCAATAGTATTCTCCATCGATTTCCACGGTGTGGTGGATCTGCGGCAAGCACGCCGACGCAAGCAAGGTATCGACGTTGAGTTCCTTATTGGTGAATATCCGTAATCGATTGGTGCGTATATTGGTTGCCGAGACGAACAACCGGATTTCCGAACAATGACGCAGGCAGTCGAAATCGATGGTTTTCGTCAACACCTCTTTCAGCGGGTTGATGTTGAGAGGATTGAGTTGATACGGCGAGGCGACGTGGGACAACATATCCAACCAAATCAGCGTCTGCGGCCACGCTGAAACCATGGGATTCAGCGACCCGGTGTGATACGGGTTGAACGAGCCGTAGGCGCTCATGGTGCGCCAGAACTTTTTCAGCGCCTCGGTCGCGCCGGTGGGTCCATTCTTGTGGTAACCGTCCGCCAGCACCGCCGCATTAATGGCGCCGGCGCTGGTGCCGCTGATACCGTCGATCCGGATCCGTTCGTCTTCGAGCAACCTTTCGAGTACGCCCCACGTGAATGCCCCGTGAGCGCCGCCGCCTTGCAGGGCGAGAGAGATTGATTTTGCTGGCACTGTAAACTCCTTGGCGAAAGCACGGAGCGCCGCCGATGCGTTTGGCGCCGTTGTTTCGGCAGTCCGCTTGGTGAGTGTTTCAGACGCTCCAGAACGTCGTATCGATGGCGCTGAAGATGCCGACCTGCTTATTTATACGCAGCGCGCGCCTCGCTGCAAGTCATTTCCGTCGCGATTCCCCGGGCACCGCCTTGGCACCGGGAGGTTCCGGACCGCAACCGAGCCGGGCGGAGACCCGATCCGGCAGCGGGCGATGGCGGTTCTGGTGCCTACCCTATGTTGCAGGTCGGCGAAGCAGCTATCGGGTCACCGCAATCGATGAGTACGCATCGTTGTCACGGCGCTTGAGACGCGGATCGCTCCCCGCGAAAACACGCTTGTAACCCTGGAACTCCGGGTGCTCGAACAGGTGCGCCTTGACGTCGCCGACAATCCTTACCGAAGAGACAAGATTGTCTATACCCAGCTCGTGAAAATTCGCGTGGCTCGCTGAGAAGCAACGCTCCCATCCCTTGTAATCCCAATGTTCATATACGCACACGCCGGACACGCCCGCCTCGGCACTGGCGCGGCGCTGCCAAGCATCCGTATTCGGCGCGCCCGGGTCTCTCCGGCCTCGGGGTTGCCAATAACCGGCGGTGGGTCCCGGCCGGTCCAGCATTTCATCGTCGTCCCAGTGCTCATAGGTGCGCTTGCTTTGCGCAACGAACTGCATGGAGGAGAACTGGTTATCCAATCGTGGACCCATGGCCGCAACATTGTCACGCACCAACACGCTTCTGCCACGAAATCCGGGGTGCTCGAAAAACCGTACGCTCGCATCGCCGTACAGCTTGATCGAGGACACTGCGTCGTCCAATCGGATGTTCTTGAAATTGACGACGTCTCCATCATGGCAGATGTGGTCGCCCTTAAAATCGGAATTCTTGTACAGGCATATTACGCCGTCAGCCGAGACCGCCAATGGTGAGACCAATATGGAGGCGGACAACAGTGCGCGCAGCAGTTTTTGCAGTGGCATCATGTTCGTGTCTCATGTGTCGAAGTTGCGGGGTCATCATAAACCGCGCTGCCGAATTAGCAATTTTAATTTTTGAAAAATTTCCGCGGATACTCCCAGACGCGTGATCTGGAGTCAAAGACGCCTGCAGGGGTGAAGTACGGATTAATCGTCTTCGTAACGCTGGAATCGGCACCCGTAGCGCTTTTGGTGTACTCCGGCGTGTTCGATGCGCACAATTACACCGCTGAATTTCATAATGGCACCGTTTTTTTCTTCATGAATCTCGGCATCGATCAGAGTCCCGAGTTCAAGGGCTTGATCGCTCTCCAGCAGAACACCTGTGCGGCTCATATCCACAACCACGCCCTGGGCATATTGTCCGGCTTCGTTCAAACGAATCCGTATCGGGGCGCCGATGGTCAGACGTGGGGCATCGCGTTTCTCGGTCATCGTAGTGCCTGTGTCACCCATGTGGGGGCGCATTGCGGCGTCTTCACACGGCGACAGGCCGGCAGGGTGGGTACCCCGCTTGCCGCCCGTCTGCGTAGCGGTGAATGGCGCGCGCAATTGATGTTTGTGTAGTTTTTGCAAAAACCCACCAAGTCCCTGGGAAAATTTTTACAACGCCGTTCAACATTAAGTCTAGCAGTCCGACAGAAAATACAAGCCGGACGACGGCGTCCTTGCTGATGACTCAACGACGGGCCACGGTATAATTGAACTTTTCCAACACCATCTGGATTCAGCGCAATGCCTACTTATGATTATCTTTGTCGCGCAACCGGCCGCGTTTTCGAAGTCCGTCACTCGATTAAGGACAAACTGAGCTGCTGGGGTGAATTGTGTGCGGTCCTGGGGTTCGATCCCGGTGATGTCGAGCCGGAAACCCCCGTTGAGCGGTTGATCAGTGGCGGAAACGTGGTTGACAGCAAGGTGCTGAAAAATCCGGAAGCGCCATCCTGCGGTGCGGCTTCCCCGTGCCGCGGGGGAGTGTGTGGGTTGAACTGATCAATTGTCGCGATTGGTGACCCGCTTTTGATCGATGCACACAACCAACTGCTTCATCGGTTGGGGGCCCACCGGGTACCGCATTCCGGCCGCACCCTGCTCGATCACCTCAAGGGCACTTATGAACTACTAACGCAATGGGGGAGTACCGAGACGACGTGCATCGCCGGTTTGTTTCATAGTGTTTACGGAACCCGGACGTTTGCGCCCTCATTACTCGGCCACGACCGGCGGGAAAAAATTCGTGGCGTGCTCGGCGCCGAGGCCGAGCAATTGGTTTACTGGTTCAGCATCTGCGACCGTAATAGTTTTTTTGAAAACATCGGCGCAGAGACCATATCTCTGCGGAACGAGGCCGATGGCGGGTCGGTTGCGGTGTCGTCGCAGATGCTCAACGCCCTGGTGGAGATTGAAATAGCGAATACGGTGGAGCAGGTGCCACACAAGAAACGAATCTCCTCCAAGGTAATGGATGTCTATACGCGCCAGTGTCTAGCCGCGAGACCGGTAATATCGGATCGGGCGTACACGCAGTGTGTCCGCGTTCTTGAAAACCATCAGCCGAATATGCGCCGTGATCGCCGATGACCGAGATGACTTAAACAGACCTTGCGAGATCTTAATCGTAATCATTCTTAAACGACCTACATGAGGAGTGTGAAATGAAGTATCGGGTATTTGTTACCGCTGCTGTTTTAATGCTGGGTGGCACGTTGTCTCACGCCGCGGAGGAGGCCCCTGTGACGGTTCCGATTCAGCGTTTGAGCCTGGACATGGCCGCGAAAGCGGCGATGGCTGCTATCGAGGCGTGCCGGCAGAAGGGCATGAACATCACCGTGGCGTTGGTGGACCGGGGTGGCCGACAGCAGGTGGTGATGCGCGACACCCTCGCGATGCCGCTCACCGTGGATGTCGCACAGCAGAAAGCCTATGCGGCGATGAACTTCAATACACCCACTTCGCAACTCGAAAGCCGCTTCACATCTCCGTTCTCCCCCGGCAAGGTGGATGGAATCATATTATCCGCGGGTGGTGTGCCCATAGCCGCGGGCGGTACGATCATCGGCGGGATCGGTGTCAGCGGCGCGCCGTCCGGGAAGACCGATGAGGAGTGCGCCAGCGCCGGCCTGGAAGCGATCACCGCGGACCTGGAGATGTCTTTGTAGGCTTATTGTAGTTTATTCCGTTCAGCGTTTGTTCATACGCGGTTCAGTCCCGGTTCATGGCCGGCGCGCTAAGGTGCAGCTCAACCCAACCGGTTGGGGTTCACCCAGCGAAACCTGATAAAGGAGACGGCCATGAAAAGACTGATCGTTGGATTTATTCTGCCGCTGATCGGCATCTCGTTGTTCAGTATCGGTCGCGCCGAGGCCCGGCAGTTCGATGACTCACATCATCGCGGTGTGTTGCACGCGGCTTATCGGTTCGAAAAGGCGGCCAAGCACATGCATCGACAACTGAGGCATGCCCTGGGCCGCGATGAACTGACCTGGTCGGCGCGCGGACTGGCTCGCGCCGCCAAACAATTCCGGCATGCCTTGGAGCACGGCGAACCGTACCGGTATCAACGCCGCCAGTTCAGGCGATTAACGGCGCGGTTTCAAGATTTCCGCCACCAATATCGGCATGCTTATCTCCCGGAGTGGCGCCCAGCCGACCGGGCGATCCGCCGCCTGCGCCGAGCGTTTCGGGATCTTCGGTATGAAACCCACCACGCCCGCGATCACCGCCGTTCTTATCGCCGCTCCGGCCGCGAACTCGGCGACTATCGGCCTTGGCTGAATAGCGATGTTGCGCTGGTGGAAGACTCACCCTAATCGACCGGTTTGAACTGACGTGGGATGGACGGGGCCGGTTACCGCAACCGGCCCTTGCCGCATGGAGTGCGCGTTTGTCATCGCCACTTCTACTTCGCGCGTCATGCGGGCAAGCAGCGGACACTGTGCTATAAATGCAGATATCGTTCGTCCGCTGTCGCTATGACCAATCAACACAAGGCCTACTTGCTCGCTGCCATGACGGTGCTATTGTGGTCGACGGTTGCGTCAGCGTTTAAATTATCGCTTCGCCATATGGACCCGATCCAGCTGTTGTTTTTCGCCAACCTGGTGTCGGTGTTTGCCTTGTTCGCCATCCTGCTCGTTCAGAAAAAGATCCATCTGCTGCGTGCGTATTCCCGCCGTGACCTGCTGAAATCGGCGCTCCTGGGAATGTTGAATCCCTTTCTGTATTACCTGGTGCTGTTCCGCGCCTACGATCTGCTACCGGCCCAGGAAGCGCAGCCGCTGAATTACACATGGGCGATTACCCTCACCCTATTGTCCATCCCCTTGCTCAAGCAGCGCATTGCCGCCGCTCAGCTGATAGCGATCTTGATCAGCTACCTGGGCGTTGTCATTATTTCCACCCATGGAGATCCATTGTCGCTGCGGTTCAGCAACGGCGTCGGGGTGGCGCTGGCGCTTGGCAGCACGGTGATTTGGGCGCTGTACTGGATTTACAATACCAAGAACCGGAAAGACCCGGTGACAAGTTTATTTTTGAATTTTCTGTTCGGCCTACCGTTGGCATTCCTGGCGGTAGTCCTGACTTCCGAAATCCGTGTCGAGCATATGGCCGGATTGGTGGGCGCGGTTTACGTGGGACTGTTTGAGATGAGCGTAGCTTTCGTGCTGTGGCTGGGTGCGCTGCGACTGGCACGTACCACCGCCAGTGTCGCGAACCTAATTTTCTTTTCCCCATTTTTGTCGCTGATCTTTATTCATTTTCTTCTCGGCGAAGAGATCCTGACCTCAACGCTGGTCGGGCTGGTGTTTATCGTGGCGGGAAACGTATTGCAGCATCTCGGTAATAGATCCATGCGAACCGCAGCAGTGACCGATTGAAACCGCTGGAAAAACTGTTGCCATGAAACTGAGCGTTGACGAATTCAATAACTGGACGAATAAGAGCATTACCCTGCTGGGTATGTCCGGTGTCGGCAAGACCTACCTTTCGACCATCCTGCGCCGCCATGACTGGTTTCACTACTCCGGAGATTACCGTATCGGCACCCGTTATCTGGACGAACCGATAGTCGACAATATCAAGCAGCAGGCGATGGGTATGCCGTTTTTGCGCGAGCTGCTGCGTTCCGACTCGATTTACATCGGTCACAACATTACCGTGGACAATCTGGAGGCGGTGCTGAGCTTTGTCGGCAAACCCGGGGATCCGCGCAAAGGCGGCCTGCCCATCGATGAGTTTAAGCGGAGACAGGAGCTTTATCGCCAGGGGGAAATCGCGGCGATGAAGGACGTGCCGGATTTCATACGCAAGGCGCGGCAGATCTATGGATACAAGAACTTTGTCAATGACGTCGGTGGCAGCTTATGCGAGTTGGAGGATCCCGACTCCATGCACGTGCTGATCGAGAACACTCTGATTCTTTATATCCAGGTAACTGCCGAGGACGAAGCGGAGTTGATCAAACGCGCTGAAGCCGATCCCAAGCCGCTCTACTACCGGCCCGCCTTTTTGCAAAAGCAATTGAGCGTGTATCTCGAGAGTCATGGACTGAGCAGCCACGATGACATCGACCCGGATGATTTTACGCGCTGGGTGTTTCCACGTTTGTTCCATGCCCGGGTTCCACGTTATGAGTCCATCGCCGGGCCGCACGGTTATACTGTCACCTCCGCGGAGATCTCGCAGGTTCGTGACGACAATGACTTTTTGTCGCTGCTGGAGTCCGCCATCGCGCGCCGCGCGTAAATCCGCGGGCGTCATGCGGTATCTAAAATTCTTGTTGACCATTATTTGGGAGTGAACGATATGGCAGTGAAGGAAGGTTGGCGGGGGCGGTTTTTCGAGGATTTCGAGGTCGGCGATGTATACCGCCATCCACTCGGACGCACCGTAACCACTACGGACAACATATGGTTTACCCTGCTGACCCAGAATACGGCGCCGATTCACTTCGATCATCACTATGCGAAGCAGACTGAATTCGGCCAACCGCTGGTCGACTCGACGTTCACATTGGCGCTGGTAACCGGACAAAGTGTTACCGATATCTCGCAAAACGTGTTTGCCAATCTAGGCTGGGATGCGGTCAAGCTGCCTAACCCTGTGTTTGAGGGCGACACTGTCTATTCGCAATCAGAGGTGTTGAGTAAGCGCGAGTCCAAGTCGCGGCCGAACATAGGTATCATCACGGTCAAAACCACCGGTTATAACCAGGACGGGAAGGTGGTGATCAGTTTCGAGCGCACACTGATGGTGTACAAACGGGACTTTGCCCCGCAGATTCCACGGCACGAACCGAACAGCAAGGCATGAGCGAAGACACACGAGATGCAACGCGGGAGCTGGCGGAGTTTCTCGCGAATCTGGACTTCGCGGACCTGCCCGAAGCGGTAGTGGCGCGCTCCGAGGAATTGTTTCTGGATTGGGTCGCCTCGGCGGTGGCGGGGAAGGCGGCGCGCCCGGTGGCCGCATTGGAGCGCTTCGCCGCGACCATGGGCCCCGCGACCGGGCCCAGCGAGATCCTGGTATCGCGGCGCCGCACCTCGCCTTGGTTCGCGGCGTTGGTTAACGCGGCCAGTTCCCACGTCGTGGAGCAGGACGACGTCCACAACGGTTCGGTGCTGCATCCGGGCACGGTGATATTCCCGGCGGTGTTGGCCGCGGGGCAGTCGATCGGCGCCAGCGGCGCGGATCTCATTACCGCCGCCGCCGCAGGATATGAGGCAGGCGTCCGTATCGGGGAGTTTCTCGGCCGCTCCCACTATCGTGTATTTCACACCACCGGCACCGCAGGCACGTTGGCCGCCGCCGCCGCGGTGGCGCGTTTGCTGAACGTCGACGCGGACACCATGCTGCACACGCTGGGTAACGCCGGGACCCAGGCTGCGGGTCTGTGGGAGTTCTTGCGCGAGGGTGCGGATTCCAAGCAGCTCCACACCGCGAAGGCCGCCGCCGACGGCATGCTGTCCGCGTATCTCGCCGCCGACGGGTTTACCGGGGCGCACCGGATACTGACCGGTGCACAGGGCCTGGCGGCGGGGATGTCGGTGGATGCCGATCCTGCGCGCCTCGCAGACCGGTTGGGGCGGCGCTGGGCGCTGACCGAGACGTCTTTCAAGTTTCACGCCTCGTGCCGTCACACGCACCCCGCCGCCGACGCGCTTTACCTGCTGATGCGTCGCGAAGGCTTGGCGTGCCGGGACATCGCCCGGGTCGAGGCCCATGTCCATCAAGCGGCCATCGATGTGCTGGGGCCGGTCACGGCGCCGAATACCGTGCATCAGGCAAAATTTTGCATGGGATTCGTATTGGCGTTGATCGCGGTGCGTGGCCACGCTGCAGTCGAGGACTTCAACGACGCGGCGTTGCGCGACCCGGTGCTTGCAGATTGGCGCCGGCGGGTGGTCATGGTCTATGACCCGCAAATCGATGCCGCCTATCCGCGACGCTGGCTCGGACAAGTCAAGGTGACGACTGACGATGGGCGGTCCCTTGAGATGCGTGTCGACGCGCCCAAAGGGGACCCGGACAATCCGCTCACGCGATCCGAACTGGAGGACAAGGCGCTGCGGCTGGCGGCCTTCCGGCAGGCGCTAACGCCCGATGAGATGCACGACATCATCGAACTGGCGTGGAACCTGCGGCATCTGCAAAGCATCCCAACGATATTCAGTGGGGGCGCCGCGGTGCGCGCCGGGAAAGACGCGACCGGGGCGCTGCGGTGAGCGCACCGGTGGATTACAATGAACTGCGCGATCCGGTGAGTGATTTGTGTCGTCGCTACCCCGATGAGTATTGGCGCCGCACCGATCGCGAACGCCTGTATCCGGAGGAGTTTGTTCACGCCTTGACCGAGGCCGGATGGTTGGCGGCATTGATCCCGGAGCGCTATGGCGGCGCCGGTCTGGGCATCACCGAGGCGTCGGTGATCCTCGAGCAGATCAACCGCTGTGGGGGGAACGCCGCCGCCTGTCATGCGCAGATGTATACCATGGGCACCGTGCTGCGCCACGGTTCGGAACAGCAGAAGCAACGTTACCTGCCGGGGATCGCCAGTGGTGAACTGCGGCTGCAGGCCTTTGCCGTCACCGAGCCGAGTGCCGGCACCGACACCACCAAGATCCGCACCACCGCGGTCCGCAGCGGCGAGCGCTACATCGTCAACGGCCAGAAGGTGTGGACGTCGCGGGTGCAGCATTCAGATTTGATGCTGTTGTTCGCGCGCACCACCCCGATGGATCAAGTCGCCAAAAAAACCGAGGGCCTGTCCGTGTTTCTGGTCGATCTGCGTCAGGCCGTCGGCGACGGCCTGACGGTGATACCGATCGATACCATGATCAACCACGAAACCAACGAGTTGTATTTCGACGATCTCGAAATTCCGGGCGACAGCTTGATTGGTGAGGAGGGCAGAGGATTTCGCTACCTGCTCGACGGCTTGAACGCGGAGCGCATCCTGATTGCCGCGGAGTGCGTCGGGGACGGCGACTGGTTTGTCGAACGCGCCGCCGGCTATGCGCGGGAACGGGTCGTATTTGATCGGCCCATCGGCCAAAACCAGGGGATCCAGTTTCCCCTGGCCCGCGCCTATGCCCATCTACGCGCCGCCGACCTGATGCGCTATCGCGCCGCGGAAATGTTCGACGGCGGTGTTGCCTGCGGCGCCGAGGCCAACATGGCCAAATTATTGGCCGCCGATGCGTCATGGGAGGCCGCCAATGCCGCGCTGCAAACCCATGGCGGTTATGGCTTCGCCAGCGAGTATGACGTAGAGCGGAAGTTTCGCGAGACGCGTTTGTTCCAGGTGGCGCCGATCTCCACGAATCTGATTCTGTCTTATATCGCGGAGCACATACTCGGTCTGCCGAGGTCGTTTTGACCATGCTGCCCCTGGACGGCGTCACCGTGGTGTCACTGGAGCAGGCGGTGTCCGCGCCGTTCGCGACGCGCCAACTCGCCGACCTCGGCGCCGTGGTGATCAAGATCGAGCGGCCGGGGGGCGGCGATTTCGCGCGCTACTACGACGAAACCGTGCACGGCCTGTCGAGCCACTTCGTGTGGCTCAACCGGTCGAAAAAGAGTTTCACCCTGGACATCAAACATCCGCTGGCGAGTGAGGTGCTGCGGCGCTTGATCGCGCGGGCGGACGTGCTGGTGCAAAACCTGGCGCCCGGCGCGGCGGCGCGGGCGGGCCTGGACGCGACCGAACTGGCGCAACATTATCCGCGCCTGATCCAGTGCAACATCTCGGGTTATGGAAAAGGCGGGCCCTACGAACACAAGAAGGCCTACGACCTGCTGGTGCAGTGCGAGACCGGCGTGGTGTCCACCACCGGCAGCGCTGCCGGGATGGCCAAGGTGGGCGTTTCCATCGCCGACATCGCCGCCGGCATGTACGCCTACAGCGGCATTCTGACCGCTTTGTATCAGCGTGAAAAAAGCGGCCGCGGGACGCTGCTCGACGTGTCGCTGTTTGACGCGCTGGGCGAATGGATGGGCTATCCCGCCTACTACACGGCCTATGGCGGCAGCGCGCCGCCGCGCACCGGTTTGAGCCACGCGACCATCGCCCCCTATGGGCCGTATGCCACCGGCGACCAACAGTGGGTGATGCTGGGCATACAGAATGAGCGCGAATGGCAGGGGTTCTGTCAGCAAGTGATACGCAAGCCCGAGCTCGCCGGCGACGATCGGTTTTGCGGCAACTCGCAGCGCGTCGCCAACCGCGAGGAGATGGATGGATACATCGCCGCGGCCTTCAGTCAGCTTTCGGCGACGGAAGTGATTGCGCGCCTGGACGCGGCGAAAATCGCCAACGCGCGCATCAACACCATGCAGGAATTCTGGGATCACCCGCAGCTGCGCGCCCGCGACCGCTGGCGCACCATCGGCTCACCGGCAGGCCCGCTGCAGGCGCTGCTGCCGCCGGTGGTGATGCAAGGCACCGACGTGCGGATGGACGCGGTGCCGGCGGTGGGCGAGCACAATCATGAGATCCTGCGCACCCTCGGCTATCGAGACGATGACATCGCCCGGTTCGAGGCGGAGTTGGTGATATAGCATCGTGCGATGCATGATTAAGATCCTTCGGCCCTGCGGACCTCAGGATGACAGCGTATCGCCGGCAACGAGCAGCTTGTCATCCTGAGCGCAGCGAAGGATCTTCCACAGCGGACAATTGTGGGAACGTAACGTTGAGACGTGATCCAGGTCGATAGGATGCTTCGGCCCTGCGGATCTCAGGATGACAACATGTCGCCGGCAAAGAGCAGCTTGTCATCCTGAGCGCAGCGAAGGATCTTCCCCAGCGGACAATTGTGCGAACGTAACGTTGAGACGTGATCCAGGTCGATAGGGTGCTTCGGCCCTGCGGATCTCGGGACGACTGCCCCACAGGCGTATCGTATCACTACTGCGTCACGATGCGCGGCCGTAAGATTACGGAGATCGCCCGCCGGTTTCGTTGCCGGCCCTCGGACGATCTGTTGTCTGCAATCGGACGCGTCTCGCCGAATCCCAGCGTGGTAATGCGACTCGCGGCAATGCCGTAGTCGCGAATGAACTTGTTCTTTACCGCGTTGGCGCGGCGCTCGGATAAGCCCTGGTTGTACTGATCGGTGCCGATCCAGTCGGTATGACCTTCGATGGTCATGCTGATGTCCGGACTTTCCCGGAGCACTGTGGCGATCTTCTCAAACTGCGGTGCGTAAATTCTTCGAATGTTGTACTTGTCAAAATCGAACTCCACCAGCAATTCATAGGTGTCGATCACCTCCTTGTGCCGCGGTGCGGACTCGGGCTGCGCCACAGGCGCGGCCTGCGCTACCGGGACGGGTTTGGGATCTCGGAAATGCCAATTCAACGCCAGCATGACGGCCTTGTCGGTATTCGACTCGTCGCCCAAGTCGAAGAACACCTGATAGCCCAGGCGCAATTCCAAATTATGCGAGAGATCGCCCGACACGCCGAAACCGCCCTGAATCTGCTGGGTGCTGCTGTCGGTCGCGTTGTCGACATCAAAGGCGCTGAGTCCAGCCGAGAGATAAGGTTTCCATTGTTTATCGCCGAAAAATCTGTAGACATTAACGGCGGCCTGGTCGGTACCCACCTCGCTGCTGAAATCGGTGCCCAGCGTCAGGTCTACCGCCCACAGGCCATCGAACTGGTAGCCAATCATTCCGTAAATCATCTTCGAAGAATGACCAGGCGAGCTGGTGGGCACATCGACCACCCGGGAGTTGTCCAGCGCCAGCGCGCTGGCGCCCAGACCCAGGTACACATGCCCGCTGTCCGCAGCCACGCCGGAAACGGCGTAGAGACTCATGACAATCGCGGATCCAAGTGCGGTTAATTTTTTCATCTGTTTGACTTTCCAGTTGTAATTCCCGGTTCGGCAGGTGGGCTCGGCGCGCTATTTTAACGCAAACAGCCAAACGGGTGGCATGGCCGTGCCGTGACCCGTATTCCTGGTCGTCGGTTACGCCCGGGTCTTTATGCGAACCCGGAATCCTGCGCCGATCAGTGCTCGCCGCCTGCCTTGAAATGAAACACCGCGCCGTCCTTGATGCCCGACGGCCAACGCGCGGTTATGGTCTTCATGCGCGTGTAAAACCGCACCCCCTCCGGCCCGTGTATAAAGTGGTCGCCGAACAGCGATCGCTTCCAACCGCCGAAGCTGTGGTAGGCCACCGGCACCGGTATCGGCACGTTCACGCCGACCATGCCGATCTTGATTTGGGTGGTGAAGTCCCGCGCGCAGTCGCCGTCGCGGGTGAAGATCGCCGCGCCGTTACCGTACTCGTGATCGTTGACCAATTGCACCGCCCGTGCGTAATTTTCGGCGCGGACCACGCTCAGCACCGGGCCGAATATTTCTTCCTGGTAGATCTTCATCTGCGGGGTAACCCGGTCGAACAGACAGCCGCCAAGGAATGCGCCATTCTCGTGGCCCGGGACGCGCAGCCCCCGTCCGTCCACCACCAGCTCGGCGCCTTCGTCGACGCCGATATCCACGTAGTTGCGCACCTTCTGTTGGTGATCGGGGGTGACCAGCGGCCCCATCTCCGCCGACGCATCGGTATACGGACCGACCTTGAGTTCGCGAACCCGCGGCGCCAGGCGGGAAATCAGCTCGTCGGCGGTGTCGTCACCCACCGCGACCACCACCGAAATCGCCATGCAGCGTTCACCCGCCGAGCCGTAGGCCGAACCCATCACCGCGTCGGTGACCTGATCCATGTCCGCATCCGGCATCACCACCATGTGATTCTTGGCGCCGCATAGCGCCTGGACCCGCTTGCCGTGGGCGCAGCCGGTGCGATAAATGTACTCCCCGACCGGTGTCGACCCCACGAAGCTCACCGCGGCCACGCGCGGGTCGGTCAGCAGCGTGTCCACCGCCTCCTTGTCGCCGATCACCACATTGAGCACACCGTCCGGGAGCCCCGCCTCCTGCATCAACTCGGCCATGCGCAGGGAACAGGACGGATCCTTTTCCGACGGCTTGAGGACGAAAGTATTGCCGCAGGCGATGGCGACGGGAAACATCCACATCGGCACCATCGCCGGGAAGTTGAACGGGGTGATCCCCGCGCACACGCCCACCGGTTGGCGCAGCGAATAGCTGTCCACGTTCGTGGACACCGCCTGGGTGTACTCGCCCTTGAGCAGTTGCGGGATGCCGCAGGCGAATTCCACCACCTCTACGCCGCGGGTGATCGAGCCTTTGGCGTCGTCGATGGTCTTGCCGTGCTCGCTGGATACGATCTCCGCCAGCTCCTGCATGTTCTTTTTCACCAGATCGCGGTACGCAAACATGATTTGCGCCCGCTGCGCCGGCGGGGTCTGCGACCATCCCGGAAAGGCGTCAGCCGCGGCGCCGATCGCAGTGCGCACTTCATCCGCGTCGGCGAAGGGTGCATGTTTCGCCACTTCCCCGGTCGCCGGATTGTATACGTCGCCGCTTCGGTCGCTTTGTCCCGCGACCTTGTTACCGTTGATGAAATGATGTAGCGCAAACGGCTTCAGTTTTGCTGTCATCGTTCGTCTCCCGGGCTGGTCATTGGTTCGGTGCGCGACCATTGTAGATCAAGAATGATCATCGCGTCCTCGCGACTGCCATGCCCGCCCGGGCGGTGGTGCCGCGTGTGGCGCCAGTGTCCGCCCTATTTCCCCTGCAACAGGTCCATCGGGTCGCGGTATTCGTAGCCCAGATCATGGGCCACCTCCTTGCACGTCACATGGCCGTGCAACACGTTGAGGCCGTTGCGCAGGTGCGGGTCGTCCAGCAACGCCTTTTTGTAGCCTTTGTCCGCGAGGGTGATCACGTGCGGCAGTGTGACATTGTTCAGGGCAAACGTAGAGGTTCGCGGCACGCCCCCCGGCATATTGGTCACGCAATAGTGGACGATGTCATCGACGACGTAGGTGGGTTCGGCATGGGTCGTGGGCCGCGAGGTCTCGAAACATCCCCCTTGGTCGATGGCCACGTCCACCACCACCGCGCCGGGCTTCATCTGGCGCACGGTCTCGGCGCTGACCAGTTTCGGCGCCGCCGCGCCGGGAACCAGGACGCCGCCGACGACGAGTTCGGCCATCAGCACGTGCCGTTCGATGGAATCGCGGGTGGCGAACACCGTATTTGTCGAGCGGCCGAACTGGCGCCAGTGGGACGTCAGTACGTCGGGATTGCGGTCCAGCACCCAGACATCGGCGCCCATGCCCACCGCGATATGGGCGGCGTGGGTGCCGACCACGCCGCCGCCGAGGATCACCACCTTGGCTGGATCGACGCCGGGGACCCCGCCAAGGAGCATGCCCAGTCCGCCGTGGGGATGTTCCAGGCAGTAGGCGCCCGCCTGGATCGCCATGCGGCCGGCGACCTCGGACATCGGCGCCAATAACGGCAGCCCGCCGGTGGGCGAGGTTACCGTCTCGTAGGCGATGCACACCGCGCCGCTGGCCACCAGGTCTTTGGTTTGCCCGGGGTCGGGTGCCAGGTGCAGATAGGTGAACAGGACCTGATCATGACGCAACATCGCCCGTTCCCCGGGCTGGGGTTCTTTCACTTTGACGATCAACTCGGCCTGCGCAAAGATCTCCGCCGCCGCTGCGGCGATCGTGGCCCCGGCACGTTCGTACTCCGTATCGGTGACCCCGATTCCGATTCCCGCATTGTGCTCGACTATCACGCGGTGACCGTGGTGCACCGCCTCGCGCACCCCGGCCGGCGCCAGGCCGACTCGGTACTCATGATCTTTGATTTCTTTGGGAACGCCGATTAACACCATCTACCTCCTTTGTTACGCTTCGGCCGCCGGGAGGCCGCGGGTTTTATCTTCCAAGACCCGGAGACGTTTGTCGAGCCCGGGAGTGCCGCGATGCCGGTCTTCGCAGCAGCGGCTTGCTAAAAAGGCGGGTAAGCTGCCGAAGACGCAGCCCGGTGTAGATTTCACGCTGTTCCCGACCGTTCCTGCGGTGTAGGCTAGCGTTGCACCGTGACATTCCGCCCCGGGAGTAAAGGTCCATGGCCAAGACGAACCGTGAGTCTACTGAAGGAGGCGCCGTGCCGGCGCCCGCCGCCTTGCAGCATCACTGGCTGCCGTTCACCGTAAACCGGGACTTCAAGACCGACCCGCGCCTGTTCGTGCGCGCCGAGGGTGTGTACTTCTGGAACCACAGGGGAGACCAGGTCCTGGACGGTTGTTCCGGATTGTTCACTTGCGCCGCCGGCCATTGCCGTAAGGAAATCTCCCGGGCGGTTGCACGGCAACTCGAACAGCTGGACTACACGCCCTCATTCCTGCGCAGCCACCCCTTGTCCTTCGAACTCGCCGAACGCATCGCCGCCTTGACACCGGCGGACCTCAACCGCGTGTTTTTCGTCAACTCCGGCTCCGAAGCGATCGACACGGCAATGAAGATGTGCGCCGCCTACCACCGCGCACGCGGTGAAGGACATCGATACATGTTCGTGTCTCGGGAAAGGGCGTACCACGGCGTGAATCTCGGCGGCACGGCTTTGAGCGGCATGGTTAAGAATCGGGAGTCATTCGGTCCCGGTGTGCCGGGGGTGGTGCACATACGGCACACCTGGTTGCCGGAAAACCGATTTATCATGGGCCAACCGCAGCACGGCGCCGAACTCGCCGAAGATCTGCAGCGCATGGTTGACCTGTACGGCGGCAGCAATATCGCCGCGTGTTTCATCGAGCCGATTGCCGGATCGACCGGGGTGTTGGTGCCGCCCAAAGGCTATCTGCAGCGCATCCGGGAGATCTGTGACGCGCACAATATTCTATTGGTCCTGGATGAGGTCATCTGCGGTTTCGGCCGCACCGGTAAGGCGTTCGCGGCGCAGAGCTTCGGCGTGGTGCCGGACATTATGACCCTGGCCAAGGCGATCACCAACGGCGCGCAACCGATGGGCGCGGTGGCGGTGCGCGATGAGGTGTACGACACCATCGTCGCGGCGGCGCCGCCGGGGGCGGTGGAATTATTCCATGGCTACACCTTCTCGGCGCATCCCGCGGCATGTGCCGCGAGCCTCGCCACCCTGGACATCTATCAGCGGGAGGATTTGTTTTCCCGCGCTGCGGAACTGTCTGACTATTTCCTCGATTCGGTGTCGTCGCTTGCCGACGTCCCCGTTATCAGTGATGTTCGCGGCTTCGGGATGATCGCCGGCTTCGACCTGGTACCGGATGCGGTGCCGGGCGCGCGCGGCTATGAGGTACAGAAACGCCTGTTCGACGCCGGCCTGCACATCAAGACCACCGGAGATGCGGGCATTCTCGCGCCGCCGTTGATCTCGGAAAAGCGTCACATCGACGCCATGCTTGGAACACTTAGTGAAGTACTTGGTAATTATGTAGTAAAGTAACGCTCACATGTGCATGCATTAGATGCCGAAAGGTCATCGCTCATACAACAACAGGGAAGCCGGATTCAAACGGAAGAGCATGTCGTGAATAACTACCTTAGGAGGAGAAGTGTAATGACCAAGATTTTGAATTTTTTCGTTCGCGGTGTTGCCTTGCCCATGCTGCTGTGGGGCCTGGCGATGGGCACCAGCTAT
Source organism: uncultured Gammaproteobacteria bacterium (assembly GCA_947259175.1). GTDB lineage: Bacteria > Pseudomonadota > Gammaproteobacteria > Arenicellales > JAANXG01 > CALZGZ01. The sequence goes on along the minus strand of CAMYKW010000024.1, from coordinate 68,833 downwards.
GCAGACAAAGAGCTGACGATCGGTTATCAGCTTATCTACAACCCATGGAAGGTGGCCATCGCCGATGGCAAGTTCGAAAAGGAAACCGGCTACAAAATCAACTGGCGTAAATTCGATTCCGGAGCCAAGGTAATCAACGCCATGGCGTCGGGTGATGTGCACATCGCCCTGGCCGGCTCCAGCCCGATTGCCGCCGGCGTCAGCCGTGGCGTCGACATGCAGTTGTTCTGGATCACCGAGGACATTGCCTCTGCGGAAGCGCTGGTGGTGCGTGACGGTTCCGGCGTCGTCTCGCCGCAGGATCTAAAGGGCAAGAAGCTCGGTGTGCCGTTCGTGTCCACCACCCACTTTCATGCCATGTTCGCCATGGAGCAGTTCGGCATCAACCCGAACGACGTCAGGATCCTGAACATGCAGCCCAACGCCATCGCCGCTGCCTGGCAACGCGGCGATATCGACGCTGCATTTATATGGGATCCGGCCCTGGGCCGTATCAAACAAAACGGCAAGGTGCTGATCACCTCCGGACAGTTGTGCAAATGGGGCAAGTGTACTTTCGACGGCATGGTGGTGGATCGAAAATTCGGCGAGGAAAATGCCGACTTCATGGCCAAGTTCGTCAAGATCATTGCCGATGCGGATGAGGCTTACCGCAGCAATCCCGGCGCCTGGACGCCGGACTCCGACATGGTCAAGAAGATCGTCAAGATGGTGGGCGGCAATGCGCAGGATGTACCCGGCGTGCTGGCCCTGTACGACTTTCCCACCTTGCAAGATCAGATCTCCCCCGCGTGGCTCGGCGGCGGTGCTGATGGCGGCGCCGCGCGCGCGCTCAAGTTCACCTCGGAATTTCTCAAGGTGCAAAAGAAAATACCGTCGCTGCAACCTGACTACGGCGCGTTCGTGAACGCAAAGTATGCCGAGGCGGCATCCAAGATGTAGCACTGTATAAGGGGTGGCTTCGGTCACCCCTTTTCATTTGTAACCACGCGCAGGTGAACACCCATGGGTTTACAGGTAGATGGTGTAACCGTTATTTATCCGGGGCGTAAACCGGGAGAGGAAGTCCACGCCCTGGAGAATATCAATCTGGATATCAGCGACGGTGACTTTGTCGTTGCCTTGGGAGCCTCCGGCTGCGGCAAAACCACGTTGCTCAATTTAATGGCCGGTTTTATCGCCCCGAGTGAGGGCCGTGTTACCCTCGATCGAGAGGCGATCGAGGGTCCCGGTAAGGAGCGGGGTGTGGTCAATCATGTGGTCACCGGACCCGGCGCCGACCGCGGCGTGGTATTCCAAAAACATGCCTTGCTGCCCTGGCTGACGGTGTTCGAGAACGCCGAGTTCGGGCTCAAGCTGCAAGGCATGCCCAAACAGGAAAGGACCGAGACCGCGAGCCGCTATCTCGCGCTGGTGGGGCTCGAGGACTTCCACAAACACGCCGTGTATCAACTTTCCGGTGGCATGCAGCAGCGCGTGGGGATTGCTCGTGCGCTTACCAGTAATCCCGCGATGCTGCTCATGGACGAGCCGCTGGGGGCGCTGGATGCTTTGACGCGGGAAAACCTGCAGGAACTGATCCTCGACGTGTGGCGCGAGACCGGTAAGATGATTTTCTTCATCACCCACAGCGTCGAGGAGGCGTTGTTCATGGCCACCCGGCTGGTGGTGATGTCGCCCAGGCCGGGCCGCATCACCCACACCTACGACCTCGATTTCCAACAGCGTTTCTTCGATTGCCGGGACGCGCGTGCGGTGAAGTCCAGTGCGAATTTCATCGAGGTGCGGGAAAAGGTCTTGAGCATCATCCACGGCGATGAACTGGCCGGAGGAGGCAATCATGTCTGATACCGCGGCGACGGCTTCCAAGAACGGCGTGCTCAGCGCCATCACCAACATCTTTTCCAAGGGTCCGGCCAAACCCGGCGAGTCCTTTGGTGCCCCCGGTCAGGGCAGCAGTGTGGCAATCAGCGTCGCATCGAGCCTGGGTCTGTTACTGCTGTGGTACGCAGTGACCGCAATGGGCCTGATCAAGCCGCTATTTCTGCCGTCGCCGGCGGTGGTGTTCGATAAGTTTGTCGAGGTCGCCACCGAGGGATTTGGCGGATCGACGTTGTTGGATCATACCCTGTGGAGCATGGGCCGGGTGTTCGGTGCATTCTTTGCCGCGGCGCTGACCGCGATTCCCATCGGCGTGTTCATGGGCGTGAACCGCGTCATGCGCGGGATCTTCGATCCGCCGATCGAGTTCTACCGGCCGATCCCGCCGCTCGCCTACCTGCCGTTGACCATCATCTGGTTCGGCATCGGCGAGTCGTCCAAACTGATCCTGATTTATCTCGCGGTATTCGCGCCGATGGCGCTGAACGCCCGTGCCGGCGTACGTTCGGTATCCATCGAGCAGATCCATGCGGCGTATTCGCTGGGCGCGACCCGCACCCAGGTGATCTGGCATGTGATCCTCAAGGGCGCGATGCCGGAGATACTGACCGGCATGCGCATCGGCATCGGCTTCGGCTGGACCACCCTGGTGGCGGCGGAGATGGTGGCCGCCGAGGCCGGACTGGGTTATATGGTGCTCAACGCCTCGGAGTTCCTGGTCACCGACGTGGTGATCATGGGCATCATCGTCATCGGCATTATCGCGTACCTGTTCGATCTGCTGATGCGCTGGATCGAGCGCCTGCTGGTGCCGTGGAAGGGCCAGATGTAGCGTTGCTTATCGACGGGGAATAGGTGATTGTATCCCGCCGTGCCGCAGGGCGTTGGTTCCCCCAACGCAAGAAATTACCCGTTCGCCCGAAACCTAACGTCTCGTGGTCCGCCTCCAGGCCCAAACGCAGCCGCGGGTGGAACTCCCGATAAGCTGCTCCAAGTTCGCTTATCAGTTGGGCGTGGCGGCTAACAGCTGGGCGATCGTACGTGCCGACGTCCCCCGCCCACGGAGGAAGCAGTGGGCCCCGCGTCCACGGAGATCCACGCTAAGAAACTGACGACGACTGATCCCTGTCGCTTCGAACATATTGCCTCCTTCTATGTCGACGACCGCTATTTCGGCTTGTCTGAAGCGTAGGCTGCGGACCGCAAAGGCGCCTTGGTTCACGTCAAGCGTCGGCCACTCGTTCGATGCTTAAGTGCCGTGGAAAATTATCTTTGCCGGGAGGTGATCGCGAATAAGAAAACTTACTTCGAGAGGAAAACCGTTACGTATGATTCCGCTTTTTATTGGAGAATACCCCCATGGTCCGTAATCCCCAACGAAATTGGAGCGACTGGCTGTCAATTCCATCACGTGGGGGACAATACCATGCATAGGACCGGCCCAGGATAGTATCTCCAAAAGACTCGATATGGTTGAGATTAAAGCGGTCATTGCACGACGAAGAACAACAAGAATTGCGCTTTCGGAGGTGGTCAATTGAATCAAACGCAATATGACTCGTCGAACGTTCGCCGTCCTGGCTGCAGAATGTACCTTTATCCCGCGCTCGTTGTTGCCGTAACCTTCATAGCCGTAGAGTTCGTGTGTTTTATTTACTATTTATACTTGCAACGAGAGTGGTCGGCGCTGATATCTGAGAGCGATCATTACTACGTAAAATCGCCGGATCGAATGTTGGGTTACGCATTGAAACCAAACACTCGGATCGAGAAAGACGGTAAACTATTAACAATAGGCAACAATGGACTGCGGACATCAACGGCATCTAAATTAACACCCGAACACATCATAGCGATTCTTGGCGATTCGATAGTATTCGGCGTCGGTTTGTCGGAACAGCACACGATATCCAGCCAGCTGCAAGCTATTTACAACTCACACGGCGACGCCGTAGGCGTGAAAAATTTCGGTGTTCCCGGCTATTCGAGTCAAGAGTTGCTGCGGTTTTTGGACCACAAGTCAAAACTTATTAAACCGCATAGAGTCGTTTACGTGCTAAATGCCAACGACTTTTCCAGGCGGCACAGCATTTACGAAGGTGCGGACAATGGTTTGTTTAGGATGTACAACCCTCCTGCAAGCAAGGCTCTGTGGATCATCAGGAAGATGGTGTACCGGTTGCGCAAAGGGGGCACACTGAGAGGCACACCCTCGCACGGGAACGGGCAAATCGTTTCCTGGTACCAATGGCTCTACGCTGGGAACCGCGAAGCGGTTTTCGCCGATATTCTGGCGATGCGCCGGGTTTGTGAAAATCGGGGCATGGAATTCGCGGTGTTACCCTTGCCTCCGGGCAGCGTGCTCGCCGCCGGGGATTTCGCGTTGCAGGCTGAATTCGCACAGATCTACAGCTTTCTAAACGGTTCCGATATCCCGGTGATCAATATTGAAGGCCGAGTATCATCCGACCTCTTCGATGATACGGATCATTTGACTGCGTCCGGAAACAAAAAACTTGCGAACATTATCTGGGACTATTATCGAAATAATCAGAGATCGGACACGTTATGAGATGATCGTCAGCCTGGACGATTTTCTGCGTCGGCGCTCGAAGATCGAATTACTCGTGTTACGCGAGCGGCTGCGGCGTTCGGCCGGATTGTTTGAGGCCTGTGAGCATCTGTTCGGCGATCAGGCCCGCGAAAAAGTCGACGACTACTTCAAGAATCGAGACGACATGATCTATGTCTCCCAATTGCCCGAGAATGCGTAACACGATCAACTCTCGCTTTCCGGCCACGATTGTAGCGGTCAAATAGGGGCTCGGGTATGGTGTCGCGGAATTACGGAGCGGGAGCATGAGTCAATATTTGCTGAGCATAGACCAGGGTACGACCAGCTCGCGGGCGATGCTGTTCAATGATGAGGGGCACGCCGTGCACACCGCGCAGCAGGAATTTACGCAGTACTTCCCGCGCGACGGTTGGGTCGAGCACGATCCCGAGGAAATCTGGGGCACGACCCTCAAGGTCGTTGGCGAGGCGCTCGAGCGGGCTCGGGAGGACCGGCGTTCGATCGCGGCGATCGGTATTACCAACCAGCGCGAAACCACCGTGGTGTGGGATCGTGCGAACGGCAAACCAATCTACAACGCGATCGTCTGGCAGGATCGCCGCACGGCCAAGTTTTGCGAAGGCCTGCGCGCTGATGGCCACGAGGCTATGGCGGCGGCGAAAACCGGCCTGTTGCTCGACCCGTATTTCTCCGGCACCAAGGTACGCTGGATTCTCGACAACGTGGACGGCGCCCGGCGGCAGGCTGAGGCCGGTGAGCTCGCCTTCGGCACGATCGACTGCTTCCTTATTTGGCGTTTGACCGGCGGCAGGGTGTACGCCACCGACGCCACCAACGCGTCGCGCACGCTGCTGTTCAACATCCACGAACAACGCTGGGACGACGAAATGCTCGCGCTGCTCCATGTACCCGGGTCGATGTTGCCCGACGTACGCGATTGCGCCGCGGACTACGGTGTCACCAGTAAGGAGGTGCTCGGCGCCGAGATTCCCATTGCCGGCGTCGCCGGCGACCAGCAGTCCGCCCTGGTTGGGCAGGCTTGCTTCGAGACCGGCATGATCAAGAGCACCTATGGCACCGGCTGTTTCATGGTGCTTAATACCGGCGAGCAGGCATTGCAGTCGAACAACAAGCTGCTGACTACGGTCGGCTACCGGCTCGGTGGCAAGACGACCTACGCGCTAGAGGGTTCCATCTTCGTCGCCGGTGCCGCAGTGCAGTGGCTGCGCGATGGGATCGCCATCATCGACAGCGCGCAGGAAACGGAAGCCATGGCCGCGGCGCTCGACTCAAATGCCGGGGTCTACCTCGTGCCGGCGTTCACCGGCCTTGGCGCACCGCACTGGGATCCCGAAGCGCGTGGGGCGATATTCGGCATCACACGCGACACGGGGCCCGCGCAAATCGTGCGCGCGACCCTCGAGTCCGTGTGCTACCAGACCTACGACCTGCTGGAAGCCAAGCGCCGCGATGGTATCGCGCCGACGCGGTTGCGCGTCGACGGTGGCATGGTGCGCAACAACTGGTTATGTGGGTTTCTAGCCGACGTGCTCGACATCATCGTCGAGCGTCCGGTGGAAACCGAAACCACCGCCCTTGGCGCGGCCTATCTCGCCGGTCTGCAGGTGGGTCTGTTCGAATCGCTGGACGAGATCGCGCAAAAATGGCGGGCCGAGCGCGAGTTCGAGCCGCAGATGGAGGTCACTCAACGTGGCCGACTGCTGGCCGATTGGCATGACGCCGTGATCAAAGTCAAGACCGGCGGCTAGGCGACGCCGGAGCCGGTCCGGTTAAAATACGCGTAGGATGATCACTCCGGCAGCGACCGCCGCCGCCGCTCCGACGTGCCGCGCCCCCATCGGCTCCTTGAACAGAAATATGCCGATCAATGCCGCGAACACAATGGATGTTTCGCGCAACGCGGAAACCACCGGTATCGAGCCCAGGCTCATTGCCCACACGACCAGCCAGTAGGCGGCCAGCGACATGCCGCCGGCGATCAGACCCAGCAACCACCTGCGTCGCATGACCGATAAGGTTTGTTTTTTGTGTACTCGGAGCGCCAGTAGCAAAAAGGGAACGGTATCGAGGATGAACAACCACACCACGTAGCCGTGTGGGCTGCCGGCATGGCGCACGCCGATGCCGTCGAACACCGTGTAGCCGCTAATGAACACCGCGGTGAGCAATGCGAAACCCACGGCGCGCCGATCGTGGACGAACAGACCCCGGCCGCGCAGCGCAAGAGTGAGTACGCCCAGAATGATGGCGCCGATCGCGGCGACTTGCGCCGGCGCGAGTGATTCGCCAAACAAGCCCACCGCCCACAGGGTCACCAGCAAGGGCGCTGCACCGCGTGCGATCGGATAGACCTGGGCAAAGCCGCCATGACTGTAGGCGCGGACCAGGCCAACTTTGTACCCAAAGTGACACGCCAAGGAAGCGGCGAGAAACGGCCAGCTGGCCGGCGCTGGATGGTCCACCCATGGCAACGCGATGGCGGCGAGCAGGCCGCAACCGAGGACTAGCCCGCATTTCTCACCAGGCGGCGCCAGGCCTCAAATTGAAGTTGCAGTTCAACACGATGTGCGGAATCAGCGCAATACACATTGTCATGGCAGTCACGCCTATCCCGGCCCTGGCTGGTCCTCGCCCACCTGCACTTGCGCTTCACTCAACCCATAGCTACGGCTATGGGTTTCGCTCCAGCGCGGCGCGCAGTCGAGCGAGTCCTGCGCCAGCATCCGGGATCCCGGTGAGAAACGCGGGCTAGCACCGCCATCGCCGCCAGCCGGTCATCATCGAATTTTACCGCCGCGTTCCAACCGGCATGCAGCAGTGCCGCCGTGAAGACCAGCAGGAATACGCTGGTGTCCATCAGCTATGCCGGGGTTTGGTAACCCGCCATGAGCGTCGGTTGCTTATTGCTTGCCGCGTCAGCGACTGGCTTGGGCAAAGGTATCGCAGGCCTCCAGAGACCCGCTGTTGAGCCCGGTGCGGAACCAGTGCATGCGTTGTTCCGAGGATCCGTGGGTGAAGGACTCGGGCTGTATACGCCGGCCGGCCATCTGTTGCATGCGGTCATCGCCCACCGATGCCGCGGCGCGCAGGCCCTCTTCGGCATCGCCGGGTTCGAGTATGCGCCGTTGTTTGTGCGCGTGATGCGCCCACACCCCGGCATAGCAATCCGCCTGCAGCTCGGTCAGCACCGACAGGGCGTTGGCCTGGGCCTCGGACGACCGCGCCTGCAATTGCCGCACCTGCCGCGATGTGCCCAGCAGGTTCTGCACGTGATGCGCGATCTCATGGCTGACGACATAGGCTTGGGCGAAGTCACCGGACGCGCCGAACTGCTGTAATTGGCGGAAAAAGCCGAGGTCTATGTATACCTTCTGATCGGGCGGGCAGTAGAACGGACCGGTTGCCGCGGAACTGAATCCGCACGCCGATTGCACAGAGTCGGTATACAATACCAGCTTGGGGGGTTGGTAACGGCCCCCGGCGGACCGGAACAGTGCGCTCCAGGTATCCTCGGTATCCGCCAGCACCACGGAGATAAACTGTGCCCCCTCGTCCTGCAGCGTACCCGGGCGCGGCGCTTCCTGTCCCTGCGGTTGCGGGCTCATCGACCCGCCACCGGCGAGCATGTTGATAATCTGCGTGGGATCACCGCCGAGAAACAGCACCGCCACCAACGCCAGCAGGCCGAATCCGCCGCCAAACTTTACACCTCTGGGCACGCCGCGGGTGGCTCTGCGACCGCGGCGATCTTCGATGTTGGTGCTGCGCCTACCGGTTCTCCATCTCATTGTTGCTTAAGCGACCCAGAACAAGATAATACGAGACATTGTGTGAGTGCAGGTTCGTTACGATAAATAAACTCAAAGCGATTGTCGAATTTTCAAGCAGTCGTACAAGTTGTCGGAGCGCGACCATCGAAACATTTCGATCCCGAGCCATGCGCGACAACGCGCCAGATGCACAGCGCTGCCGCTTGACCGACTGCGATTCGCCGGCGAACATCGCTGCTGATTATCGCTCGCGGCGTGTGTACCGTGCCCAACCGTAGTCAACGATCAACTAAGAACCGATCCACCGCTGATGTTATTGCCTGCTCCTGTATTGCTGATCCTATGTGTGTTCTTCTGGGCCGCCAACGCGATCGTCGGCAAGCTCGCAAGTGGCCATATCCCGGCGTTCACATTGTCGTTTTGGCGTTGGGTCGTCGCCTTGCTCGTTATTCTGCCGTTCGGTTACCGAGCCGTATACCGCCAACGGGAATTCTACCGGGATAACTGGATGTATCTCCTGGTGATCGCGTTCCTCAGCGTCACGATTTACAACACCTTCCAGTATTGGGCCCTGAATTGGACCACAGCCATCAACGTCGGCATCATCAGCGCTGCGCTGCCGATCATCATCCTGCTGCTGACGACGTTGACCGGCCACGAAAAACCGAACGTGTACGAATTTACCGGCGCATTGTTGGCCGCGGCGGGAGTGTTGATTGTCATCAGCCGGGGCGACGCCGGCGTGCTGCTCGATCTGAGCGTGAATCTTGGGGATGGCTTGATGCTGTTTGCGGTGGTCAGTTGGGCCGTGTATTCACTGCTCTTGAAGCGACTGCCCGGGGACATCGATCAGGTCGGACTTCTAACTGTGACGATCGCGTTGGGTATTACAGGAATCGTTCCGTTCTATGCCTGGGATTTGTTGCAGGGAAAAACCTTCGAGTTGGATCGCACCTCCGTCCTCATGCTGGGCTACGTCGGTATTTTTCCCTCGGTGCTGGCCTACGTGTTTTGGAATCGGGCGGTTCACACCGGTAGCGCAAACCTCGCGGGTCTGTTCGTGAACCTGCTTCCGGTTTTTGTCGCCCTGTTGGCGATAGTGTTTCTTGGGGAACGCCTGGCGATTTATCACCTTGCCGGCATCGGCCTGATATTCGCCGGGATCTACGTGGCGACGCTTCTTGCGAAGCGCGCGAAACGCTGATATTCGCCCGCTGCCTGTGGGCTAATTGTTGGAAACTCCCTCGACCACGATCATCGACGACGTCGCCGCGGACTGCCGCAAAGACTTGGGCGCCGCGTACTCACTGGACGACCACCAGCGCTTGGCCTGGGAAACGGAGTCGAATTCCAACACCACCAGACGGTTCGGCGACCAATCGCCTTCCAGGACTTCGACGTCGCCGCCACGGACCACGAAACGGCCCCCGTATTTCTCGAGGGACGGGGGCACCTGCTTTTTGTATTCTTGGTACTGAACCGGGTCGGTGATGTCGATATCTACGATCACGTAGGCGCTCATGCGCTATCTCCCCTGGATCACAATGATGCTGACACTTGCCGGAGGTAGCCGCGACTATTTTTTGGCTACATCCCGGAGAAATAACCCGATCTTCTCTCCCTTCCTGCGTCCTTTCCCGGAGCGCCGCGAGAGTTTGCCGTCAGCGCGGTGTACGCCCCGGCGATCGGTGGTCGCACGGCGCTCTTTGCGGCGGCGCTCGGAGCCGGAATATTTGGACGACATAACAATCCGCTCGGTCGAGCCTGGATTGCGTCGATTTTCACGTTCTGCCATATCCCACCCCCACAGTGAGGCGATCAAATTGTTCGCGTGATTGCGGTCACGCGAAAAAATTGCGGCCGATTATCCTCCGTGCCCTGCGCCCGGGATCACCGTGCGTAGATTGAATGTGGCAGTCCTCACCACCGTCAACCGACCCTGGGTACCCCGGGATCTGCTGACAATAAACATAGAGTTTAGTCAGAAAAATTCTCAAGGCCAACCACCCGGCGCTCCGGGCCGGGGTCGCCAACGCGCCGGTTGCCGCCGTGTTGTTCCAGGCCGACTTTCCCTTTGGCCACGCTGGTCTATACTAATGGTTAGCAGTCTTTTCGGGTAGGGGTAGTTCCGGCCATCGCCGGATGTCATTTCCAAGGTTGTTGTTCAGGCCCGCCTTTCGGATAGGTGGGGTAGTGGGTCGGTGGCCGGCTCGTGTCGGCCACCGGCATTTTTTATTGGGTGGCCGGAATGTGCGCCACCGCCGATGGCTTCAACGCTGGTCGGCGCCGGGCGTGGGCTCGCAGTCTCCTGCGCTATTGACCTCGACGCGCGGGCGATCCCAGATGCCCCGACGGCGCAAGTCTGGCAACGATTCGTCCACAAACGTCTCGAATGAGGACAGGCCGCCGGTTTTCTTGGCCACGACCTTTCCGTCGACACGAATTTCGGCGCTGACCAGCTGGTCACCGCAGTAGTTACCGATAGCCTGCACAAACTTACCGCTGGTGACCTGGCTGCAACCCTCAAAACCTTGCCTATTGATCCTGATGGCTTGAATACCGTAACGCTTCAGCACCCGGCTGGCGTGGGGCAGCGCACCGTCGAAACCATAGCGAATAATGGCGGCCTCAACCGCCGCTGACGCGCTGGCCCGCTCTTCAGCGGAAAGATCCTCCCCTTCGATAAACACGCTTCCGGTGACCAGCCCGCAGTTTTCATACACGCCCACCATCGTCGCCTCGGCACCGTATGTAAGGGGTGCAGACCACCAGACTATGGTCAGCAACCAAGCGGATAGTAACGCTAATGAGTCGCGTATTTTCATAGTTCGACCTCTAAACGATGATTAGAGCGATGAATCCGCACGGCTACGCGCTGCAATATTCAACAGCGCCGCGGCAGGTGGAGCACCGATCGGTTACCATTATAGTATCCGCTTTTGCAAGCGGATAACCAGGCGATGGACTACGATGTGCCTAGCGTCCCCCATATACGCATTTGCCCCATAGCGCTTCCCCGCTTGACTCGCCAAAGACCCGCGCCTCAATTAGACTCGATTTCGAATTACGATCTAAAATGGCGCCGTAAGCGGCGCAAACTGACTGATGATCTGCCAGATCTATTGCATCGTTGCTCCGCGACTACTCTTAACCGGCATGACGGCAAGATTGCGTCGTGAATGCTAAAATCCGACGCTACGGGTTCTGTTAGCGCAACCCACGAACAGTCAATGGGTGTCTTGACGCAACATGCGGGCTAAATCCAGGCGCCGGCGTCGTGGTTTCCGCCGGCTGATCTTGAGACTCGTAGCCGTCGTGATTATCACGTCCATTACCGTGATAGGGGCGCTGCGCTGGATACCTCCGCCCACCTCCGCCTTCATGCTTCGCAGTCAGTATTTTTCCAGCCACCGCGGTGCGGAAATGGACTACCGCTGGACCGCCTGGGAGACTATATCGCCCCATATGGCGCTCGCGGTGATCGCCTCCGAGGATCAGAAGTTCCTCCGCCACTGGGGTTTTGATATACAACAGATAAAGAGTGCGTTACAGGAAAGCAAACAGCGCACCCAGGTGCGCGGCGCCAGCACGATCACGCAACAAGTGGCGAAGAACCTGTTCCTGTGGCCAGGGCGCAGTTATTTGCGCAAAGGAGTGGAGGCGTATTTGACCGTGATGCTCGAACTATTATGGTCGAAACGGCGTATTCTGGAGGTATATCTGAATATCGCCGAATTCGCGCCCGGCGTATTCGGGGTGGAGGCGGCGAGTCGACGTTTCTTCTCCAAGCCGCCGGCCGGGTTGAACGCCTACGAGGCGGCGTTGCTGGCGGCGGTGTTGCCGAATCCGCGCAGGCTCAAGATCAGCGGGCCATCGCCGTATGTGCGCGGCCGGACACGGTGGATTCTGCGTCAAATGGAGCAGCTCGAAAGCATGGGGTACGTGAGCGCCCTGGAGCTGACCGCGAGGGTCAACGCCGGTGCCGGTAACGTGTGTTATCCCGGCCGTTCCAGGAGATTCACCACTTTGCCGGTTGCGTGCTCCGCACGACGGTCCAGCGTCGTCAGAAAGCGGTTACCCCGGGTGCGCGAATCCTCGAGATACGGCCGAATCTGAAACAACGCCAGCTTTCCGTCGCGGAATCCGAACTCCACGTCCGCCGGTACCGATTCGCCAGATTCGTCGGTCAGTCGCGGGTAGCGATCGGGCAGCGCGCGGGCGAATGTGAGCAGGCGTTGGATCTCCGTATCTTCGAGCACCCTATCGCGGCCGTCGGCGGGCACCTTGGTCAGCCCGCCGCGCGCACGTAGCACGCGTTTGCGCGGCGCAGTGGCCTGCGCCAGCAAGCGGGTGCGCCCGGTGGCCAGTTCAATTCTCAGCTCTTCCGCGGCCTGTCCCGCCACCGCGCCGCCGATGCCTTCGTTCACCGCCACCGACAACACGTCCGCACTGCCCGAGTCGATATCGCGGGTCACCAACACCCCAGACTTCTCCACCGGCACACTCAGCATCAATAACACCGAGGGATAGACATGTTCCGGTGCCTGCATGCGTCCCTGTCGCCAGGAATAGGCGCGTTCGCGAAACGGGGAGGCCCACACGCGCTTGATCGCATCCAGAATATTCTCGAAACCGACTACGTGGGGCACGGTCAGATTCAAGCCGGCGCCGGTGAATCCGGGCAGATCCTCCACATTGGTGTCGCTGCGCACGAATACGCCGTAACTGCCATCGGTGCCAAAGGTGTTGTGCATCACCGCGCCGAGTTTCGCGACAAACCCGTCGTCGAGCTCGAGATCCAGGATCCAACTCCGAACCCGGGAAAGAAACCGCGCGGTGTCCTCACGCTGCCGCTGCGGGTTTGCGCCGCGCTGCGCGAGCGCACGATATTGTGAGCGCATCCACGTGGACATCGCCGGTCCTTGCGGCCATGCCTCGTATTGCAGATGTTTGTGAAACACCCCGAAGGGGATCACTACCGCCTGCGCCACGGCGCCGGGAAAGTGGTGCCTCAGTTCCGCCAGGTGCGCCGCTTTCGGGCCGACGATGCGGCCCGAGTGCGCAGCTCGAATTTGATCCAGCGTCACCAGCCGCCGCGCACTGAGATCCAGTTTTTCGACATTTGCCCGAATGCGGGTGGACGCACGCGCGTCGCCGAATGACGAGTTCCAGCGTGGTCCATCCTCGGCGATGCGCACCGTTCCCCCGGCACTTGCGGCCAACACCGCGCGCCTTCCGGCGTGAGACTCCAGCACCGGGATCAAGCGCGCGTCTACAGCCACGTTGGGAATGCCCAGGTTGCGTGCCAGGAGCTGTACATGGGACAAGGCGTTCCCCTCCCCGGCGGTGAGTATGCCGCCGACCCGCGGCAATTCGAGTGTCGTGGCTGGCAGGATATACAGTCCTTCGGGATCCACCGTTGCCTCGAGGCCGGCGCGCAGGGTGCCGCGGGCGATACCGGGATTGAGGGCGCGAAGACCGGTGTCGACCCGGGCGCCGAAGATTTCGTGGCGCACCCCGGCAAGTCGATTCGCGTCTGCCACCAGGGTATCTACCACGTCGGCGTAAAACAACAGCGGCGACCCACGCAGCCGGTCGTCGAAATACAGCCGCACCCGGGGTTCCAATACGGACAAATGTGTTACCGATTCGCCGAAGTGGAAATCCAGTGCGCGCTGCGCCCAGTGCGGTACCCGTGACAAATAGCGCACTTCAGTACGATAGGTATCAAGCGAGGCCGACTTGTCGCCTAGCGCGTTGAAACTGCCCTCTACACCGCGCCACTGCCGCTCCGAGATCAGGCCCATCCCGTACAGAGCCCGTGCCGTATGTCTGAGCCAGACGAGACGTGTGCGGCGGCTGGCAGTCGCAAGTTCGGCACGCAACAGCGCCGTAGCGGCGAAGATGTCCCGCTCCGCAATGGTGCCGATATCGAGCAGCTCGAGCGCCAGCGACGGTACATCGTTCGCAAAAACCCCCTCCCGCAGTTCGGCGAGAACGCGTGCATACGCGACCAGCCGCTGCAACGGCCCGCTGATGTTGGCGTCCAGCCCTGCGCTGCTTGTCAGGCCTTGTATGTACGAGGAATCGGGGACTGCGGCTGCGAGCTCGGCGAGCAACGCGGCGGCGGCCGGCGGATGGTGCACACGGTCGAGCAACTCGGCGAGGCGCAGGTAGTCATAACGCGGCACGCTGGCGGCTAAGCTTTGCGTGTAGTTACGCACCGACTGGGCGTCCTCCGGGCCCGGCCGCACGTGAATCTTATTGCGCAGCGCCGCAAACTGGGCGTCGGCGTCGGCGATCCTGCTTGCCAGCCGCCGGGTTCGCGTCAACACGCGAGTCTCGCGCAGGTGCGGCAGCCATCGAACCGCTTCCCGCAGAACCCAATGGTGGCGCTGCTGCCATGCCGGCTGAACCAGCAGACCCTCCAGCAGTCGCCGTACCGCTTCCGCCTCGCCCTCGGCATGAAGAATACCCCGGTGAAAGCGCGCGCGCCGGTAGATCCAACCGTCGTCGGCCGAGATCAGATACTGCTCGAGCACGAACTGCTTGACGACATCGACAAGATCCGGCGCCCGCAACAATGCCTCGATATCCATGCCTTCGAACACGTTGGCAATATGAAAACCACGGGCGCGAACGCGTCGGGTATCGGCGCTCCACGCCCCCCGCTGTACTCCGCCTTCGTGTCCGGCGCATGAGCCCGCCTCGGGAGGGCGGACGGTGCCGTCGAAGCAAAACCAGCGCAGCTCGTCAAAGGGGCCGGTAGCGGAGCTTTTCATGGCTTCGATCAGATCCGGCAATTCGGCAGAGTCGCCCGAGGCGTGTGTTGCCCCCGCCGCTAACAGCGCAGCGACCGCCATCGTCGGTATCCACCCGGCTATGCGCACGACGCGTGCGCGGACTGCGTCGTCATCGGTGTGTGCGCTGGCGGTCAAAGTCATCAAAGTTCTGCCGATGTGTTCGCTGACGGAAATGGATGCGCGTGGCGAACGTCGCGTCGGCATTATAGCCGGGCGGCGCACCACACCAAGAGTCCCGCGACTGCTCCTGGTTGGCGTTGAGGGGAACCGCAACGCGGTTTCTTTGGGACCACGGCTCCCGCCGCCGGATATGGCGGGGTATGAATAGTCGCAGGGCGATCCCGGTTAGGAGTTCGACTGTTGCGGGACAAACCGCAGGGCAACGCCGTTGTTACACCAGCGTTTTCCGGTGGGTGGCGGCCCATCTTTGAACACGTGTCCTTGATGGCCGCCGCAGCGCGCGCAGTGATACTCGGTGCGGGGGTAAATGAGTTTGAAATCGGTTTTGGTTGCCAGGTGGCCCTCGATCGGCGCATAAAAGCTCGGCCAGCCGGTACCGCTGTCGTACTTGGTGTCGGACCGGAACAGCTCGAAACCACACCCGGCGCATACGTACACGCCTTTCCGGTATTCCTTATTCAAGGGGCTGCTGAAAGGCCGTTCCGTGCCCTCCTCGCGCAGCACATAATACTCGTCGGGGGTCAGTTGCTGCTTCCATTGTGCATCGGTCTTATGGATCTTCTCGATTTGGCTGCGGCCCTGCTCGGCGGTGCCGGCGCTCAGAATGCGAGTGCTTGCAATCCCGGCGGCGCCGAGTCCCAACAAACCGGCCAAAAAAGTGCGTCGTCTCATCTTGGCTATCTTTTAGAGTGTTATTAATGTGGCATTAGATGCCGACTCACCGCTTCAGTTCAATAGGTGAAATCCTTGTTATCCGGCTCATGGGTGTGTGTCCCGGTCACGGCGGTGATCGCCGCGCGCATCCCCGCAAGGGGCGCATGGCCGTTAAACCGTAACTTCTCTTCCTGGGAGTCGATCCCGAGTTGATGCCACAGGGCGGCGAGATCAATGGCCTCGGCGGAGTCCTTCATGCGCTCATAGAGCCCGGTCAGGGCGGCTGTCCCGGTGGCCGCGTCGGCGACCGCGAGCACGCTCGGCAGTGAATCGACCTGGTCAGTCATATCAAATCCGGCGTTGATGACGCCACGCAGCGCATCTCGCAGGGTCATTTTCCCGCCGCTTTGCTTGCGGATTTCGATGTCGGCGAGCAAACAGAACAGCGCGCCGCCCCAGTAGGTGCGGCCCCAGGTCGGGGTGAAATCCAGTCCGCGGTCGCCGCTGCGCGGCAGTCCGTGAGGCATGCCGCGTACAAATCCGCGCCACACCTGTTCCGATGTCAAAGTACCTGCGTTGGCGCGCGCGATGGATTCGACGTAAACCGCAAGTCCTTCTTCGATCCAATGATGACGCTGCGGAACCCTGGGGAATGCCAAATGAATGAATTCATGAATCAATACCCAGTCGTCCTCCAAGTCGTCGACCGTGGACGCCACGCCCACGCTTACGTTTACGGTGGGACCGTGTCTAATCGCGCGTCCGCTTTTCACTCCGGCGCCTTGGGCGGCGCGCACCCCGATGTAGGCCTGCTTGGTCGGAAAGCGGCGATAATATCTGATAACCACCTCGGCGCTGCGGCGTATCCAGTCCAATATTTCCTGCTTCGGCAGGTGAAACTCGGCGTGCTCAATGGCCACGTTCAGGCGGCTGCCGCCGACGGAGATCATCGTTGAGTTCGCTTGCGTGTCCCTGGGATAGGCGCAGCAGGGGGCTACCTGGATATTGCACGAGTGAGGCGGTAGTGGCGGATTTTTCGGCGTGAGCGGGATATTTGGTCATTTATGGATTTTGAACTCGGTGCAGAGTTGGATTTTTATCTACGCTTCCCTGGAATCTAGGACGATCGTACCGAATTCTTCGATTCCAGGCGTACCTCGCCATTGCTCTGTTAGAGCACGCGCAGGTTGCGCTCCAACGATTAGGATGACGCCGTTATCCGGGGACAAGGCGCGCGGCGACGCGCAAGAACAAATCCTGGTACGGATAGCTGGAGGATAATAGGATTCGCACACGACGGGTGTTGCGTAACACCACCGCACCAATTTTCAACAGTTTCAATCGCACGGTGCCGACATAAGCCCGGGCCAGCTCGGTGCCTTGCAGCGCCAACCTGCGAATCGCCTCTAACAGGGTGTAGGCCAAGGACGACAATAATAACCGGAACTGGTTGGGCCACCATGCGGAACAACTGGTGCGATCGGCATACAGATCCAGTTGTTGTTCTTTGATGCGATTCTCCATGTCGCCGCGGGCGCAATACAGCCGGTCATATAAGCGCTTGGGGTCACCCTCCAGATTGGTGACCACATAGCGCGGATTGCTGCCCTTGGCGGTATGTTCGGCCTTGATCAATACGCGGCGGGTGTGATCCCAACTGCGCGCAGCATACCGGCATTCGTGAAATCGACGTTGCCCACGCCCGCTCGTCGTAAACTCGGATTCGGCCGCGTCCAGATAGACTTTTGCTAAATGATTCAAGCGCTTATTCTTGGCGATGCCGACGATATATCCCACATGATGGCGCTCGCACCAGGCCAACATGCGCCAGCGGCAAAACCCCGAATCCCCGCGAAAAATGATCTTAACCTTCGGCCACACGTGGCGCAGGCGTTTCACCAACAACGCCAAAATCGCCCACGCATGCTTCGCCGCGTCGATCTTGCTCGGGCGCAGATAACTCACCAACAATTGATCCTTGCAAAATACATACAGCGGCAAAAAACAGTAGTGGTCATAATACCCATGAAAGAAACGCCCCTCCTGCTTGCCGTGTACCGCATCGTCGGTGGCATCAAAGTCCAACACCAAACGCTTCGGCGGGCGCCTGAACGACGCAATAAACTGTTCTACCAACACCTCATGCATCTGCCACGCCGCCGCCCGATCCGCCCGGTTCTCCCACCGGCACAGCGTCGACGCACTCGCCAATACCGCATCCCGATCCACCCCCGTCTGGATCACCAGATCGTCGCGCAACGTTTGATGATCATTCAGGTCTTCGTAGCCCAGCGCCAGCCCATACACCCGCTGACGCAATAAACTTAACCCATCGTGCCAACAACTCGCCTGCCGGCGTCCATCGCCCAACGCCTGGGATACCGCCTCACTTAAACCCAATACCCGATCGGCTTGGCGCAGCAGCAATATCCCCGCATCGCTGGTGATATCACCCCCATCAAAACTCGCCTGGACGCGGCGCTTTTTACACACTGGAAAATTAAAGCTAGCTTGGGTACATTCTGTCACGGCGAAGCCTTCCTTTATTTCTGTTCTAGCAAACTGAATTATAAAGGAATTAAAGGCTTCGCCTTTTTTATTCGTGCAATATCCGGGCTAACGCGATGAACAGTAACGCGATGCTCAGCGGACGAGTGTTTGCCGCAAACATTCCGGTTCTGGGAGCCACAACTATAACGACACGCCTGCAGGCGCGAAGTTCACGGCCCGGCGGTTCCCTCAGCGGCGCTGACACGCGCCTTTACCTGCTCCACTATCCGCAGCAACTCGCGGAAGTCGTCGACCACCAAGTCCGGTTGGTGAGGATGTCGATCGGTGCCGGGGAAAATTTTCGCCAGCCAGGCCTTATCCCACTTGGCGCCGTTGTAGAAGATGCTCGTGGTCCCGGCATTCTTCGCTGCAATCGTGTCGGTGGTGCTGTCGCCGACATACCAGCAATCGCTGCCGGGCGCGAGGCCCAGATTCTCCAGGGCCTTGTAGATCGGGTCCGGCTCCGGTTTGCGCCGCTGCGGGTCGTCGCCGGCAACGATGGTGTCGAACAAATCGATCCAGCCGACGCCATCCACCGCCCCCAATTCGTGCTCCAGAAACTCCCGGTCGCGATTGCTCAATACACCGGTCTTGATTCCGAGCGCGCGCAATCGCTTGAGCATGGCTGGTATGTCCGCCTCCAGCGGCTCAACCGCGCCGTAATGCAAACGATAGCAGATGTTGAATGCTTCGTGTGCAGTCTGCTTGGCTTCAAAATCGTCGCCGAACAATATCTCAAAGATGTCGGTACGAGAGATCTTGCGTGCGGCTTTGACTTTGGGGTGCAGCGCGTAGTTTTCCCGGACATACTCAACCAGTTTTTGGTCATCCACGTTCTTACTCTGCCGTGGATCAATCAGTCGCCTCACCAGGCCCAGGGGTTCGAGTTGCATCAGCATATCGTCCACCGCGTGGTACATCGCATCCAGGGTATCGACCAGCGTCGCATGCCAGTCAAACAGGATCACCGATGGTACTGCGAGCCTGTACAGATCGCGTTCTTTCTTCTGTGCCCAGCATCGTTCCACGAGTGTTAACAACTCAGCGAAGCCGTTGACCACACAGTCCGGTTTATCGGGATGCTCCGGCGTGCCCGGGAAAATCTTGCTTATCCAATCCGGCTCCCACCTGGCGCCGTTAAAAAACACGTTGGTGATCCCCGCGGTTTTCGCGGACATGGTATCGGTGGTGCTGTCTCCCACGTACCAGATGTCGGCGTCGGGGCGCAGATCGGCTAATTGCAGCGCTTTGTAAACAGGGTCCGGCCACGGTTTCAGTCGCTTGCTGTCATCGCCGGCGACGATGATCTCGAACAGATCATCCCAACCACCGTCCTCGATCTCCTCCAGTTCATGGGCGAGGAACTCGTGTACGCGGTTGGTCAGGATCCCGACCTTTATACCCCGCGCCTTGAGCGCCTCGATTACCTTGCGAATTCCGGGCTCGAACGGCAACACGTCCCCGTAATGGTCACGGTAATGCCGATTGAACGCCTGATGCGCGAGGTGCTTGGCCTCCTCGTCCGGCCCGAATAACACCTCCAGAAGATCAGTGCGGGAGACTTTTTTTTCCGCTCTAAGTTTCGGGTGCACCTGCCGGTGGGCCTTGACGTACGCGACCAGTCTGCGATCTTCGTCTGTCTTGCTGCTGGCCGCCGGGGTCAGCCGGGCGCGTAAATTGAGCTCATCGAGCTCCGCAAGCATGTCGTCCATCGCCGCGTACATCGCCTCCATGGTGTCCGCCAAGGTCGCATGCCAGTCGAACAAGATCAAGATCGGTGGGGTCAGGTCGCGCATATTGGTTGAAGTTCGGAGTTTTCAGCGGCGTTATTGGCTAAAGATACAGGGAAAGCGCAAACAATGTGAACACGTCCGCCTGAGATCGTCCGTATGTCGGATGACGCCTTGCGTCCGTGCAACTAGTGGCCGACAATTTACCGAGGTAAGGCAAATCGCGAACACCCGTCGACCGAGAACAGTAAGTCCTTGCGCAGTATGGGTGATGATGGGTCGAGCGGTGTCCGCGCGATAGGCGAGTCGCATCGGTGAAGGCTATGAAAGCGAGTATCTTGCGATTGCAGCAATGGTTGCAGCGCTTGAATTACGATCGCCGCCAGTATTTCGATGAGGACATCGATCCGGATCTTTGGGACTTGTTGCAAGCCTCGTCGCTCCTGGAGATTAAGGAGTACGACGTCTTTAAGCTGGCCTACAAGGAGTGGTTTGGCTGTAAGCCCCAGCCGCACGTGGCCGAAGCCCACTTCGCCAACTATATGTTCAACCAGCAGATACCAGTGTGGGTGCGACGGTACGCCCGCAAGGTCGTCGAGCTGAACGAACGAGGTGACCTCAACCCGCGGGATTTAGGCGTGTATCAGCCCTTGCCGAGCAAAAAGTTAAAACGCGTCGGCAAGGTCTACACGGCGGTGTTGCTGGCGGTGCTGCTGTATCTGACGTTTCTTGCCTACCGGAACACCGCGTTTGTACAATCTTTATTTCCTGTGACCAAGACCGAATGGCGAAGCGGGCCGACTAACTATACGACGCCGTGATCCGGCGCACATGCGCGCTGGTCAATAACTCATCCCTCCAGCCGGACAAGCTCGAGGACGTCGGCGGATCGCTCGGTAACCTGTTTTGCCAGATCCCGCAGCGCCGCCTGTAATCCTTCTTCGACAGCGGGGTGATAGAAAGGCATCTTCAGCAAGTCGAACACGCCCTGGTTCTGTTGAATCGACCACGCCAGCAGGTGCGCCAGGTGTTCACCTTTGGGGGCGATCATTGCGGCGCCCAGCAACCGTCCGGTTTGACGGTGGGCATACACACGCAGCACGCCTTTATTTTTTCCCATCAGCAGCGCGCGGCCCACAGGGCCGAAACGGACCTCTCCGATCGCCACCTGTTCCTGGTCGAGCTCGTCGAAAGGCGCGCCTACCTGGGCGATATTGGGATCGGAAAATGTTATGGTAAGCGGGGCTCGGCGGCGGTAGCCAACGACTTCGGCGGTGACCGCGTTACTTCCCGCAATTCGCCCTTCGTCGACGGCTTCATGCAGAATCTGACGCTCGGCGTTGACATCCCCGGCGATAAATATGCGCAAATTGTCAATCTGCATCGTATGCGGGTTGTGTGGTGGCATGCCGTGCGCATCGGTGGTGGCGCCGATGCGGTCCAAGCCCAGCCGCGCGAGATTCGGGCGCCGTCCCAGGCAAGCCAGCACCCGGTCCACGCGCACGCTGCGCTCGCCGCTCGAGACCAGCAATTTGTCTCCATCGTTCCTCACCTCGGCCTCATGCCCGAGCCACAGCGGAAATTCCTTGCCGATCAGCTCGATTGCCGTCTGGTTGACCACCGGATCGCTGATGCCGCCTATGGCATCCAGCATGTCCACACCGGTGACGGCGACACCCAATCGACTCAATGCCTGTCCAAGCTCGAGACCGATGACACCGAGGCCCGCCACTGCCACAGATTCGGGCAGGTCTTCCTGTTCAAAAAAATCGTCGGTGGTCAATACCCGGTCCGCGAAGGCGCGCCACGATTCGGGAACCACGGGACTGGAGCCGGTAGCGATGACGACATTGGCGGCGCGAATTCGTTGACCCGCGACGTCCAGTATATGCGGTGCGACAAAACGCGCGTAACCGTCGATGAATTTTTCCCCCAGATTGTCGGTGGTGCCCGCCAACACCCGGTCGACGAAGATGTCGCGCAAATCCCGCGTGTGCTCCATGGCTTCCGATACGTCCAATGACAACTGCTCCTCGCCGCCAATGCCGTACCGGTTAAAAATATGCCGACGATGAAAGTCGTCGGCGACTTGAACAATGGCCTTGGACGGCATGCATCCCACCCGGGCACAGGTCGTGCCGAGCTCGCCGCCATTAATCAATACAAAATTGTCGGTGGCCCGGCGGACTTGGGACATCGCCGCCAGACCGGCGGTACCGGCGCCGATAATGGCGACGTCCACGGTGCGATCAACGGGTGAGTCGTTCATGGTTTCATGATGCAATGTGTGCTGGTGCGGGTGTTACGCGATATGTGTCTTGGCAAGATACGTGTGGGTCTGCATTTCCATCAGCCGGCTGGCGGTGCGCGCGAATTCTTCACGCATGCGTGTGCCGATATACAAACCATCCGGCGCGGTGGCGGCTGAGACCAATAGCTTTACGTTATGATCGTACAGGATATCCACGAGATTGATTAGTCGCCGCGCCTGGTCGTCGGATTCGCCGTCCAGCAGAGGTATGCCGGACACAAACACGGTGTGGAAACATCTGGCGAGTTCCAGGTAGTCGTTTTGTGAGCGCGGACCGACGCACAGCGCATCAAAGTCGAACCAAACCACATCCCCGGCGTGGCGTTTGGTTTGAATTTCACGCCCGTGTATTTCCAGACTTGTGCCATTGACGCCAAGCTCCGGGATCATGTGCTCGAAATTATGCAACAGGCCGGCCTCTGCGGATTCATTTGCTGGGCTGAAGTAGGTCTTCGCGTGATCCAGGAACTGCAGTCGGTAGTCAAGTTTTCCGTTAACCTCGACTACCTTTGTGTGACCCCTGATGAGTTCGATCGCCGGTTGGAAGCGGTCACGTTGCAGTCCGTCCTTGTAGAGCGCATCTGGCGGGATGTTGGAAGTGACCACCAACGCGACGTGCCTCGATAACAGGTGCTTCAGCAGCACGGCGAGTATCATCGCATCGCCGATGTCCTTGACTACAAATTCATCAAAGCACAGCACCCGTGTCGAGTCGGCAAATCGTTGCGCGACGATGGACAGAGGATCGGTCGCATCGCGCAGAGACTTCAGCTGCTCATGGGTCTTGTTCATAAAGCGGTGGAAGTGAGTGCGCTTTTTGTCGGGAAAAGGCAGGCAGTCGAAGAACATGTCCATGAGGTAGGTCTTGCCGCGGCCAACCCCGCCCCATAAGTACACACCGCGCACCGGATCTATCGGCGGTTTTCCGCTTATTCTGCGGGTGAAGCGGGCCAGCCGTCCGCGTTTTGGTGGCGGACGTGAAATCAAATCCTCGTACAACCGCTGCAAGTGAAAAACCGCTTGTTGCTGGGCCGCGTCGTATTGAAAGTCCCTCTTGCCCAAGTCCGCCCGGTAACAGTCTATCGGTGTCACGCTCATTGTCACATGATTGATTCGCATCCGCCTTTTGGGGTGCGAACACTGACTCGGGTCGTCACCCGGCCTCCAGCCAGGTGCCGGCGCTATCCACGTCGTCGAACTGCTGCACCTCGGCGTCCACGAACGCACCCGCGAGCCAGCCGACCCAGGCATGCCATTGGTTGTCGGTCACTACTGCGATGCGCTCATAGTCGCGGGCGTGTTTCTTGTTGAATTTGAGTTCTTCAACGGCCATATCCATGCTGAAACGTTCCATATTAGTTAGATCGAATAACACCTTCACATGGTCATACTCGCGAAGTTCGTTGGTCACCGCATCCTCAAATTCCCGGAAGTCATCCAATGTGAACTCCGCATAGACATGCACTTTTAATACGTCTTCCTGTTCTTCAATCACAATCATTTTCTTGGCTCCGACTCGTTCAAGCTCCGGTCTGATATCACGATACCGTCGGTATCCGCGTACACATAGGCGCCGGGTGCAAATCTTGCTCCGGCAAATTGAACCTCGATATCCCTTTGTCCCTCGCCGCGTTTGGCACTCTTTGCCGGATTGGTGTTCAATGCCTTGACGCCGATGTCCAGGGTCCTGATCACATCCGAGTCCCGGATGCAGCCATTGATTATTATTCCCGACCAGCCGTTATCAACCGCCAGTTTCGCCAACTGATCACCGAGCAGTGCGCAACGTAACGAGCCACCTCCGTCGACGACCAACACCTTGCCTACTCCGGGTTGATTCAGAGTTTCTCGCACCAGCGTGTTGTCTTCAAACAGCTTCAGTGTGGTGATCTGTCCGGAAAATGCATGTTGCGCCCCGTAGCTCTCGAATGCCGGGACCGCCACCTGTAGCTGTTCCCCGTAAACGTCGTACAAGTCCGCAGTTTTCATAGAATACGACTCCCGGCGCTGGTTGTTGTCTGGCGGCAATCAACTGATGATACAGTCAGAGCGGATATTCAAGTCAATACGCATTATTGCTTTCGTTGGGTTTCGGTTTGGGAGGCCGGCGCATTGCTTTTCGGCATGATTTCGTCGAAGGAGCGAATCGCGAGGAATTCGTCCACATCCCGCACCGGTTGCTGTGAGTCCGGTTGGTATATGGCGAGTAGATAACGAACACCATAATCCCGTGCGGCGCGCAACACGTTTAGATTATCGTCGATGAACAATGTGCGACGGGTGTCGAAGGGATGTCGCAGATGCAGAAGAGTCCAGAACTCATACTCCTCTTTGGGGGCCCCGATGTCGTGTGAGCACACAATCGTGTCGAAATGCGGCGCTAGGCCGGTATACCTCATTTTCACCTCGATCGCCTTTTTGTGCGCATTAGTGACCAGCCATAAATCTATGCTCAATGTCTGAATCGTTTCCAGGAACTGTATGACCTTCGGTCTGACCGAGATCTTGTGAGACATTTCGTGTTTCAACTGTACGATGTCCAGTCCCAGTTCATCCGACCAGTAGTCCACGCAATACCAGTTCAAGGAACCCTCCACTTTACGATATCGAGCAAGCAGGTCCTGGGTTGCCTGTTCAATTCCCATGCCATGTTTGTTGGCGAAATGATGCGGCACATGGGTCAACCAGAAGTGGTTGTCAAAGTGCAAGTCCAGTAAAGTGCCGTCCATGTCAAGAAGCACGGTGTCGATTTCGCTCCAGTCAATCATGATGCTGTCGTGCATAATGTGTTTGCGCAATCATAATATGGCGGCTGTCGATTGACAGTGTAGTTATAATGTCTTGAAACGCGCATCGCAAAGACCAGATGACCAAGAAACCCACCGTTGTACAAAAGCAGTTAATCGCGGATACCCGAGTGTTCTCCATCGAGCGGATTCACCTCCGCTTTTCCAATGGCGCAGAGGTCGACTACGAGCGATTGTGCAGCCGCGGCGCGGGTGCGGTTCTGATTATACCGTTGCTGGACAGGGATACGGTGCTGTTGATACGAGAGTACGCGGCCGGAGTGGACCGCTATGAGCTGGGATTTCCAAAGGGGCTCATCGAGAATGGTGAATCCGCGGAATCTGCCGCGGATCGAGAGATCCAGGAAGAGATCGGGTATGGCGCGCGGCGCCTCACCGTCCTGAAGACACTCTCAGTGGCTCCGGGATACGCCAATTTCGAGACCCAGATCGTATTGGCGGAGCAGCTGTTTCCCAAGCGCGTTGCTGGAGATGAACCCGAGCCGATTCAAGTGGTGCCGTGGAAAATCAATGAATTCAAATCGCTGCTCGAGCAGGAGGACTTCCTTGAGGCGCGGAGCGTCGCCGCACTGTATTTACTACAACATTATTTGGAAGACAGATGTATAAACACAAAGACCTGGTAGGTCTGATACCGCAAGTCGCAGGCATAGCGCGGCACGCAGGAGAGCGCATACTTGCTATCTACGACAAAGGCTTCGATGTCCATACCAAGACGGACGGGACGCCGTTGACCACCGCCGATCGTGCGTCCCACGACATCATCTGTCGGGAACTGGCGGGTCTCGATACAGACGTCCCGGTATTGTCGGAGGAGTCCACGTCCCAGGACCACGCCAGCCGCAAGCAATGGCGGCAATTCTGGTTGGTCGATCCTCTGGATGGCACGCGTGAGTTTGTCAAACGCAACGGTGAATTCACCGTTAATATAGCCTTGATCGACGGTCACCAGCCGGTGCTGGGCGTGGTGCATACGCCGGTGAAAGGATTGACTCACTGGTCCCACGCGGGAGGCGCGGCGTACCGGGATGCCGGCGACGGCAAAGCCCGCAGTATTTGTGTCAAGTCATATCGCGGCGGACCGCCCCAGGTGGTGGCCAGCCGATCTCACGGACGCGACGCGCTGGTTAAGTTTCTGTCGCGCCTCAAGGACCGGGAGGGCGGATACGACACCATCAGCATGGGCAGCGCGCTGAAAATCTGTATCGTCGCCGAAGGTCGGGGCGATGTGTACCCGCGACTGGGGCCTACCTACGAGTGGGATACGGCGGCGGCTCAATGTGTGCTCGAATCGGCCGGCGGCAGGCTGACTGATTGCGAAGGAACACCGCTGCGCTACAACAAGGATTCATTGTTGAATCCGTGGTTCATAGCCAGCGGTTCGGGGGATTACGACTGGTACAGCCTGCTGGACGGCATACAGGAGAAGGCCTAGCCCGCATTTCTCACCAGGATCCCGGATGCTGGCGAAGAGACCGGGCCAGGAAATTAAGCTGTCTCTTCATAGAATTGACGTCACGAGTCATCCCGGGGGGTGCCAGGAATAGTAGCTGGGCGCCTGGTGAGAAATGCGGGCTAGCGGCGGACGCTGTTCATTGTCGCCGTCATTGCCGTCAGCCAGTCACCGCTTGCGATAACCCGCTTCTGTGCGCTGCGGTACCGATACAGATATATCCACGCACGGCCGAATTCAGTGGTCAGTGCCGCGCGGCCATAACGTAGCGGGTAGTCCTCGAGCTCGTCCAACTCTGCGAGGGTTGCCGCGGTGATGCGATAAAGTTCTCCGCTAATCGCGCAGTCGCCCCCAGGCACCACTCCCGGATAGCTACCGAGATCCAACATCGTGAAACGAGGTTCAGTGACGTGCGCTGCGACAAAAGCGGACGAATACAGCATATAATGATTGCGCTGTCCGCGCCGCAGTGTGCCGTAGACAAACACCAATTCAAACATGGAGCTTTTTTTCTTACCGGTGCAACCCATCGTATTGGTCGAGAAATTGTACAACCGCCACACCCGGCCTGGAAGCGAGGCCCCGGATTGAACATGAAGCGCGTTCCCGAACCGGAATTAATGGACGACCCCGATCAGGCCAGGGCCTACGCCGAGGGCGACTTCGATCAGGCCAATTCCTTGTTCGTGGAAACCTTTGCGAGCCGTTTTCCGGATTTCAAGCGGGGGCGCGTGCTGGATCTCGGTTGCGGCCCGGCGGACATACCCATTCGACTCGCTCGCTTATTTGGGCAGCTGCACGTGGTGGCCGTCGATGGCGCGCCGTCGATGATCGCGCTGGCGGATGGCGCCATCGCGCGTGCCGGTATGGCGGACCGTATCCATACAGTTCGCTGGCGCATCGGACAGGAGCCGGCGCCCGCGGCTGTGCTGGAACCTTTCGACGGCGTAATCAGCAACAGCCTGTTGCATCATTTGGATGACCCCGGGGCCTTGTGGCGCATGATCGCGGAACATGCCAAAGGCGGCGCGCCGGTGTTGGTGATGGATCTCAGAAGGCCGAGTTCCCAGGATGCGGCGCGCGGGATCGTGGAGCAGTACTCGGGTAACGAGCCGCATATCTTGAAGCGTGATTTTTATCACTCGCTGTTGGCGGCTTATCGCGAGGAGGAGGTGCGGGAACAGCTGGTCGAGGCGGGCCAGTCGCATTTCACGGTGGAGCAGATCAGCGACCGGCATCTGGCGGCCTATGGCCGGGTGTAGGCGGATTAATCCCTTTGCGGCGGCTCGATATTGGGCGCTTTGTTTCGGAGCACTGATTTCAGCCGACGCCACCACAGCTTTAACCTGGTAAGCACTCGTTTCGCCCATGGAAAGTCCACCGACAGCAGAATGAGTCCCAGCGGCAACATCCAGAATCCAAGCACGGGTAATGCTCCAAAAATGCCCCCGATGACGAGTAGAATACCGGCGGTAATACGCACCCCTCTTCGTGGATGGGTCTTTAGGTAATGAAATTTTTCTGTGATATAGGGTTTCACGGATTGGCGGTTACCTCGTATTCCTCCCGAATATACAACAGTCTGTGTGACCGATGGGCATAAAGTTCACCAAGATGCAGGCGCTTGGCAACGATTTCGTTGTCATTGACGCGATCTCTCAGCGTGTCGCAATCGACGCGGACCACGCGCGGCGTATTGCCGACCGGAGGTTGGGGGTGGGCTGCGACCAGATTCTTCTGGTGGAAAACCCGCCTGTTGATGATGTGGATTTTGGATTTCGAATTCTCAATGCCGACGGTGGCGAAGTCGCGCAGTGCGGTAATGGTGCCCGTTGCATTGCGCTTTTCGTGCGCGAGTCCGGCTTGACGGACAAAACCGAGATCAAAGTAAAAACCGCTCTGGATGTGTTGACGCTGAATGTTCTCGCTAACGATGAGGTGCGGGTGAATATGCCGGTGCCGCGGTTCGCGCCGGAGGATATTCCGTTTATCGCGCCAAACCGGCAAGATGTGTACGATTTGCAGCTGGACGACGGTGAAATAGAGATTTCGGCGCTATCCATGGGTAATCCCCACGCGGTGCAGGTTGTCGCAGACGTAGCGCAGACCCCGGTCCGCGCGCGGGGTGCGATGATAGAGAGTCATCAGCGGTTTCCGCAGCGGGTCAACGCCGGATTCATGCAGGTTTGCGGGCGCGATCATATACGTTTGCGCGTGTACGAGCGTGGGGTCGGAGAAACGCCTGCTTGTGGTAGCGGCGCCTGTGCCGCGGTGGTCGCGGGTAAAAAGCTCGATCTGCTGGACGAAGTGGTGACCGTGGATTTACCCGGTGGCCGCTTGAAGGTCGAGTGGACCGGCGATAATCAACCGGTGTTCATGACCGGGCCTGCGCAGTCCGTGTTCGAAGGAGATCTGAAATTGACATTGTGAATATTAGCGCCGGAGGGTAAATGACGCACAAAGCAAATGTTGACCAGAGTGACGACCTGCAGGAAGAGCAACGCGTCATCGAATATTTACGCAATCACCGGGACTTCCTGAAACGGCACCCGGAATTGCTCATCGATATGCAGGTTTCCCACGAATCGGGCAGTGGCGTGTCGCTTATTGAAAAGCAAGTCGACGTGTTGCGTGAGAATAACGAATCGCTAAGAAAGAAATTACGCGCGTTAGTCTCGACCGCCAAACAGAACGAGTCCCTCAACGAGCAACTGTACGAGGTGTTGCTGGCGGCAATCGTTCAGGACGGTCTCGATTCCGCGTTGGATGTGTTGCCAGCCACGATCAAAGAGCAATTTGACGTGCCATTGGCGGTGATAAGGATCGCAAGCGACGAGCACGAATTACCGAAACGCAACGAATTTGCCGGCAGTACCGATAAAGAGTACCGGCAAGTGTATGCGCGAATCGCGCATGGGCGGAGCGTTTGCGATGACCGGCTTCCCTTGCAAGTGCTCACGTACTTGTTCGCGGACCAAGCGCAGAAAGTGGGTTCTTGTGCGCTGATACCCCTGGGGCATGGCGATCCGATCGGGGTTCTGGCGCTCGCATCGCCGGATGAGGGCCGGTTTCGCGCCGATCTCGGGACCTGG
The DNA here is from genome assembly GCA_947259175.1 of uncultured Gammaproteobacteria bacterium. Lineage (GTDB taxonomy): Bacteria > Pseudomonadota > Gammaproteobacteria > Arenicellales > JAANXG01 > CALZGZ01. Next base: position 39,006 of record CAMYKW010000024.1, on the reverse strand, counting down.
TTCCTCGACCGTCTGGGGCGCGTCGTCGGCGTGGTTCTGCGGCGGCTGTTGGGCTGATGCGGTGACCCCGGAATCCCAAAGACAGATCGGTGATTTTCTGGGGTATCTCGGCGCCGAGCGGCGCATGTCGCGACACACGCAGTCCGCCTATTCCCGTGATTTGAAACGCTTGACCGCGCATTGCGATGGGCTGGGTGTCGAGGCGTGGCGCGATCTCGACGCGCACCGGGCACGCACGTTTATCATGCACTTACACAAGTCCGGGCTTTCCGGGCGCAGCATACAACGCGCGCTATCTGCGGCGCGCTCCCTGTATCGTTATCTGATACGTGAGCGTGTTGCCGCCAATAACCCGTTCGCCGGGATTCGCGCGCCGCGCTCCGAGAAGCGCCTGCCCGCCGCGTTGACGGTGGACCAGGTTTCGCTGTTGGTCGCGGTGCAGGCGAAGGATCTGCTGGCGCTGCGGGATCGCGCCATTATGGAGCTGCTCTATTCATCGGGATTGCGGTTGTCGGAGTTAATCGGTCTCGACCTGGCGCATCTGGACCGGCGGCAGGCGCTGGTGCGAGTTCGCGGAAAGGGCGGCAAAACCCGCGAAGTCCCCGTGGGGCGCCTGGCCCTGCGCGCCATTAACGACTGGCTGGCGCAGCGCGAACGTCTGACCGGCAACGACGAACCGGCGCTGTTCATCACCAGGAGAGGGGGGCGCATGACGCCGCGCGGAGTGCAGCAGCGAATCAAGTACTGGGGAAATCGCCAAGGTCTGGATGTGTCGGTGCATCCGCACGCGCTGCGCCACAGTTTCGCCAGTCACTTGTTGGAATCCAGTGGCGAATTGCGGGCGGTTCAGGAACTCCTGGGCCACGCCAATATCAGCACGACACAGGTGTATACCCATTTGGATTTTCAGCACCTGGCCAAGGTCTACGACCAGGCGCACCCGAGGGCGAAAAAGAAACCCTAGCCCGCATTTCTCACCAGGATCCCGGATGCTGGCGAAGAGACCGGGCGACTGGACGCCGCGCTGGAACGAAACCCATAGCCGTAGCTATGGGT
>CAMYKW010000024.1:0-37893 GCA_947259175.1 uncultured Gammaproteobacteria bacterium | reverse complement strand
CAGGAAATTAAGCTGTCTCTTCATAGAATTGACGTCACGAGTCATCCCGGGGGGTGCCAGGAATAGTAGCTGGGCGCCTGGTGAGAAATGCGGGCTAGGAGTGTGCGGGGATCGCGCTGCCCAGGACCGGTGGGGATAGAGGATTCCGGCGCCGGCGGGTTACTCCATATCGCGTCGGGGGGATTGTCAGCCGGCTGAAATCCCTGTAATCATCGCGGCGCGAACTCGGAGTACCGCCGCGGACCGTTGCCGTCGGCGTGCTCAAAGATGATTAGCCCGAGTCAAGTGGGTTATGATACGGGGTTCGCTAATGAAATATTTCCGCGCGGCGGCGGAAACACTGCAATCCGCGTAAACAAAATAAGATGTTAGGCCGATGATCCAGGGGTAGCTTTGACCCGACATCAGACGGCGCCGGAATACCACTACACCCAGCATAACAAGGGGAAATTATGTCGTTCGAAGCATTGATTCCAACTCTTCTCGGCATCGGCGGCCTGTTCGCTGCATACAAGATCTTCCAAATGGTCCTGGAGCACGCCCCGGGCACCGGCAAAGTCGTAGAGATCGGTGATGCCATACACACTGGCGCGATGGTGTTCATGCGCCGCGAATACAAGGTCCTGGCGATCTTCTCAGCGGTGGTGATTCTGCTCATACTTATTTCGCCGCTGGGCTGGCGAACCGCCTTCGCATTTATCGTCGGCGCTCTGTGTTCCGCGAGCGCCGGTTACATCGGCATGTACACCGCCACTCAGGCGAACGTGCGCACCACCACCGCCGCCCATGACGAGGGGGCGCCCGCCGCGCTGACAGTGGCATTTTTCGGCGGCTCCATTATGGGGCTCACGGTAGCGGCCATGGGCCTGTTGGGATTGGGACTGCTTTATCTGTTCTTTGGCGGAGATCCGCACACCGCCCACGTGATCCACGGGTTCGGCATGGGGGCTTCGTCGGTGGCGTTGTTCTCCCGTGTCGGCGGCGGAATTTTCACCAAAAGCGCGGACGTCGGCGCGGACCTCGTTGGTAAGGTGGAAGCGGGAATCCCTGAAGACGACCCGCGCAATCCCGGGGTTATCGCCGACAACGTCGGTGACAACGTGGGTGACGTTGCCGGTATGGGGTCGGATATCTTCGAGTCCTATTGCGGCGCCATGATCGCAACCATCGCCATTGCCTCGACCATGGGTACGGCGGACATCGAGCTGGTGGGACCGCAATCGACGTTGATGTTCCTGCCGCTGATGATGGCCTCAGTGGGAATATTGTGTTCCATCGGCGGTATCTACTTGGTGCAGCGGTATTCCAGCAAGTCGCCGGAGGTCGCGCTGCGCATCGGCACCATGGGTGCATCGGTGCTGTTTATCGTCGTTGCGTTCCTGGTGATCGCTATTTCCGACGCCAGCCTGCGGGTTTGGGTGTCGGTATTGGTGGGCGCCATCGGGGGCATCATCATCGGCCTGGTCACCGAGTATTACACCGCCGGCAAACCGGTGCGCAAAATCGCCGAAGGCGGCGAAACCGGCCCCGCCACGGTAATGATTGCCGGTCTGGCCATCGGCATGCAATCGGTGGTCGTGCCAATGCTGTCGCTGAGCGCGATCATCCTCATATCGAGCGAGCTGTCGGGACTCTACGGCGTGGGTATTGCGGCGGTGGGTATGCTCGCCACCGTCGGCATCACCATGGCCATCGACGCCTACGGGCCGGTGGCGGACAATGCCGGGGGTATCGCCGAGATGGCCGGCCTGGGCGAGGACACGCGCAAGATCACCGATTCGCTGGACGAGCTGGGCAATACCACCGCGGCGATCGGCAAGGGGTTCGCCATCGGCGCTGCGGCGCTGGCGGCGCTGGCCATCATCACCGCCTACATCGAAGTCGTGTCTCACCAGGTAGTGGATTTCAGTTTGGAGATCAACAATCCCATGGTGCTGATCGGGATGTTCATTGGCGGTATTTTTCCATTTCTGGTCGGTAGCATGACCATGACTGCGGTGGGCGACGCGGCCTTCGATATGATCAAAGAGATCCGGCGCCAGTTCAAAGAGATTCCGGGATTGCTGGAAGGCAAGGCTCAGCCGGATAACGCGCGATGCATTGAAATCGCCACCGACGCCGCGCTCAAGCGTATGGTGCCCCCTGGCGTGTTGGCGGTTGCGGCCCCGGTGGTGGTGGGATTCGTGCTCGGGCCGGAGTCCCTGGGTGGCATGCTTGGCGGCGCCTTGCTCGGTTGCGTGTTATTGGCGCTGACCATGGCCAACGCCGGTGGTGCCTGGGATAACGCCAAGAAATACGTGGAGCGCGGGAATCTCGGCGGTAAGGGTTCCGATACCCATAAGGCGACGGTGGTCGGAGATACCGTCGGCGACCCGTTCAAGGATACCTCGGGACCGTCGATGAACATTCTCATCAACGTCATGGCGATCGTAAGCCTGGTCATAGCGCCGTTGCTGGGATAGTCCGGTCTACCCAATGGGCCCGACGCGGAGGCAGGTATCGCGCTGATTCCCATACCGAATTAGCGGACCCCGGCGGAAGGATCCGCCGCGGTCTGTTCCGTGAACGCCCGATACCGATTCCCCGCGCGCCGTGGCCGCAACAGGGACGGGTTCGTTGAGCTAACGTGCCCGATTCAGCGGACGGCGTCGAACCGGTTGCCGGGCTCGAAGCCGAAAATTGGCCCCAGGTTGAGATCCTTGATCAGCTTGTCCACCGCCGCCTGGCCATGTTCCTTGTACACCTCCGCCAGAATCAACCGCGCCGAATTGCGATTGTAGAAACCGCCGAAATCAGCTTGCACCTGCAATAACTCGCGGGCCTTGTCCAGTGTCATAACGTGGATGTCATCTGCCGGCAACCGGCTTCAGGGGCCGGGTTCGGCTCACAGCGAAAATCGTGATTTCAGTTTCTTTCTGACCGGCTTGTTCTTGAGGCGGATGTACTGCGGCATGCCGTTCTTGTAGGGAGGATAATCCTCGCCCTTGATAAGCGGCTCGAGATATTCGCGACACTTGTCGGTGATGCCGAACCCGTCCCGGGTAATGAAGTTCTTTGGCATCATTTTTTCGACGTTGGCGACTTTGTCCAACGACGCCTTTTCGATTTTCCATCGATAGGGTTTATTGGATACACGCTTGATGGCGGGCATTACCGCATTCTCGCCCTTCAAGGCCATCCTGACCGCCTCGCGGCCGACGGCGTAAGCCTGGTCGACATCGGTTTTGGACGCAATGTGGCGTGCAGACCTTTGCAGGTAATCGGCAACTGCCCAGTGATATTTCAAATCCAGGTCCTGCTTGACCATGCCCGCCACCACCGGCGCCACGCCTCCGAGTTGCGCATGACCGAAGGCATCCTTCAGGCCTTGATCGGAGAGGAATTTTCCGTCAGGACCCTTCACGCCCTCGGATACCACCACCGAAACATAGCCGTGTTTCTTCACCAGCCGGTCCACTTTGCCCATGAACTTCTTACGGTCGAATTTGACTTCCGGAAACAGGATTAGAATCGGGATTTCGGTGTCGGCGCTCGAAGCCAGGCCGCCGGCCGCGGCGATCCATCCCGCATGCCGGCCCATTACCTCGATGATGAACACCTTCGTGGAGGTCTTGGCCATGCTGGCGACATCAAAGCTGGCTTCGCGCGTGGACACGGCAATATATTTGGCGACAGAGCCGAATCCGGGACAGTTGTCGGTGATCGGCAGGTCGTTATCAACCGTCTTGGGAACATGTATGGCCTGGATCGGGTAACCCATGGTTTCCGAGAGCTGCGACACCTTTAAACACGTGTCCGCAGAATCGCCGCCACCGTTATAGAAGAAATAACCGATATCATGGGCCGCAAAAACTTCAATCAAACGCTCATATTGACGTCTGTTTTCTTCCAGGCTCTTGAGCTTGTACCGGCAGGAACCGAACGCGCCGGATGGCGTGTGGCGCAATGCAGCGATCGCGCGAGGCGTGTCCCCGCTGGTATCGATGAGGTCCTCGGTCAAGGCGCCGATAATGCCGTTGCGCCCGGCGTAGACCTTGCCGATCTTGTTCTTGTGTTTGCGCGCGGTTTCAATCACTCCCGAGGCGCTGGCATTGATGACGGCGGTGACACCGCCGGACTGAGCATAAAACGCGTTTTTCGGCCTGATTTTCGGCATGACTTCCCTCTTTTACTTGGATTTAGACTGAAGGCGCGGTTATTTGGAGTGCAAATCAGCCCCGGTGGAACCCGAGGAGACCCCCTCGCGTTCGCGCTCGCTATCCGACTGAACTTGCAGCAATGTGGATACACACGAGCCGATGTCGCTGAATTTGTCATGGCCGGTGCTGAACTGATCAGACGGGTCGTAGAAAAACTGACAGCGAAACTCGTTCGGCGCGGTTTTTGCCACGACAAAACTGCACTCGCGCGCCTGCCAAAATACAGCCGAGCACTCGGTTAACTCGTTTGAGGAGGGGTCGAGGCGCAATTCGACGTCGGCAAGGTGAAGTTCCACGGCATCTTTGAACCGCAGTTGTATAAGGGCTTTTATGGTGTCGAGTTCTGGGTCGGTAAAATCGAAAATGTCGGACATGGATTGCCTCCGGCGCGTATTTTTCCCATATTACCGTCAAACCGCAAGCATTGTGGACATCAAAGCTGTTGGTGCCGGGATAGGGGTCGTTTATAGTTTTCCGGATTTGGTACTTTGCGCATCTCGTGGATAATGAGACGATAAACAACAACCGGTACTTGGACTGCAGCACAAATGAATGACTCGCTTCTGTCGGCGCCTGGATTTCCCGCCACCCGTATGCGGCGCATGCGTCGCGACGAATTCTCGCGTAGGCTGATGCGGGAAAATCTTGTTACGGCGAACGATTTGATACAACCGGTCTTTGTCATGGAGGGTACCGACGATGGTGAACCGGTGCCGTCCATGCCCGGCGTAGAGCGCCTGACGGTCGATCGGTTGATGTCCAAGGCACGGCACCTGCAGGACTTGGGGATCCCCGCCGTCGCTCTGTTTCCGGTGGTGCCTGCGGAGAAGAAAAGCGACGACGCCCAAGAGGCGTACAACTCGAACGGTCTGGTGCAACGAGCGGTGCGGGCGTTGAAGTCGGATGTACCTGAACTGGGCGTGATCACCGATGTCGCCCTGGACCCGTTCACCCGCCACGGCCAAGACGGTTTGATCGATGAGTCGGGCTACGTCATGAACGACGAGACGGTTGATGTGCTGATCAAGCAGGCCATATCCCACGCGGAAGCGGGTGCGGACGTGGTGGCGCCGTCGGATATGATGGATGGTCGTATCGGGGCGATTCGCTGCGCGCTGGAACACGAAAACTACCGCAATGTTAGAATTCTCGCCTACGCCGCGAAGTACGCTTCCAGCTACTACAGTCCATTCCGCGACGCCGTGGGTTCCGCGGCGAGTTTGGGTGGGGGCAATAAATACAGCTATCAGATGGATCCGGCAAATGGCGTCGAGGCGCTGCGTGAAGTGGCGCTGGACATCGACGAAGGCGCCGACATGGTAATGGTGAAGCCGGGAATGCCCTACCTGGATATCGTCTATCGCGTCAAACAGGAATTCGGCGTCCCCACCTTTGTGTACCAGGTGAGTGGCGAGTACGCAATGTTGCACGCCGCGGCGCAGAACGAATGGTTGGATTTGCGCGAGGTGGTGATGGAAACGATGGTCGGCTTCAAACGCGCGGGAGCGGATGCGATATTAACTTACTTCGCAGAGACCATAGCCACCTGGTTGCAACAGGGGTGATGGGGATTACACAACGTTACACAAGCGCAATCTATACAGCCGATGCCTGAAGAAAAACCAACACCAACCGACATTACGCTCCATCAGCAATCGCGGATTCTCGAAACCGTATTCGACGACGGCAGTCGGTTTCAGTTGCCGTGCGAATACCTGCGCGTCTATTCACCGTCCGCCGAAGTGCGTGGTCATGGTCCGGGGCAGGAAGTCCTGCAAATCGGCAAGGAGAAGGTCAATATCGTTGCCGTCGAGCCGGTGGGCACCTATGCGGTAATGCTGCGTTTCGACGACGGGCATGATACGGGCATATTCTCCTGGCAGACCCTTTATGAACTGGGCGTGAACCGCAAACAGTACTGGGCGGATTATCTCCAGCGCTTGGCGGACGCCGGGCATCAACGGGAAGCGCAATCCTACGACGAGATGATGGGCAGTGACTGAGGCGAATCGCGACAACACCACGCATTTCGGTTTCCGTGACGTTCCGGAGCATGACAAGCCGCGTTTGGTGGCGGAGGTGTTTCGTTCGGTGGCCGATAAGTACGATTTGATGAACGATCTGATGTCGTTTGGCGTGCATAGGGCGTGGAAGGAGTTTGCGGTCGGGCTGAGCGGTATTCGAACCGGTCATCACGTGCTGGACGTCGCCGCGGGCAGTGGCGACCTCACCAGGAAGTTCGCGCGTCTGGTGGGCAGCTCGGGTTTGGTGGTGTCCACGGATATCAATGATGCGATGCTGCACCGAGGACGCAGGCGGCTTGCCGACGACGGCATCGTCGGCAACGTATTGTATGTGCAGGCGGACGCGGAGCGTTTGCCGTTTCGGGACAACTGTTTTCATTGCATCAGCATCGGCTTTGGACTGCGTAACGTGACTCGCCAGCAAACCGCACTGCAGTCCATGTACCGGAGCCTGCGGCCGGGAGGCCGCGCGCTGATCCTCGAGTTCTCCTACCCCACTTCGAAAGTGTTGCGTAGATTCTACGATGTGTATTCGTTCAATGTGTTACCGCAAATTGGAAGGTTGGTGGCCGGTGATAAAGGCAGCTACCAATACCTGGTGGAGTCGATTCGCAAACAACCGACCCAGGCTGAACTCAAATCGATGATGGAAACAGCCGGGTTTGAGAATGTGAATTACCACAACTTGAGCGGCGGAATCGTGGCGGTACACATCGGTTACAAGTTTTAGCTCGTGAATCCGGGTGATTGAGCAGATGAAAAAGCACGTGCGAGTAGCATGCCATGATTGCCAGCTTACTTGAATCGATCGGGAACCACGTGTTGCGTCTGGACCCGGATGCGTTCCAGCGTTTCCAGGAATTCGAAGGAAAGCTCATTTGCCTGGATCTGCTCGGCGTGGATCGGAAATTGTACCTGTCGCCCGGCGAGAGTGGCATCAGGATTATCAGTGGAGCGGAACGTGACCCCGATGTCACGTTGAGCGGATCGCCCGCTGCCTTTGTCCAGCTGGGCTTGAGCGGGCTGCCGGCCACATTATTTCGCGAGGGCAAGCTGGAGATCACCGGCGACATCGAGCTCGGTCAAGGGCTGCGGCGTTTTATCGAGGAGGTTGACATCGACTGGGAGGAGTTGTTGTCACGGTATGTCGGTGACGTCGCGGCGCATCAGGCGGGAAATCTGATTCGTGGGCTCAGTGATTGGCGTCGCAACGCTCACCACACCGCGCAAAGAAATATCTCGGAATTTCTCCAGGAGGAAGCCCGTTTTCTCGCATCGTCATCCAGCGTGACTCACTTCGCGGATGCGGTGGATGAATTGCGTTCCGCCACGGATCGATTGGAACAAAGGGTGCTACGACTGCAAGCGTCGTTGTCATGATGCGCCCCGCTCAGTTTTTCAGACTCCTGCGTATCAGCCAGGTGTTTGCGAAGCATGGCCTGGACGATTTGATTGTCGCCTTACATCTGTTTCGTCCTTACCGTTACGTTTCCTATTTAATGCCCTGGCGTTGGCGCCCTGCCGTGCGAAAGCCGCGCGGTGAGCGGCTGCGTGCCGCTCTGGAGGAGCTTGGCCCGGTGTTCGTGAAGTTCGGCCAGATGCTTTCCACGCGACCGGACCTTCTGCCGGAGGATATCGCCGCCGAGTTGAGTAAACTCCAGGACCAGGTTCCCCCGTTTCCCGGCGATGAGGCGAAGGCGGTTATCGAACAGGCATATGGCGCCCCCCTGGAGACGCACTTTGCATCCTTCGAGTCGCGACCCATGGCGTCGGCGTCGGTGGCCCAGGTGCACGCCGCGAATCTGCTGGACGGCACGGAGGTAGTGGTTAAAGTATTGCGTCCAAAAATTCAGCAGGTGATCGACCGCGACTTGGCCCTGCTGTATACGGTGGCGCGATTGGCAGAACGCTATTGGGAGGAAGGTCCGCGCCTGCGTCCCGTGGACATAGTGGACGAGTACAACAAAACCATTCACGACGAATTGGACCTCAGAAGGGAGGCGGCCAATGCCAGTCAGTTGCGTTCCAACTTCGAGGGTTCGGAGCTTATCTATGTCCCCGAGGTGTACTGGGACGTTACCACCAAGGAAGTCATGGTCATGGAGCGTATCTACGGTATACCCATTCGGGATATGGCGGCTCTCAAGGCGGCGGGGATCGATATGCGCAAGCTGGCGCACGACGGTGTCGAGATCTTCTTTACCCAGGCGTTCCGCGACGGATTTTTCCATGCCGACATGCATCCGGGGAATATCTTCGTCTCCGAGTCGGGGCAATATCGCGCCGTCGACTTCGGCATCATGGGAACCCTGGACGATCAAGACAAACGCTACTTGGCGGAAAACTTTCTTGGATTTTTCAACCGGGATTATCGCGCCGTCGCCGAGGCCCACCTGCATGCGGGATGGGTGCCTGCACACACGCGCGTTAATGAGTTTGAGGCGGCGATTCGGACGGTGTGCGAACCGGTGTTCGCTAAACCGATCAGTGAGATCTCCTTCGGCAAACTCGTTGTACAGCTGTTCCAAACCGCAAGGCGTTTCGAGATGCCGATCCAACCACAACTGGTGTTGTTGCAAAAGACCCTGCTGAATATCGAGGGCCTTGGCCGGCAGCTGTATCCCCAGCTGGATTTGTGGGAGACCGCGAAGCCATATCTGGAGCGCTGGATGCGGCAACAAGTCGGACCGTTGGCTTTTCGCGACGGCCTGAAACGTGAATTGCCGAAGTGGGGGCGGATGTTGCCGGAAATCCCCACCCTGGCCCACGGTCTGTTGCGCAAATTGCACGACGACGAGACCGCCAGCCAACAGCAGGCGGACGAGCTGCGGCGCCTGCGGCAGGATTTGGTCGGCGGACAGCGCCGCCAGTATGTCGGTACCCTGGGGGCGGTGCTGTTGTTGGCGGCGGCTATTCTGGCGGCGTTGGACGGCTACGCGCCGTTGATGCTGAACAACGTGCCGGTGTCGACCTGGATGCTGGGGGGGCTGGGCACGTTGCTGCTGCTGGCGAGCTGGCCAAACGGAAAGTAACGATTCCATGACTTGACCTATGGCGCCCATCTCTATGGGGGTATATATTACCTCTGACGTTCTGGGGGATTATTAAGAAAATTAGACGGTGCTTATATTATTCTTGACTAAAATACTAAGGTATTTTAAAGTTTACCTTGATCTGCCCGGCGCCTCGCGTCGTAGCATCGACGCATCCGTTGGGCGGCAACTGCAGGAGTCGTGACCATGAGACTAACTACTAAAGGCCGTTATGCCGTAACTGCAATGATGGATCTTGCGATCCACGAGGTGTCCGGGCCGGTCACCTTGAACGACATCGCCACCAGTCAAAACATCTCGCTTTCCTACCTGGAGCAGTTGTTCGCCGCGCTGCGCAAGGCGGGACTGGTGAAGGGGCTGCGTGGTCCCGGGGGTGGATATCGTTTGGCGTTGGCGGCGAACGATATTTCAGTGGCCGATATCATCGTCGCGGTCGATGAAAAGGTCGACGTGACCCGTTGCGGCGGCAGGGGGGATTGTCAGAACGGAGAGCCGTGTTTGACCCATGAGCTGTGGAAAGACCTGAGCCGGCAATTGTATGAATTCCTGGATAAGATCAAATTAGGGGAACTTACTGAGTGGCCGTGTGTGCAGGAGCGCGCGTTGCGCCAGGACGCGCAATTGGGGCGCACCAATCCGACGTCAAGCGTCAGCATGTAATCCCGGCGCGCGCACCGGGCAGGAGTAAAGATATCGATGGGCAGTCCAGCGAGTGACATAGACCGTTTAGTCAAACGCGAATACAAGGAAGGCTTTGTCACGGAGATTGATTCCGAAACATTGCCTCCAGGTCTGGACGAGGACGTGATTCGCACGATTTCGGCCAAGAAAGGTGAACCGGACTTCATGCTCGAATGGCGCCTCGATGCCTTTCGACACTGGTTGACGCTCAGTGAGCCGCAGTGGGCGCATGTGGACTACGAGCCGATCGATTACCAATCGATCAGCTACTACTCCGCGCCGAAGGACAAAGAAGGCCCCAAGAGCCTGGATGAGGTGGACCCGAAGTTGCTCGAGACCTACGAGAAGCTGGGGATTCCGCTGGAAGAACAAAAGGTATTGGCGGGCGTGGCGGTAGACGCGGTATTCGATAGCGTCTCGGTAAAGACGACGTTTCGCGAGAAGCTGGCGGAAGTCGGGGTCATTTTTTGCTCCATTTCCGAAGCGCTTCAAGAGCACCCGGATCTGGTCAAGCAGTATCTCGGCAGCGTGGTTCCCACGGGGGACAATTTTTATGCGGCGTTGAACTCCGCGGTGTTTAGTGATGGTTCTTTCGTTTATATCCCCAAGGGCGTGCGTTGCCCGATGGAGCTTTCCACCTATTTCCGCATTAATGCGATGAATACCGGTCAGTTCGAAAGAACGCTGATTATCGCTGACGAAGGAAGCTATGTGAGTTATCTCGAGGGGTGTACGGCGCCGATGCGGGATGAGAACCAGCTGCACGCTGCGGTGGTCGAATTGATCGCCATGGAGGGCGCCCAGATCAAATACTCGACGGTGCAAAATTGGTATCCCGGCGACGAGCAAGGACGCGGGGGCATCTACAATTTTGTGACCAAGCGCGGCGCGTGCCGCGGAAGAAACTCCAAAATATCCTGGACCCAGGTGGAAACCGGATCTGCGATCACGTGGAAGTATCCCAGTGTGCTGCTCGAGGGAGACGATTCGGTGGGCGAGTTCTACTCTGTTGCCCTGACCCATAACCGGCAACAGGCGGATACCGGGACCAAGATGGTGCATATCGGCAAGAATACTTCGAGCACCATTGTCTCCAAGGGAATTTCCGCAGGCCGTGGTCAAAACGCATACCGCGGTTTGGTCAAAGTGCTCAATTCGGCGGACAATGCGCGAAACTATTCACAGTGTGATTCGTTGTTGCTGGGGGATCGCTGTGGGGCGCATACCTTTCCTTACATGGAGGTGAAAAGTCCAACTGCGCAGGTGGAACATGAGGCAACGACGTCTAAGATCAGCGACGATCAGCTGTTTTATTGCCGGCAGCGGGGGCTGTCGGAAGAGGACGCGGTGTCGATGATCGTGAACGGCTTCTGCAAAGAAGTGTTCAAGGAGTTGCCGATGGAGTTCGCTGTCGAAGCGCAAAAGTTGTTGGATATCAGCCTTGAAGGAGCCGTGGGTTAGCTGCCTTTAACACCCGTTCCGGGGGCGGACCAGGCTCCAATCCATTTTACGCAGGATCGCTCCCCTTTTTGTTGGAATCAGAGTGACTATGTTATCTATCAATAATCTGCACGCCGCAGTTGACGGCAAGCCAATTCTCAAAGGCATCGACCTGGAGGTTGGCGCCGGCGAGGTTCACGCCATCATGGGCCCCAACGGTTCTGGAAAGAGTACCCTTGCCAATGTGCTCGTGGGCCGTGACGGATATGACGTCACCGGTGGACAGGTGGTCTATCGCGGCAAGAATCTTCTCGACTTCTCCGTTGAGGAGCGAGCCTGCGAAGGGATTTTTCTAGCCTTTCAGTATCCTGTTGAAATACCCGGTGTAAGCAACCTATACCTGCTCAAGGCGGCGCTGAATTCGGTACGAAAGCACCGTGGGTTGAGCGAAATATCAGCGGTTGAGTTCCTGAAGTTGATCAAGGAGAAGATCAAGCTCGTCGAGATGAAAGAGGAGTTTCTGCACCGCTCTGTAAACGAGGGATTTTCCGGGGGTGAGAAGAAGCGCAACGAAATTCTACAGTTGGCGGTGTTGGAGCCGTCGCTCGCCATACTCGATGAAACCGACTCCGGTCTGGACATCGATGCCCTAAAAGTGGTCGCCAACGGCGTAAATTCATTGCGCGATGAACAGCGCGCCATGATCGTCGTGACCCATTACCAAAGGTTGCTCGATTATATTGTTCCTGACAAGGTCCACATCCTGGCTAATGGCCGCGTGGTAAAGTCCGGAGACAAGACCCTGGCATTGGAGCTGGAAAAGCGCGGTTACACCTGGTTGGCGCAGAACTCCGACGCCGCGGCTGCGCCTTCGGCCGGGGTCTGATTCGTCATGTTCGAGGCGGTACAAAAGGCCTATGTCGATGCCTACGAGGGGGCCGCATCCGGGTTGCCCGGAGGGTCCATACCTTGGGTGCGCCGGGTTCGGGAGTCGGGACTGTCGAGATTCCGCGAGGTCGGCTTTCCCACGGTCCGTGACGAGGACTGGAAATATACCAATGTACGCCCGATCGCCAAGCAGCCCTTCGCAACGGCTGTGCGTGACGGTGTCGTCGTCACGGGTGTCGAGCTCCCCGAGCACGCCGCGCTGGAAAGCCATCGTTGTGTATTCGTAAACGGGCATTTCATTCCGGATTTGTCGCGTCTCCAAAAGCTGCCGGATGGCGTCACCGTGATGAGTTTGAGTGATGCGCTGCGTCAGGGTGTTGCCGAGCTGGAGACTGAGCTGGGTCGTTTCGTTCCTGATGCATTACACGGTTTCGCCGCGCTCAACACCGCATTTTTAACCGACGGCGCCTATATCCGCATCTCAGACAATTGTTCTGTGGAGCATCCCATCGAACTGATTTATGTCTGCGCGTTAGACGGCGAGCAGCCCCAGGTGTGTTATCCGCGCAACCTCGTGATCGCCGGGACCGGCAGTCGCGTCGCCGTCCTGGAACGCTACGTCTGCGCACAGCAAGACCGTTACTTCACCAATGCAGTCACCGAACTGGTGGCGCGACCTTCAGCGCAAGTGGACTATTACAAGCTGCAGCAGGAGAGCGCCCGTGCGTTTCACGTGGGCGGTCTTTTCGTGCATCAGGATCGCGACAGCACCGTTACGACCAACAATATCGCCATGGGTGGCGCCATTGCGCGCACGGATTTACACGTTACCTTGAGTGATACCGGCGCCCACAGCACAATGAACGGGCTTTACATCGGTGCGGGCAGGCAACATATCGACAACCACACGCAGGTCGACCATCGCGTTGCACACTGCACCAGCGACGAGTTTTACAAGGGCGTGCTCACGGGACGTTCTCGGGCGGTATTCCATGGACGTATCGTGGTGCACCAGGACGCTCAACACACGGACGCCCAGCAACAGAATAACAATCTGTTGTTGTCACGTGACGCTGAAGTCGATACCAAACCACAATTGGAAATATATGCCGATGACGTGAAATGCTCGCATGGTGCTACAGTGGGCCAGCTTGATCCGAACTCGGTGTTTTATCTGCAATCCCGCGGCATAGACCAAGATTCAGCGCGCAGCATGCTGACTTACGCCTTCGCCAAAGACGTCATCAATCGTTTTGCCATCGAGCCGATTCGTGACGAACTTGAGCACCACTTGACCCTGACACTGCTACGTGGAAAGCCTGTTGGGGAACCCGCATGACACCCGCCGAAGTGTCCGCGGCGCGGGCAGTCGACCCGCAGGACTTTGACATTGAACGGGTACGTGCCGATTTCCCGATCCTGCAACAAGAGGTAAACGGCCGGCCGCTGGTATATCTGGATAATGCCGCCACTACGCAGAAGCCGGCTTCAGTTATTGAGGCGCTGGAACGCTATTACTACCTCGATAACGCCAATGTCCATCGTGGGGTGCATGAACTGAGCGAGCGCGCCACGATCGCGTTCGAGGCGGCGCGCGAAAAGGTACGTGGATTCTTACATGCCGATGATGCAAGGGAAATCGTATTCGTAAGGGGCACGACGGAAGCCATTAATCTGGTCGCGCAAAGTTACGGACGTGCCAATATCAACCACGGCGATGAAATCCTGGTTACCGAAATGGAGCACCACTCCAATATCGTGCCGTGGCAAATGCTGTGCGAACAAACCGGCGCGGTGCTCAAAGTGGTGCCCATCAATGAACGCGGTGAGATGATTGCGAAGCAATTCGAGAAGCTTCTCACTGAGCGCACCAAGATATTGGCGATGACCCATGTATCCAACGCCCTGGGAACGATCAACCCGGTCAAGAGCATGATCCACCGGGCTCACGATGTGGGAGCCGTGGTGTTGGTCGATGGCGCGCAGGCGGTCGCCCACATTCAAGTGGACGTGCGTGACCTGGACTGCGACTTCTATGCATTTTCCGGTCATAAGCTGTACGGCCCCACCGGCATCGGCGTGTTGTACGCGAAACAGAACATACTCGATGCGATGCCGCCCTACCAGGGTGGCGGCGAAATGATTGAACATGTCACCTTCGAGAAGACGACGTACAACATCTTGCCGTACAAGTTTGAGGCCGGCACCCCGAACATTGCCGGGGCGATCGGTCTTGGGGCATCCATCGATTACCTCAGGACCATGGGGCTTGGAGCAATATCGGCCCATGAGAGGAGTGTCCTGCGATACGCAATGCAGCGCGCCCAGGAGATCGAGGGGTTGCGCGTCATCGGCACCGCGGAGTTGAAATGCAGCATTCTGTCGTTTGTGGTGGACGGGACCCATCCCGCGGATTTCGGCACCATTCTCGACCAGCTGGGAATCGCGATTCGTACCGGTCACCACTGTGCAATGCCGGTGATGCAGCATTTTGCCCTTCCCGGAACTGCGCGGGCGTCGATCGGCATGTACAATACGCGGGAGGAAATTGACGAGTTCATAAACGGCATCGTACGAGCCAAAAGCATGTTGATTTGATCCCAACCATGAGCGAGCACAACACATCCGGCAGTGATGACAGCGGTGCACCATCCGCCCTGTCGGATCGTATCGTTGACGCATTGAAGACCGTCTATGATCCGGAGATCCCTGTTAATATTTACGATCTCGGTTTGATCTATAAGATCGATATCGATGATCAGCATGTGGTCACCATCGATATGACCCTGACCGCGCCGGGCTGTCCGGTGGCGCAGACCTTCCCGGGCGTTGTCGAAAACGCGGTGAAATCGGTGGAGGGGGTGAAAGACTCGATTGTGGAACTGGTGTGGGATCCGCCCTGGGACCAGGACAGGATGAGCGAGGAAGCGAAGCTCGAGCTGGGACTGTTGTGAGCGAACCCGAGCTGCAGAAATCTGCGCCATGAAGAACATCTATGTCCCTTGCATGCTCGACGCAGCGAATTGTTGAGCATCCAGGGCGGCATTGAAGCAGACTGATTGCGTCGCCAACTGACGGCGTTGAATGTGTATTGTTCGAGCCTGTGTATTCATGTCTGACTGGATTGATGTCGTACGTAAAGACGATCTGAGCAATGGCGAGCATGTGGTTGTGGATGTCGATGATGTCGCGATTGCAGTGTTCAATGTGGACGGGGAATTTCTGGCAATTGAGGACGTATGCACCCATGATGGCGCCGAACTGGCGAGCGGCAGCGTGGAAGGCGATACGATTATCTGTCCCCGCCACGGCGCTAAATTTTGTTTACGCACCGGTGACGTGCTGGCGCCGCCGGCGTATGAACCGGTGGCGATTTTCCCGGTCCGCATCCATGGCGAAACGGTGCAAGTTCGAGACGATCGGTGGGACGACGAATAATACGACGCAGCGCTGCAACCTGGCTTCCGCCCACCGGCAAAAAGTGTCCTCGCCTCAACTGTAGCTTTGGTCATGTCGGCTTCTAGGACGATGTCCATTTCCCTGGCGATTGTCGCTACGGTGGTGACTTTTTATGTGCTCGCCGTCGGTAAATCGCTGCTGGTGCCGTTCGCGGTAGCGATAATGATCTGGTACATCATTAATGCATTGAGCCGTACCTACGGGCGTTGGTTGTTGCGCGGCGGCCGGAGCACCAACTGGCTGACTTTGTCATTGGCCTTGATAACAATCATTGTGTTTGCGGGAGCAATCGTTGACATGGTGCAATCGAATGTCGCCCAGGTCTCGCAGGCGGTGCCCGCGTACAAGGCCAATCTGGAAAAAATGTTGGGCAAGTTCATGACGTGGACCGGTCTGCAGCAACTACCCAGCATTGGTCAATTCACCGAGCAGATCAAATTCGGCCCGGCGATCTCACAGTTGGTCTCGGCGCTCACCGGCTTTCTTGGCAACACCGGATTGATTCTGATTTATGTCGGCTTTTTGTTGGTGGAACAAAAGACCTTTTCCCGAAAACTGGATTACCTGTTCGCCGATCCCCAGAACCGTGCATCCACCGAGGAATTGCTATCCCATATCCAATCCGATATCCAGACCTACATTTCGATCAAGACTCTAACGAGCCTGGTGACGGGCTTGTTGAGCTACGGCATCTTGCTGGCGGTGGGCGTGGATTTCGCCGCATTCTGGGCTTTCACCATTTTTCTGTTGAACTATATACCCACCATCGGGTCCATTATCGCCACCGTTTTTCCGGCGCTGCTGACGCTGATTCAGTTCGACAACGCCTACCCGTTTCTTGTGGTGGCCCTGGGTTTGACCGGCGTGCAATTTCTCGTCGGGAACGTTGTAGAGCCTCGGTTGATGGGCAATTCGCTCAATCTCAGCCCTCTGGTGGTGTTGCTGTCCCTGGTGTTGTGGGGCAGCGTATGGGGTATCGCCGGCATGTTCCTGAGTGTGCCGATAACCGTCATCTCGATGATCGTACTGGCGAATTTCGACAGTACACGGCCGATCGCCATACTGCTGTCAAAGGATGGGCGCGTAAGGCAATTGTCCCAATGAGCATCGCGTACCGCCGTACGGGAATCCCCGCCGCGTAGCTGCGATCAGCTCTCACCGGGGACCGCCGGCAAAACCGCCAACTCGGGCGCAATCCTCAACGGCTCTCCTGCCCCCGGGGGCGTCAGCCGTTCAACTCGACCTCTGCTCGCCGACGATATTGACGCCCTTTAGTAGATTCAGTGCTTCGCGCAACTGAAAGTCGTCTTCGATCGACGGTCTTTTCTTGACCGCATCGTCGTCTTTGGCTCCCGCCTCGTCGTCGCCGTTCTCGTTCTTGAGATGGCGGGCGAGGTCTTCCTCGCGAATGCGCCGCGCACCGTTGGTTTCGTTACGGGCAATTTTCAAGTCCTCCACTACGACGTCCGGTACGATGCCGGATGCTTGTATGGAACGATCGCCGGGCGTGTAGTAGCGCGCGGTTGTAATTTTCAATGCCGCGCCGTTGTTCATTGGCAGTATGGTCTGAACCGATCCTTTGCCGAAAGTCTTCGTTCCCAGAATGATTGCTCGCTTATGATCCTGCAACGCTCCGGCGACAATCTCTGAAGCGGAAGCCGAGCCGCCGTTCACCAGGACGACTATCGGCGTGTTGTCGATATAGTCGGTGGGCGTGGCAGTGAACTTGAGTTGTGAGTCCTCGACTCTTCCCTTGGTCGTCACGATCAAGCCCTTGCGCAGAAATGTGTCACTCACGGCGACGGCTCCGTTCAATACCCCTCCCGGATTGTTGCGCAAGTCCAAAACCAATCCCTTTAGCTTGCCGCCGGCATCTTTTTTCAATTTGCCCAGTTCGCGGCGCACATTGTCGGCGGTGGCGGACTGGAATTGGGTGATGCGCAGGTAGCCGTAGCCGTCCTCCAGCATGCTGCTGCGCACGCTGGTGATCCTGATCACCGCCCGGGTCAATACGAACTCCAGGGGCTGCGGTTCGTCTTCACGCACCACAGTCAGCTTAATTTTGGTATTCGGTTTACCGCGCATCCGGCGCACCGCGTCGTTCAGCTTCATGCCTTTCACCGGAGTGTCGTCCAGCCTGGTAATCAGATCGCCGGCCTTGAGTCCCGCTCGATCCGCCGGTGTGTCGTCAATCGGCGCCACTACTTTTACAAAGCCATTCTCCATGGTGACCTCGATTCCGAGTCCTCCGAATTTACCCTCGGTGCCGATGCGAACCTCCTTGAAGGATTCCGGATCCAGATACGCGGAGTGCGGATCCAGGCCCGACAACATCCCGTGGATCGCGTCGACCAGGAGCTTATTGTCCTTTACGTCTTCGACATAATCGGTTTTGATCTTACCGAAGACCTCCGTGAATACCTTTAATTCATCCAGCGGCAATGGCTGCAGTGCCTCGTGACGTTCAGCCAGAACGTCGCGATAGAACGTCGCGCCAATCCCAATTGATGCCCCCAAGGCCAATACAAGAACATAGTGGGCTAACTTCTTCATACTGCTAATCTCCCGTCGCTCGGACGTTTTCGGGTCACGTTGCATGGCGGGCTCACTTTGCCGCGCACCAAATCAACGGATTGCGTGGTTTACCATTATGCCTGATCTCAAAATATAATCCCGCCTTGGCCAATCCGCCACTGGATCCCACGGCGGCGACGGGTTCCCCCGTTTCGACCCAATCCCCAACCTGCTTGTACAGCACCTTGTTATGGCTGTACAGGCTCATGTATCCATCACCATGATCAATGATCAACAATAACCCAAAGCCGCGCAACCAATCGGCAAACGCGATGCGGCCGTGGAACACGGCGCGCACCGGCTGGTCTTCCCGGGCGTCGAGAAACAACCCATTCCAGCGCATATTCCCCTCTTTACGCTGGTTGAATCGTGCCCCGATCGTGCCGCGCACCGGCAGTTTTAGTCTTCCCCGCATGCGACCGAACTGCATTTCCGTCCTCGGTTCGGCGGGGATATCCCGCATCATGGTCGTCAGCTCGTCAAGCAATCGTTGCAGGCGGCGTTCGTTATGACGCAGTGACTGCAATTCCTCGCCCCGATCAAGGATGCGTTCGCTGAGACGGCTGATCAAAAGTTCCCGTTCACGACGGCGTGACTGCAGATCCCTACGGCTATTGATTTGAGACGTCTCCAGCTGTTGAAGTTCCCGTCGTTCAGCATCCAGGCGCTGCTGCGTTTTCTCCAGTGCCTCCAGCGTCTGATTGATTTCATCGATCTGTTGCGATCGGGCGCGGGCGAAATAGCGGTAGTAGGCAATGGCGCGCCCCAACAGGGCGGGGTCCTCCTGGTTGAGCAGCATTTTGATGTATCCCTGGCGCCCGATGACGTAGCTGGCATATACCAGCCGGCCGAAATTTTCGGTCTGTCGGGTTAAACGCTGCTGGTGACGCTGGTGGTCCTCTGCGAGCCACTGGATACGTTGCTTCTTTTCCCCCAGGCGCTTGCGCGTCGTGTGCAGCTTGGCATTGATGTCGGCGATCCGCCGCTCGCTGGCGTGCAACGCGTCCCGGGTGGCGTCGCGCTTCGACTTGTCGCGTTCGATCTCGGTCGTCAGACCCTGAATCCTGGCCCGCAGGCGCCGTAATTGGTCGCTATACGAGTGCTCGTCGGACCGCGCCAACGCCTGCGGGGCGCACAGCGCCACCGCCACAAATATCAGGAAACCGTGAATAATTCTTCGAAACCGCACAGATCGCGATTATAAGAGGTTTCAAGTTTTCTATATTAGTGTATAATCGACTTCTAATAGACCTTCGCATGGGTAAGGATGTGGTTTTATGAGCAGCTCGAAATCCAGTGCCGATAACACCCCCTCGGGCAACAGCACCGCGGAGATGCTACTCGCCAGTGAGGCGGACATCCATCACGCCTCGCGGTCGCTCAAAGCGATGGCGCATCCGCTACGCCTCAAAATTCTGTGTATTCTGGGTGGCGCCAAAGAAACCAGCGTGCAGGATCTCGTGGATATGGTCGGTACGTCGCAGAGTAATATCTCGCAACATCTGTCGATCCTGCGCGACAAGGGAATCCTGGAGTCGCGTAAAGACGCCAACAAGGTCTATTACCGCATCGGAGACCAACGCATTCTGCGTCTGATGGAATCCATGCGCCTGGCATTCTGCGCCGCCCCGGACCTCTGACCGGTCGATGCGGCGTGGGGGTGGCCCGATGCCGCCGCTCCCCTCGGACCGGTCACTGTTGCTGACCGTGTCCATAACCGGTAATCTCCCCGCCGTTTCCACAATTGCCCGCACTCATAGTCTGAAGATTGCTCCATGACCACTCAGTTCGTGCTTGATAACTGGTACCTATTTGCCATGGCCGCGGCAATAATCGTGATGTTATTGATGGAGCCTATCCGCCAGCGCGCCTCCGGGATTCGCGCCGTCAGCGCTTTGGAGTTGCCCGCATTGCTTCGCGATGACGCCGTCATCGTCGACGTCAGCGAGCCCCATGAGTATAAGAAATCCCATATACCGAACTCGATCAACGTCCCATTGAAGAAGCTGTCCGGGGATCTCGGTAAGCTGGAAAAGAACAAGACCAAGACCGTAGTGCTCACCTGCCGTGCCGGAAACCGCTCTGCCACCGCGGCCCGGTTGCTTACGAAAAAAGGTTTCGAGAGCGTCTATACCCTGGCGGGGGGATTACTTGCCTGGGAGAAAGAAAATTTTCCAATGGAAAAAGGTTAGACTCAAACAAAGGTAGCCCGCAATGACAGAGCAACAAACAAGCCAGGCAAGCTTCGGGATTAGAAAAATATATCTCAAAGACGTCTCTTTTGAATCTCCCCAAGCTCCGCAGATATTTGTCCAATCCGACGTAACACCCAAGATCGATGTTCAGATCCGCATCGGGCATACGGTATTGAACAAGGAAAACGGCTTTTACGAGGTCGTGCTGACCATGACGGTAACCGCGAAATCAGGCGACCAGACCACGTTTTTAATCGAAGCGCAGCAAGCCGGTGTGTTTGAGATTACCGGCGTCAGTGAGGACGAACTTCCCCTCGCATTGGAAGTCGCATGTCCTAACACCTTGCTTCCTTTCGCCCGCGAAGCGGTGTCGGATTTCGTCGCCAAGGGCGGATTTCCACAGCTGCTCATCAACCCGGTCAATTTCGAGGCCTTGTACCTGCAAAAGCAGCGGCAGATGGGGGAACAGGCGTCCGCCGGCGGCGAACAGACCGCGGAGGGGGACCAATCCGGGATCAGCAGCACACCTCACCAGTCCGAACAAAAGAAGGAATCGAGCAGCTGATTCGCGGCGGCGGTCGGCTGTAACACATGTCGCCACACGAGCCGTCAATGGCGGCAGACTCCGTGGTCGTGCTGGGAGCCGGTTCCTGGGGCACGGCTCTGGCGATACTCCTGGCGCGCAACGGAATGCGGGTTTCCCTGTGGGGACACGATCGTGATCGGGTCGCGCGCCTGGCGGCGCGGCGCGAGAACCGGGACTATCTCCCCGGTGTGCCGCTACCGGATTCAATTCATGTTGACGGCGACCTGGAGCGATTGGTCACTGAAAACGATCAACTGCTGGTAGTCGTTCCCAGTCACGCGTTTCGAGAGACGATAACGAACATCGCAACGGCGCGCTCCGGCCGCAATGAGTTGGTCGTCGCCTGGGGTACCAAGGGCTTTGACCCACAGCGCGGCGTGTTGCTCAGCGAGGTGGTCGGCGAACTGCTCGGGCCCAGCGCGTCACGGGCGGTGATTTCCGGACCGAGTTTCGCCACCGAAGTCGCCAGGGCACTACCCACGGCACTCACCGTGGCGTCGGATGATCCGCACACCGCAAGCAAGGTGGCGGCCTGGTTGCGCAATGATCGTGTCCGCGTATACACCAACGAGGACTTAGCCGGCGTGCAACTTGGTGGCGCCATCAAGAATGTCATGGCGGTGGCGGCGGGGATCAGTGATGGCCTGGGATTCGGCGCCAACGCCCGTGCTGCGTTAATCACCCGCGGGCTGGCGGAGATGAACCGCTTGGGCGTTGCCCTGGGCGGCAGGCCACAGACGTTCATGGGTCTGACCGGTGTGGGAGACTTGGTCCTCACCTGCACCGACGATCAATCCCGTAATCGCCGCGTCGGCATCGGGCTGGGGGAGGGCCAGCCGCTCGAGCAGGTGCTTGCCGAGATTGGGCAGGAAGCCGAGGGAGTAAAGACCGTGCGTGAGTTGTACGTGATGGCGAAGCGCCTGGATGTGGAGATGCCCATCACCGAGCAGGTTTATCAGGTCATCTACCGGCAGCGGTCGCCGCAACAGGCGGTCGAGGAGTTATTCAGGCGCGAACCCAAGGCGGAGTAAAGTTAATGGGGGCAAAAACGATCTTAATGACACGCCGGGGTACCTGTCGCGAGCCGCGCTTTGCCAATTCACCGCCGCAAAATTGATATACGTCAATAGTCGGCGTGCGGCTCGTATGCTATGTAAATTACGAGCCTTCATGGGCGGTGCCGATGCAGGTTCAATGTTCGACGTTGGAAACTGCTGCGCACGACCGTAGATTAGGATTCGTTTGGCGCATTCGCGCATATTCAATGTCCGCGGCAAGCCGGGTTATACGCTTTTTGGTACTGACCCTGGGCGGGCGGAGCCGGGGACGGCGACGACGTTCCGCGCGCAGTAGAAGAATGGTACCGCCGGTATTGTTACTGGTGAATCTCTGTATAAGGGGGAGATGATGGCGATTGAAGTAGGCGGCAAGCTGATCGAGGTCGACGAAGAGGGCTTTCTCGTTGATCGAGCGGATTGGTCAGAGGAGGTCTCGGAGGCCATCGCCAACCGTGACGGCATAGAGTTGAAGGATGAACACGTGGGGCTGATCGACTATTTTCGTGATTACTACGAGGAACACGAAGTTCATCCGACCATGCACGTGCTGGTGCAACGGCTTGGGAAGATGATTGGAGACCGGTTTCACGAGCACAAGCAATACGAAAAATTTCTTTACATGTTGTTTCCCCGCGACCCCGTTTCCGAGTTGTGTAAATTGGCCGGATTACCCAAACCCTTGCCGTCCGAGCACGACGGCTAGTGTGTCCAGGGTTTGGCGGTGCCGGTGGTACCTGCCGGTTGCAATGCAATATGACTATTTCGATAACGTATGCCCGTCCCGGTTGCGCCTCGTGCGCACGCCGGCGTCGGCACTCAGGGTATAGATAAGCTCAGCTTGAGTAGGAGGCTGTTAATGGCGAACAAACAAGACGAGAAAGGAACGAATAATCCGGGGTTGAATACTCCGTTGCTGGATGAGTTGGAGGATGGACCGTGGCCCAGTTTTGTCTCCGACCTGAAACAGTGGTCAGAAACCAAACCCCAGGTCGCCCAGTTGTTGAATCAACTCGAGGAGTCCTACGAGAATCGATGGAACTACTGGACGGGCACCGTGTTGAACGTTTCCGGTTACGGCGGCGGGGTCATTGCGCGGCTGTCGGACAAAGCGGACAAATACCCGGACCTCGCCGAATTCCACACCATTCGCGTCATTCCGCCTCCCGGGTTCGTGTATTCGACCGAACGGCTGCGTAATCTGGCCGATATCTGTGAGCGCCACGGCGCGGGCATCCTTCAGCTCCATGGCTTGACCGGTGACGCTTTGGCCCTGGGATTCGACAACGAGTCCACGTTCGAGGCGGCAGAGGAGCTGATGGCCAACGGTTGGGACCTGGGGGGGTCCGGGGCGGCTCTGCGCAGTCTGCAGTGCTGCGTGGGTCAGGCGCGCTGTGAAATGGCTTGCTTCGACACCATGAAGACCACCCGCGGTCTCACCAACCACTACATAGATTTTCTCCACCGGCCGGAGTTCATGTACAAGTTCAAGATCAAGATCTCCGGGTGCGCCAATGACTGCGCCAACGCCATGATCGGTTCCGACATGCCGATCATCGGCACCTGGCGCGGGCCGATGCAGATCGACCAGCAAAAGGTCGCCGAGTATATCGATGAAAAAGGCGTTGAACATGTGATCGATAACGTTATTACCCGCTGTCCAACGCGTTGCCTGTCTCTTAAGGGTAAGGAACTGGTGGTCGATGATGAGAACTGTGTGCGCTGCATGCACTGCATCAATGTAATGCACAAGGCGCTGTTGCCCGGCAAGGACCGGGGAGTGACGATTTGCCTGGGCGCCAAACGCACCTTGAAAATCGGCGATACCATGAGTTCGGTTATCGTGCCGTTTTTAAAGCTGGAGACCGAAGAGGACTTCGAGAATCTCACCGATTTGATCGACCGTGTGTGGGAATTCTGGAATGACAACGGCATGGACCATGAACGCATCGGCGAGTTTATCGCCCGCGTCGGGCTCGGCACCTTCCTGGAGGGTTGTGGTCTGGAGCCGGATCCGCGGATGGTGCAGTCCACGCGCACCAGCCCGTACATCAACTTCGAGGAGCTGGCGCCGGGCCGTTTCGAGGGCGAAAGCGAACAGCAGCCCAAGGTCTGGAACCGGGAGCCGGAATCCAGCGAAGCGGCCGGGTGAGCCCGTGTCCAATGAAACTTTCACGCACACATATACAAGAAGCTTGAGGGGACAGAATTCATGAGCGCTACTAAATTAGCACCGCGGGACCAAGGGGCGCCCGATTACATCAAGTGCCTGCATCCTGCAATGGTAAAGAACTACGGTAAATGGGTGGAGCATGAGCGCATCCGGCCGGGGGTACTGGTGTACACGGCGGAAAACGGGGACAAGCTCTATACCGTGCGCGCCGGCTCGCCGCGCACCATGAGCCCGACCACCGTCCGCAAGATCTGCGATATCGCCGACCGTTATTGTGACGGGTTCCTGCGTTTCAGCATGCGTACCAACGTGGAATTCAGCTTGACCAAGGAAGAGGACATTGAACCTTTGATCGAGGCGATCAAGACCGAACTGGGATTTCCCATCGGCGGCACCGGCGCGTCGATCTCCAACATCGCGCATACCCAGGGTTGGCTGCACTGCAACCTCCCCGCGACCGACGCCGCCGGCGCAGTCAAGGCGTTGATGGATGATCTCATCGAGGAGTTCGAGAACGAGAACTTTCCCAATCGCGTGAAGATCTCCACCTCTTGCTGCCAGATCAACTGCGGGCGGCATTCGGACATCGCGATTATCGTGCAGCACCATCACGCGCCGCGCATTAATCATAACAATATGCAGATTTGTGAGTTGCCCAAGGTGGTGGCCATCTGTCCGGCGGCGGCGATCCGGCCCTCGGTGGTGAACGGCAACCCGACCGTCGAGGTGGTGGATGAGAAGTGCATGTACTGCGGGGCCTGTCACGGCCAGTGTCCCAGTATGGAGATCCGCGATGCGGATACCGACACGCTGTCCATCTGGGTGGGCGGCAAGGGCGCCAATACCCGTGGCGGACCGTCACTGATGAAACTCGCGGTGTGGGGTTTGCCCAACAATCCGCCGCGCTGGCCAGAGGTCTCCGAGGCGGTGCGCACTATCCTCAACGCCTATCGCGAGGGCGCCCAGGACTGGGAGCGCGTCGGCGAGTGGATCGAGCGCATCGGCTGGCAACGGTTTTTCGAGAAGACCGGTTTTACGTTTACCAAGTATCACATTGAAGACGGCCCCAACGCGATGTGGACCTACAACCGTTCCACGCACGTCAGGATCTAACTGTCAACATAATAAAACCAAGAGGTATCAGGTAAATGGAAACCACTATTTTTCGTGATGGTTTCACGCGTGAGCAGGTCGAGGGCATGCTCGCACCTTTTGACGCCGATGAAATCACAGTGCGCAACGGCCGTAGCTGGAAGTGTCCGGTATATACCCAGCGTCTCCCGCCGTGCCGCAATAAA
Source organism: uncultured Gammaproteobacteria bacterium (assembly GCA_947259175.1). Taxonomy (GTDB): domain Bacteria; phylum Pseudomonadota; class Gammaproteobacteria; order Arenicellales; family JAANXG01; genus CALZGZ01. Next base: position 12,268 of record CAMYKW010000024.1, on the reverse strand, counting down.
TGCCCGGCGAGTGAGAACATCCGCGCGTATCTTACGGTGATCGAGCAGGCGGATTTTTTCGGAAAAACGATCGATCAGGCGTTAACCGAGGCCTGGGAGATCCTGACCGACAAGAATCCCCTGCCCGCGGTGCACGGCAGGATCTGCCCTCACCCGTGCGAATCGGAATGCAATCGTAAGTTCAAGGATGATGGCGCGGTCGCCATCAACAACATGGAGCGCTTCATTGGTGACTACGGCCTGAAGCACGATCTCAAGCTGAAGCCGCTTACTGATGAAGTGAAAACGCAAAAGGTGGCGGTCGTCGGCAGCGGCCCTTCCGGCCTGTCCGCCGCCTATCAAATGGTCCGCCGCGGCTATCAGGTCACGATGTTCGAGGCGTTCGAAAACCCGGGGGGCATGTTGCGCTACGGTATTCCTCCCTACCGTTTGCCCAAGGATGTACTCGACGGCGAAATCCAGAAGATCCTGGACCTGGGTGTGACGCTGAAGTGCAACGTCAAGGTTGGCGAGGACATCCCTTTCGAAGACGTGCGCAGAGACTACGATGCCGTGTATATCGCAGGCGGCGCCCACAAGGGCGCCGACATGGGCGTGCCCGGCGAGCAGTCCGCCAATATATTCACCGCGGCGAGTTTCCTCAACCGGGTCAATACCGGGGCCGAGGTGGAGATCGGCAACCGGGTTGTTGTGATCGGCGGCGGCGACAGCGCGGTCGACGCCGCGCGGGTGTCGTTGCGTCTGCAGACTTTGAAGCGCGAGGAGGAAGACCTCGCGGATGCGCAAGCAGTCGACGAGGAAGAGCTGGACAAAGCGGTTAAGGCGGAAGTGGCGGTGCAGGATACGATTTCCGACAAGACTATGGTGGACGCCGCGCGGGTGACCAAGCGGGTGTCTAAATACTCCGAGGTGGTCGTCGTCTATCGCCGCACCCGGGAAGAGATGCCGGCGATCTCCGAGGATGTTGACGCCGCTGAGACCGAGGGCATACGCATCGAGTATCTGTCCGCCCCGGTGCGCTTTATTACCGAGGGAGGACGCGCAACCGCCGTCGAGTGTATTCGCATGGAGTTGGGTGAACCCGACGAGTCGGGGCGCCGGAGGCCGGTCCCCATCGAGGGTTCGGAGTACACCCTGCCGGTCGATACCGTGATGGTGGGTATCGGGCAGCGCCCGGAATTGCATGGCGGGATGGCGGAACTGGCCAACAAGTGGGGCTGGGTGGAAGCCAACAGCATTCAGGCCACGCCGCAGCCCGGTGTCTACGCCGGCGGCGATGTCCTGGGTCTGGGAATTTCCTCCAAGGCGGTGGGCGAAGGCCGCATAGCCGCGCGCGCGATTGATGCCTATCTGCAAGGCAAGGAGTACAAAAAACCCCATATGGGCACGGTGGTCAAACACACCGAGCTGCGGCTTGAATATTATGAGCCCGCCCCGCGCAACGAGGAGAAGGAGATCGAGATCGATGAGGCGGTCACCGGCTTCAAGGAGATCAGGGCGGCGTTGTCCTCTGATCAGGCGCTGGCGGAAGCGGCGCGTTGCATGAGCTGTGGCCAGTGCAACGTGTGCGACCAGTGCCGGGTGTATTGTCCCCAGGAGGCGATTTTCCGCAGCAAGAAACGCCCCAAGGGCCAGGTGATGTTCACCGACTACACGCGGTGCACCGGATGCCACATCTGTCATGACGCATGCCCCACCGGATACATACAGATGGGCATGGGAGTTTAGGACCGAAGCAAGCGGGTCTGACGTCCGGCCCGGGGGGTGGTTGCCTGCCGGGGCCGGGCCGCAGGCAACCGCTATTGCGCGGCTCGGTAGAATCCAAGCTGCCGCCAAGCCTCGAACACGACGATGCTGACTGCGTTCGACAGGTTCAGCGAGCGATTGTTGGGCCGCATCGGCAGGGTGATGCGTTGCGCTGCGGACACCGAGTCGCGCAGCGCCGCGGGCAGCCCGCGGGTTTCGGGGCCAAACAAAAACGCGTCATCGGTCCGGTAGGGAGGCGTGGTGTAGCGGGTGGGATTATGCGTGGAAACCGTAAACAGCCGCTGGTATGCGACGTTATGCAGAAACTCGGCCACCGATGGATGCCTGCTGACCGATTGCCAATCTCCGTAATCCAGACCCGCACGCTTGAGCTTGGCGTCATCGGGTGAAAATCCCAGCGGCTCGATCAGGTGCAGACGACATCCGGTGTTGGCGCACAGCCGGATGATATTCCCTGTGTTGGGAGGGATCTCGGGTTGATACAGGACCACGTGGAACATGGCTATCGTCGCGATGCAACGTCGGTGGACTCCGGCAACAAACGCTGCAGCATCCCATCGAGATGGCGATAGCCCGTGTCCGTGGCCTTTATGCATTGCGCGTCGACAAGCAACAGTCCGTCGCGCTGCAGTTCACCCAAGGCCGGTGAAATCACCGACAAGGCTTGACCGGTGTGTTGCTGGAATAACCGCGGCGAAAATCCCTGCGTCAGACGCAGGGCGTTCATCAGGAACTCGAACCCGATGTCCGCTGCGGTCAATTCGTACGACCTGGCGACACTCGGGTTCGCCTGGGTGGGAGTCAAGTAACCTTGTGGATGCCGGGTCCGGATGCTGCGCACCACCCGGTCGGCGAAGGAGATCTTGGAATGGGCGCCGGCGCCGATACCGAGATAGTCGCCGAATTGCCAATAATTAAGATTGTGTCTGCAGCGGAAACCATTCTTTGCGTATGCCGAGACTTCATACTGGTGATAGCCGGCGGCGGCGAGCCGTGATTGTACGGCGAGCTGCATCTCCCATATCGCATCTTCGTTCGGGCATAGCGGCGGATTACGGTGAAACCAGGTATTCGGCTCCAGGGTGAGCTGGTAACACGAGATATGCGCCGGCTGCTGTTCGATCGCGGTGTCGATATCGCAAACCGCCTGCGCTACGCTTTGTCCGGGGAGACCGAACATCAAATCCAGGTTGATGTTGTCGAAGCCCGCCGCGCGCGCTGCGCGCACCGCCGCGAGGGCCTGGTTGCGGTCATGAATCCTGCCCAGGCGTTGCAACAGCGCGGTATCGAAACTCTGGACGCCGATTGACAGGCGGTTGACGCCGGCCTCGCGAAACCCGGTGAACTTTGCCGCGTCGCTGCTGCCGGGATTGGCCTCCAGGCTGATCTCCAGGTCCGGTGCGCAGGGCAGCCTCGCGCGTATTCCACCGAGCAGGTCCCCCACGCCCTGTACGCTGAACAGGCTCGGGGTGCCCCCGCCGATATAAACAGATGTCAGACGCCGACCCCACACCCCGGGCAGTTGAAATTCCAGATCAGACAGTAACGCTTCGAGGTACGCGGACTCCGGCAGCTCCCCACGCAGCGGGTGGGAATTGAAATCGCAGTACGGACATTTGCTTTCGCACCACGGCAAATGCACATACAGCGAAAGCGGCGGTAACACGATGAAGTTGATGCTGCCCACGGCTGTTTTCCATTGGTCGAACGGCGGCGAGTCCGGCGATTACGCCACCACGTTCTGCGCCCCGCCGTTCAAATACGCGCGGATATCGTCGACCACGATGTCCACGACCCGCTGTCGCGACTCGCGGCTTGCCCACGCGATGTGGGGCGTGACGATTAGATTGGGTATGTCCGCCGCCAGCAGCGGGTTCCCGTCCGCCGGCGGTTCCCGGGTCAGCACGTCCACGCCGGCGCCCCCGATCGCGCCCTCGCGCAGCGCGGCGACCAGCGCCGTTTCGTCCACGATCCCGCCGCGCGCGGTGTTGATGAGGATCGCGTCGTTTTTCATCAGTTCGAACTCCGGCGCGCCGATAAGATTGTTCGTCTGCTCGGTCAGCGGACAATGCAGGCTCACGATGTCGGCCCGGGACAGAAGTTCCGGCAACGGTGTCCGTCCGGGTTGGGGTCTTCCTCCCGGCCGCTGCGCGACGATTACTTGCAATCCGAACGCCGGGGCGACCTTGGCGACGCCCTGTCCCAAGTGGCCGTAGCCGATGATGCCCAGCGTCCGGCTGTCGAGTTCGCGGATGGGATAGTCCAGCAGGCAGAAGTGCGGATGCTTCTGCCAACGCCCGTCGCGGACGGCGCGCTGGTACTGCGGTAAACGGGTGGTCAGCGCCAGAATCAATGCGTACACGTGCTGCACCACGGAAGGAGTGCCGTAGTCGCGTACGTTGCACACCACCACACGGCGTTCCCCGGCCGCTTGCAGGTCAATATTGTTGGTGCCGGTAGCGGCGATGACCACCAGCTTAAGATTCGGCGCCGCGAACAGGATATCTCGGTCGAGCATGACCTTGTTCGAGATCACGATGTCGGCCTGTTCTATCCGCGGCAGCGTCTGCTGCGGCGATGTTGTACCGTATGTCTCCCAGGAGATCGGAAAATCATGCAACCCGGACAGATCCAGATCACCCGGATCAACCGTGTCGGTGTCCAGGAACACGCCGCGCATGGTCATCGCAGATTTTCACAGTGAATATTTTTCCACTGCGTGGCCCATCTCTTGCCGCGAATCACATCATCGCGGGACATTTTTTGCGCAAGTTTGTCGCGCACTTCCAGTGCCAGAGCATGACCGTTGATCGACGCGACGGTGTACCACATATAGGCGCTGACGTAATCCGTGTCGCCAAAGGCCGTGGTTCGGTCGTTGTCGTCAAAGAAGTTGGAAAGGATGTTCCCCATTTCGTATTGTGACGGGGCGTAACCCTGAATCGCCGCGCGGCATTGCCAATACAGGGACTTGCGGGTGCTGGTGCGCATACCGAAGCCGCAGCAGTACGACTTGGCGAGCTGATACTGCGCCAGCCGGTCGCCGGCCTCGGCCTTTGTCTGTAATTGTTCGCGTTCGTCGGGCCCTTGTTGTAGTGACGCGCATCCGACCAGCGACAAACCCACTAGCAACACGAGCAACGCCGCAGGGCGTTCGGATTTGATAGTCATGCATTCTCCTGTTGATCTTGAATCGAGACGGCTGCGTTATTGTGCCATGGCCGCAGATTTTCTCCCAATGCAACGGTTGCAAAGCGCCTGGGAAATCAGTAGGGTGACGCGCCCGGGTGGTTTATAAGCGCACTTGTTAAAAAGTCGCCTTCGTGTACCTGTCATGTTTAGATCTCGAGGGGGTATTGGTCCCCGAAGTATGGCTTTGCGTTGCCGAACGCACAGGCATCGATGCGCTGCGGGTGACGACTCGCGACATACCCGACTACGACCAGTTGATGCGGCATCGTATATCGATCATCAACGAAAACGGATTGGGGCTTGCCGAAATTCAGGAAATAATCGGTGGCATGACGCCGCTGCCCGGGGCCGTTGAATTTTTGAACTGGCTGCGTGAACGCAGTCAAGTGTTTATTTTGTCTGATACGTTTTACCAGTTCGCGACGCCCTTGATGCGGCAATTACAGTGGCCGACCCTGTTTTGCAACTATCTGCTGATTGATGACCATGGGCGGATCGAGGGATACCGCCTGCGTCAGGATGACCAAAAGCGCCAGGCGGTCAAGGCATTGCGTCAGTTGGAGTTCAAGATCATCGCCGCCGGCGATTCGTACAACGATACATCCATGCTGAAAGAGGCGGATCGCGGAATTTTATTTTGTCCCCCGGACCATGTGGCGGAGCAATTTCCGCAGTTTCCGGTAACCTCCGATTACGCGCAGTTGCGGGCTGCGTTTATCGATGCGGCCGCGGCGCTGGCTGCTGGGGCGTGAGCCGGCGCGAGCTTCCAACGCTGCGCTCCCGCCGGTGGCGTCGCTCAGTCGGTTTGTTTGGATTGCTCCGTGGTGATGGGAATTTCCACCGTGACCGTCGTCCCTTCTCCGGTAACGCTTTCAATGGATAGCTGCCCGCCGTGGGCCTCCGCGATCAGGCGGCACAGATACAAGCCGAGTCCGTAACCGCCGGTCTGGCGGCGGCGCGAAGGATCGGCGCGATAAAACGGCTCGGTGACGTGGGGCACGTCTTGCGGCTTGATTCCCGGACCACAATCGCGCACCTGTACGAGCAATTGTTTGTCGGTCGTTTGTATCGACAACTCGGGAGGCTGCCCAGTGTCTCCGCTGTGCCTTTCCGCATTGGACAATAGATTCATGATCAGCAGTTTTACCCGCGGTTCGTCGATCATTACGTAAACGTCCCCATCCGGCAGTTGGGTGCGGATATCGTGGTGGTAGAAATGGTCCCTGAGGATATCACGCACCATCTGCCGTACCGGTGTGGGACGTCGATTGAGCACGGCGTGTCGGGTGTTGAGCCGCTCGGTCTCCAGCATTTCCGCAACCAGCGTTTCCATCTCGGAAAGATCCTTGACCAGGTTTTGTTTTAGTTTCGAATCATCCAGTAACTCGGTAGAGACGCGCGCCCGCGTGATTGGCGAACGCAGTTCGTGGCTCACTGCCAATAGTAATTGACGCTTGGCTTCCAGCATTTGTTGGATATCGTCTGCCATGTTATTGATGCTGTGTCCGAGATCGGCCAGCTCGTCTTTGCGGTCGATCTGGATTCTTCGATATAGATCGCCGTCACCAAATCCCTGCACGATTTCCTTGATCACTTGCACCGGCCGAAACAGGCGACGAATCATCCAGTACATTATCAACAACGCGGCCAATACTCCGACCGTTGCCGAGAGCAAGACGACGACGGCGTGTCCGGGGCCGGAACGCTTCGGTATCGACAGGTATGCGATGTTGTCACCAATACGGGTGCGCAACACCAGACGGTCGCGGTAGTCACCAATCGCAAACGGCCGCAGGTGAGGCGTCAGGTGTCGCCCGCGCTGTGCCCGCCGTGGCGGCCGGCGGAAGCGGATATCGGTGGGATTCAACGCCTCGCCGCCGGACGACCAGTTCATACCCGGGCCGCGAAGATAAATTTCGATGCCCGCGCGTTGCGCCAGATCCTTGGCGCGGTCGATGTCCGGCGGATCGCCGATCTCCTGTTGCACGTAATGCAAATACTGAATGAGATGGGGTCGCAGGTTACGGTCGAATTGATGCTTCAGGGCGAAGCCGATGGTGATATTGAGTATGAAAAGTATGACGACGCCGAACGCCAGGAACAGCAGCATCAAGCGTGCAGTAAGTGAATAGCGGAGTTTGGTGAACCAGCGCTTCAAGTAGCCGGGCCTATGAAGGTGTAGCCCGAGCCCCACACGGTCTTGATGAAATCGAGGGGCTTCAGCTTGTGGCGCAGCCGGCTCACGAGAATGTCCACGGAGCGTGAATAGATCTCGGTATCGACGCCTTTCAGCGCGTTCAGGATATCGTCCCGCGTGAAGTTTCTTCCCGGGGTACGGGCGAGTAGAGCGAGCAGCCGGTACTCCATAGTGGTGAGGCTAACGGGGCGGCCGTTTATGCACACGCTTTGCCGTTCGATATCAATCTCGAGCTCGCCGTAACGCAACGGTTCGCCCGGTCGATAGCGAGCCTCGATGCGTTTTAGCACGTTCTGTATACGCGCAACCAATTCCCGCGGCTCGAAAGGTTTGGGCAGGTAATCGTCCGCGCCGATTTCCAGGCCCACCACCCGGTCCATCACATCCCCCCGGGCGGTGAGCATGACAATGGGGATACTGCTGGTCTTGCGTATTTGTTTGCACACGTGAAAGCCGTCCTGATCCGGCAGCATGACGTCCAGAATGACGAGATCGATATCACCGGCCGCGAGGCGCTGTATACCGTCAGCCGGATGCAGTTCGTTGACAAGCTCCAAATCGAACTTGTTGAAATACTGCCGTAGCGGCTCCGCGAGTCCCTCGTCGTCGTCTATGAGCAGTATCTTGGCCATGCGAAGGGTGTGTGGTTTTGCGATCGTCCGGGTGTCAGCGTATGCGGTCCTGGAATTGTAAATGTCGAACTTCGATACACGCGAGTGTATCAGAACTGAATATCACCGCCTTGAGGCGGCGATGCGCGAGTTGGTTCTAAGCGCGGCATGCTCCGCCGGCGACCGGCCGGCGGAGCGATACCGGGGCGGGAGCGATCAGCGTGTGCCCCGGGGCCCGCGAGAGGCCATCCGCTGCTCAAACCATGCGCCCACCCGGCGCTTTTGTTCCGGCGTTAAACCATCGGTGAACGACGCGATGGCGGCGATGACTTCCGGGGCGCGCTGTTCCACGATGCGCACATGCCCGGTGACCAATTCCAACGCTTTGTTCTGATCCAGGGCCGGCGAATCGAGCAACGCCAACATCTCCTCGCGCGTCTCCCGCCGTTGGCGCCGGGTCTCGCGACGCAGATCGCGCATCTTGTCCATGACGGCGTCCAGTTGGGTCTCCTGTTCCGCCGTCAGATCCAGTTGCTCGCTGAGGCGATCGAACAACTGGCCGCCATGGTGGCCGCCAAACCAACCGTGATGCCCACCGCCGCCGTAACCGGCGCCCATGGGGCCGCCGCGGTTGTGGGCCAGGGCGGCGCCCCCCAGCAGCACGGCGCTGAGGATGCCGGTAATCAGGATCTTGCTTGAGGTGTTCATTGAATTCTCCTATTGATCAGTGATGTCGTGACTGCATCCTAGCCCCATCCCACGGCGTGTTCTTGACCAAACGGTAACGGTTGGTATCAATTTGTAACAGGATTTCCCAGGCGCAAGCGATGGCTGCACAGGTGCCGCCCCGGGGACGGGGTGGATAACCGGTACGGTAAGAAATGCCGCGCGAGGATTACTGGCGCCGTTTTCTGTCGCGCATTGCGCGCCGATCGCGGGAAGAGGGCTGCGCCCGGTCGTAGATGATCTGCGCCGCCAGCGTGCGCCGCTCACCGGCCACACGCTCGCGCTCGCGGGCGCTCGCCTCGTGCTCGGTATAGAGGCCGGCTGCTTGGGTTGCCGGCCCCCTGCGCTCGGACAGGGCGTCGATGCGCACCACCCAGATATACGCGCCGCGGCGAATCTCGAGCTCGTCACCAGCCGCCACCGTTTTGGCCGGTTTGGCGCGGCTGCCGTTGACGTAAACCTTGCCGCCTTTCACCGCTTCCGAGGCGAGTTGGCGGGTCTTGAAGAACCGCGCCGCCCACAGCCAGCGGTCCAGCCGCATATTGTCTTGTTTTGACCCGCTGCCGGACATCGCGCAACTATTCCCTAAATCCCAAGGCCTTCATCACGGTGAATCGTATCAGCATGAAAGCGATAATTGCCGAACGATTACCAACTTTCGATTGGGCATGTCGGACATCTATCTCTGGACGTCAAAAGCATAGTGGATGCTAACGGCGCTTTTTGCAGCCGGGCGAATACGATGCATATGACTATTTTTGGCTTGGCATTTGTGCCAACTCTGATACTTCGAGTGAACCGCCAACATCTAGAAAAGGACAAGCCTTTGCAATCGACAAAGCCGCCTCCATGGATTCCGATTCGATGATGGTGAAGCCGGACATTGTGGTTGCGCCTCCACTGGCAACGCTACCATCTGAGTTTACCGTGGTCGTGTTTTTGAGTGGGTTAGCGGGACTGACAGCCGATTCGCCCAGCGAAGATAACCAGTCCATGTATTTCGCAAAATGCCGCTTGCCCTCTTCCGGGCTCGCCGGCTTATCGCCGCCTAGATAAACGATAACGTATCGCGGCATTCGGGTATCTCCTATGTTGAAAGTTCATTCTTACTCCAGATACGGGGAATCATAACGCCGGCGTCAAGGCGCGACGCAAAGTGGTCGCCTGCGAAGGCCGGGCCGGCTTTTACATGGCCTGGTCAAACTCGTCCCGGTATCGCACCGTGCCGGACACGCCCGCCATGGCCGACTCATCGAGAATCAGCAGCATGAATGCCTCGTCAGGAACAGCTTCCCATTGACACAAAAGGCCGTAGCGCGAAGCCGGCGTAAATCCGAACCGCGGATAGTACCGCGGATGGCCGACAACGATGATAAACGGACAGTTCCGTTCGCGCATCTCCCGGATTCCGGCCCGGACCAGCATAGCGCCGATCCCCCGGCGCTGCCGCTGCGGTAATACGGCCATGGGTGCAAGCCCCATGCCTTGGATGACATTGCCGCCGCCGGATACCACCACCGGGGTGAAGAGGATATGACCGAGGATCCTGCCGTCTTCCACCGCGACAAGAGACACCGCATCCGGACATGCGTGACGGATGGAATCCACGATGGTCGCCTCCGTTGGTTCGCCAAAGGCGGTCTCGTTGAGAACCCGCACCGCAGTGCCGTCCTCGGGTTGCTCGGGGCGTATGGTTATCATCGCCTGTTTAAGCCGAAAGCCGCAACGCTGTGGTACGCGACGCGCGTCATCGTAGGTCTACCCGGCCGCACGGAGTTGTCAGGCGGCGGCTTCAACTTCGATTTCCACCATGAGTTCAGGAAGAACAAGCCGTTGCACACCGATAAGGCTTTGCGGGGGGCGGATTCCGGCAGGCGCTATCCATTCGGCATAAACATCGTAGTTGTTCAGAAATTCGTCTATGTCGGTGGCAAAAAATCGGAGCGCGACAATATTCTCTCTTCCCATCCGGGCCTCCTCCAGCACCGAGTCGATATTTCGCAGCGTATGCTGCATCTGCCCCCTGAGATCATCGGGTGATACGACGACCACACCGAGCTCGGTATCCGGAGCGGGATCAACGGAAATTTGACCCGAGCATCGGAGATGCCTGGTCGCGCCGGCGACGACTTCAGCTTGATCCATGCTGTAAGCAAGGCCCCAATCGACCGGATTTACGGATAATCTTTTCATCTATTGATGTTCTCCAGCTCGTTACCGGTGGTTTCTCAATGCTCGCTCATCGACTCTAGCCCGCATTTCTGGCGTGACTGTCTTTACACTGTGTATTGAGTGGATTCGGTACATTGCCTTAAAAATCAACGTCAATTGTAAGCCTGGCGCCGCCTGGTGAGAAATGCGGGCTAGGTGCCGCTCATAGCCCCGTGCCCGCACTCAGCTCACGCCCTTGAGAATTGGTCTGAGATCCTCCAATTTGTCGAACAGATGCCAGATATATCTGTCTGTCCCCTCGATTCGGTGTTGATGCAGATCAGCGATGGCAGGATCATTGCAATAACTATCGAACGCTTCCATAGACGTCCACTCGACCAGAATGAGAACGTTGCGTGGCGTAATATCGCCCGCAGCCGCCTGACGAAATTTTCCCAATGCGACCACGCGTCCGCCGTGTGCCTGAACCTGTTCTGCGGATCTTCGTGAATAGGCAAGATATTCATTCTTGTTTGACACGTTGAAAAGGTTTAGGGCGTAGATCGGATTGGACATCACGGATTCTCCAATAAGGGTGTCATTCCCCCGTTCAGGGGTCCTGGCCTAACACCCGAAACAGTGGCGACCGCAAGCCGGCGCGGCCTTTGCGCATGCAAAGGGGTGACGGGTAAAGGCGTCCGCTGCATTCGCTGGTTAGGCGACACACCGAGCCTATCTATGCTTCTGCTTCCTATGTTGCGGTTTCTGCCGTGGCCTACCGTAGAGGACTCTAAGCTCATCCTTCGCCTCGTCTAATCGGGCGCGCCGGGTCGCCGAAAGATGTCTCCCAGCCCGATTAATATAAAACGTTAACATCGACATCGCAGAACGGAAAGGTTCTGACTTGCGGCGTTGGCTTCGATCGGCCGACCTTTTCAAAGAGCGCGCTATTTCGCGCGGGTCTTTCAGGGCAAATACGCCATCTTCAAGGTCAAGAGCATTGCTCGTCTCGGTTACAGCTTGCGACCAGCGCTTGTGCTTAGTCGCAGTCGAATCAGGTACCGTTGAAGCCACGTCGTGACGCCTAACCAGGCTCAGCTGCGCCGGCTAGGAAAGGAGCCGCCGAAGGCGCCGGACCGCTTTCCGGCGTCGGCTGCAGCGCCTTGTTAGGCGGCCATCGCGATAGGGAACCAACAAGCACTAGCTTATGCTCGGATATTGTTTCCAAACCTGCCATAGATACACGTACTCGGCTATGAAAATCAGTACTGGCACGACCATTCCGATTACGAAAGAAGAGAAGCGGGAGTCTTCACGAGAAAACGCGATGAGGAAGTTCAGCACGAACGTAACAATTGCGGCTATTGGGAGGGCGATTAGTGCGCCAATGGCGCGGAATCCAATCGAAGAGCCCTCACCGTTAGTCGTCGCTATAACCAAAAAGTAGCCCACAATCAATGCGCACATGGGCAAAATGATTGAGAACACCCACCGCTCTTTTCGTGTAAGGGTAGTCATCTTGTCAGCCTAACGAATGACATGGACCTCCCCGGCTCTACGGCATCGATGTGCCAGAATGGAATTGCCAATCATTCCAAGCGACGAGCGGGGAGATCCGAAAATG
>CAMYKW010000023.1 GCA_947259175.1 uncultured Gammaproteobacteria bacterium | reverse complement strand
CCCATAGCTACGGCTATGGGTTTCGTTCCAGCGCGGCGTCCAGTCGCCCGGTCTCTTCGCCAGCATCCGGGATCCTGGTGAGAAATGCGGGCTAGCGCCGCGCGAGCCTGCGATACGCGTCGAAATGCCGCTCCGGTTCGTGCAGATACGCAGGCACAATCGCCTCCAACGGCTGCGGCGTCACATCAAACACGTCTGGAAAATCGCTTTCGCAGACGCTGTCGACCGTCATCGAGTGATAGTTGTCCAGCGTAAACGGTTTGCCGGGAAGCCACTGCATGACCGCGGCTTGCAGCCGTGATTGCCAGTCGGACAGCTTCACAATGCGACAGCGCACGTCTATGAGTTCCGCGATGTAGGTAACCAGTTCCAGAAGCGTATACGACCGGGGCCCGCACAAATTGTATCGGTGTCCGAACGTGTCGTGGTGGTGCATGGCTTCGACGAAACACGCGGCGACATCCTCCACATAGACCGGTTGGAAACGCGCATTCGGGCATGCAAGCGGCAGCACTTTGGGCGCCATGCGCAGCAGTTTCGCGAAACGGTTGATAAAACTGTCGCCGGGCCCGAAGATGACCGAAGGACTAAAGCTGGTCACTGCAAAACCATTCGCGGCCGACAATTCGTGCAGCCGATCCTCGGCTTCGGCCTTGGAGCGCAGGTATTTGCTGGGTCCTTCGCTGCTGGCGTTGAGAGCGCTCATGTGGAGTAAGCGCCCCACCCCGGTCTGTTGCATCGCTTCGATCACGTTGTTGACGAGGTCGACGTGAACCCGTTGAAAATTGTTTTTTCCCGCAGAATTGAGGATTCCGACGAGGTTGATCACGACGTCCGCGTTTTGAAAATGTTCCCGCAAGAACCCCAATTCACAAACGTCGCCCTCGGCGAGGGTCAGAGAGGGAAGCACCAGCATGTCGCGATGGCGCTCCCGGCGGCGTGTGAGGACTCGGACTTTGTGACCGCGAGCGGCCAGTTTGGCGGCGATGCTGTGGCCGACGAATCCGGTGCCGCCCAGTATGCATATATTCGAAACAGACATGGCTAGTAGACAGGCTATAACAAGGTTTTGATGGGTATTTTAACCGTTTCCGGTACCGTATTGTCGCTGATACTGGCGTACCGCTTCCAGATGTTCGGTGTACTCCGCCCGGGTGCGCAGATAATCCAGCAGGTCGGTAAGCGTTACAATGGCGCGAACCGGTAGCTGGTGCTGGTTCTCGATGGCCTGGGTCGCCCTGATGGAACTGCCCTTCGCGCGTTCTTCGCGATCCAGGGCGATGAACACCGCTGCGGGTTCGGCGCCGGCCTCGCGAATCAGGGTCACGGATGATGCCACCGACAGTCCAGCGGAGATCACATCGTCGATAATGATAACCCTGCCCCGCAGGTGGGCACCCACCAGGCGGCCCCCTTCGCCGTGGTCTTTGATTTCCTTGCGATTGAACGCATAGGGGATGTCCCCGCCGTTGATGTGGGTCAGCGCGATGGCGGTGGCGCTCACCAGGGGGATGCCCTTGTAGGCGGGGCCAAACAGCATATCAAAAGGCCGCTTCCATGCGGCGATGGCCCGGGCGTAGAACTCCCCCAATTTCCTCAGCGTCGAACCGCTGTTGAACAAACCGGCGTTGAAAAAATAAGGACTGTTGCGGCCCGACTTCAAGGTGAACGCGCCGAAGCGCAATGCGCCGGTATCAATGATGAAATCGACAAATTCGCGCTGATATTGTTCCACTATCAGTTGCCGCTCAGCTCAAGGTGATCATGGAAACGATCGTCACGTCCTTTACCCGTACACGCATGGTGTGCAGTATGGCGCGTCGTTTGGTCGGCTGATTGCCGGTACCCGGTATTCCGCCGCTGTTCTCTTGCGCATCGTGAAGAATACAATATGGGCGTTCGCTTCGCTCCCGTCATCCAGGATTCTTGATTGCAATATAGGGCTTAACGTTTGATGAGGATTATAACGCTTAACGTCAACGGAATTCGCTCCGCGGCGCGTAAGGGGTTCTACGACTGGTTATCCGGACAGGATGCGGATGTCGTGTGTCTTCAGGAACTGAAAGCGCACAATCATCAACTGGAGGATCCGGTATTTCATCCGCCCGGGTATCAAATCGCCTACTACTGCGCGCAGAAGAAGGGCTACAGCGGTGTTGGCATCTACAGCCGGGAGACACCGGACAAGGTGACGTATGGTTTGGGCTGGGGCGATTTCGACGCCGAGGCGCGTTATCTGCAGGCCGACTTCGGTAAGCTCAGTGTGGTGTCGCTGTATCTTCCTTCGGGTTCCAGCAGTGAGCACCGGCAAGCGGCGAAATTTGATTTCATGGACAGGTTCGCCGAGGTGTTGAGGGCGGCCCGGCGCAAACGCCGGGAATTTATTATCTGCGGTGACTGGAATATCGCTCACAAGCAGATCGACTTGAAGAATTGGCGGTCGAATCAAAAGAACTCCGGGTTTCTGCCGGAGGAACGGGCATGGATGGATTGGTTGTTGGGGGAAGCCGGTTTCGTCGATGCGTTTCGCGTCGTGAACCAGCAGGCGGAGCAATACACCTGGTGGTCGAACCGGGGACAGGCGTGGGCCAAGAACGTGGGCTGGCGCATTGATTATCAGATCGTCACCCCGGGCCTCAGACATGCAATTCAATCGGCGCACATATATAAGACGGAACGTTTCTCGGATCATGCGCCCCTGACCATGGATTACGCGCTCGAATCATGAGCGGGAAGGAACAGGCCGCGCGCCTTTCTTGGGCCGATGCGTTCAGGGTCTACACCCGTCCGCGCGTGATCTCGATGTTGTTTCTCGGGTTCTCCGCCGGACTGCCGTTTCTGCTCGTTTTCAGCACCTTGTCCGCATGGCTCACCCAGGCCGAAGTCAGCCGCACTACCATTGGCTTTTTCAGTTGGGTGGGTATTACTTACTCGATAAAGGTCTTCTGGGCCCCGGTGGTGGACCGCGCGCCGCTGCCGGTGTTGACCCGGTGGCTGGGACGGCGCCGGGGTTGGATGTTGTTGGCGCAGATTGGAATCGCCGCGGGATTGTGTGCGATGGCGTTTACCGATCCTCACGATAACTTGTTCCGGGTGGCGGTGCTCGCGCTACTCGTGGCGTTTTCCTCAGCCACCCAGGACATTTCCATCGACGCGTACCGGATCGAGGCCGTGGGTAAGGAAGTACAGGGGGCCATGGCCGCCAGCTACATATTGGGTTACCGCATAGCCCTGTTGGCGGCGGGCGCGGGTGCCCTGCATATTGCAAATACGAGCGGTTGGCACACCGCTTATCTTGGGATGGCGCTGCTGGCCGGTATCGGTATCGCGACGACGCTAATCATCCGTGAACCGGATGCAACGGCGGCCGCGGACAACAGCTATCTGCAAGAGCAGCGGGTGGTCGAATTCATGGAACGTTCCGCGCATCTGCCACGCCGTTTGCGCTCCCTGTACGCGTGGTTTATCGGCGCGGTGGTGTGCCCGTTTGTCGATTTCTTCCAACGCAACGGTTTCCTCGCGATTGTAATTCTGGCGCTGGTGGGCCTGTTCCGCATCAGTGACATCACCATGGGGGTGATGGTCAATCCGTTCTATCTCGACAAGGGGTTCGCCCTGGACGAAATCGCCAACGTCACCAAGATATTCGGATTCTTCATGACCATCGTCGGCGCCGGGCTGGGCGGCGTGCTGGTGGTCCGCTTCGGCATCATGCGGCCGCTGCTGCTGGGGGCGGTGTTGGTGGCGGTCACCAATCTGTTGTTTGCGTGGCTCGCGGTCAGCGCCAAGAGTTTGTGGTGGTTGGCCCTGGTGATCAGTGCCGACAACCTGAGCGCGGGCATCGCGACTTCGGCCTTTATCGCCTATTTGTCGAGCCTCACTAATCGCGCCTATACCGCGACACAATATGCACTGTTCAGTTCGTTGATGACCCTGCCCGCTAAATTCATCGGCGGATTTTCGGGTCTGATGGTGGACGGTTACGGGTACGCCTGGTTTTTCGTGTACGCATCGGCGATCGGCATACCGGCAATCTTATTGGTGATTTATCTCATGGACCGGGAACCGGTCCCCGTTCCCGGATCCCCGTCACCCCAGTCCCGTCCCCCGGGTGCCGCTAACGACGGCTGATCACTTTACGGGTGAATTGGTACAGGGCGATCTCGCCGAGCAGGTTCGGCCACAAGCGCAAACCCAGGCTGGTGCGGTGGGTGTGGTCCACCGCGCGCCGCTCGAGAATATCGATATTGCGGTCCCGGCACAGCGCCTCGAAATCCCTGAGTGTACAAAGATGAATGTTCGGCGTGTCGTACCATTGGTGCGGCAGCGTGCGGCTGATCGGCATCTTGCCGAATACACCGAGTTGTAACCGTGCCCGCCAATGGCCGAAATTGGGAAAGGTGACGATGCCGCGGCTGCCGACACGCAGCATTTCATCCAAAAGGCGCGCGGGAAAGTGCATCGCCTGCAAAGTCAGCGATAACAGTACGTAGTCGAATGAGTCGTCGTCGAATTCCGCCAGACCCTGGTCGAGATCGGTCTGGATGACGTTGATGCCGTTGCGGATGCACTGCGGCAGGTACTTGTCGTCCAATTCCAGGCCGTAGCCGGTGGTTTGCTTCCGTTCCGCCAGATAACGCATCAACGCCCCATCGCCGCAACCCAGGTCGAGCACCCGGCTGCGCGGCCGAATCCATTCAGCGATGATCGCGTAGTCCGGACGCGCATTGGGAATATCTGCGATCTTCCGGTTCATGATTTCTTAGCAGCCGGGATCCGTGCCGCGGCCGGATGTCCCGATGCGAGCGGTTCGATGCATCGGGGATCGTCATGGGCCGGGTTGTTGACGTAAGTGCTCACCGGGTAGGCGTCCAGCAGCTCCGCCGGACAAGGGTGGATCCATCGCCTGGCCTCGTCGGTGGTGCCGCTCAACCAATCCCGGTATCCGTTCCTGGGTATGATCAACGGCATGCGCGAGTGAATGTGTGCTAGCGCCGGGTTGGCGGCGGTGGTGACGATGGTGCATGACTCAATTTCTTCGCCTTGTTCGGTGGGCGACGCCTCCCATAGCCCGCCGAAGGCGAATAATCCCCGGTCCACCATGCGGATGTGATGCGGTTGTTTGTGCTTCTGTTCGGGCACCGGCTGCCATTCGTAATAGCCGTTGGCGGGAATCAAGCAGCGGCGTTGCCGCCACGCACGGCGGTAGCTGGGTTTGCTGTCCATGGTCTCGCTTTTCGCATTGGCGGTGCTGTAGCGCACCGCTTGCCCTTTTGCCCAGGACGGGATGAGGGGCCAGCGTACCATAGCCAGTTCCCGTTGATCTCCACGCATGCGGACAATGGGCACCCGGGTTGTCTTTTTCCCCGTCGACGGACTGATATTGAACGCCGGCGTGTCCGGGAGGCGTTCGAGTCCAGAACCGATGTCGAAAGCATCCAAGAACGCCTCGGCGCTGGGGATGACGTTGTAGCGACCACACATGAGCTTAGCCCGGGTCAGCAACCGGCGGCGACCCGGTCCATGTAGGCGGTGAACACATCCAGATACTGCGGAATCTTGAGCAGGAATGCGTCGTGGCCTTGATGTGATTCCACCTCCGCATAGGACACGTTTAAGTCATTGTCATGCAGGGCGCGAACGATCTCTCGCGAACGATACGGCGCGAAGCGCCAGTCGCTGGTAAACGAGATCACCATAAAGTCGGCGTTGACGCCCTTCAGCGCGGAGGACAGAACGCCGCCCGCCTTCGCAGCGGGATCAAAGTAATCCAGCGCCTTGGTCATTAGTAAATAGGTATTGGCGTCGAAACTGCCGGCGAAGCTGTCCGCCTGGTAACGAAGATAACTCTCGACCTGAAACTCCACCCCGTAGTCGAAATTGATCCTTCCCTCACGCAGATCCCGGCCAAACTTTTCGCTCATCAGATCATCTGACAAATACGTAATGTGGCCCAGCATGCGCGCTAAGCGCAGACCCCGCCAGGGCTCGCTGTCGTTTTCGTAGTACCGGCCGCCGTGAAAGTCGGGATCGCTGCAGATGGCCTGGCGGGCGACTTCGTTGAACGCTATGTTTTGCGCGGTGAGTTTCGGCGCGGCCGCTATCAGCACCGCATGGCGCAGGCGGTCGGGGAAGTCGATGGCCCATTGCATCGCCTGCATCCCGCCCAGGCTTCCGCCGATGACCGCCGCCCATTGCCCTATATTCAGGGTGTCCGCGAGCCGCGCCTGGCTTTGCACCCAATCGGGAACGGTGACAATCGGAAAGTCCGGACCGTAGGGAATACCGGTTTCGGGGTTGATGGTGGCGGGGCCGGTCGATCCGTGGCAGCCGCCGATATTGTTGCAGCTGACTACGTGAAAGCGGTCGGTATCGATGACCTTTCCGGGTCCCACCATGTTGTCCCACCACCCGGGCTTTGTCTCATCGGCATCATGGTAGCCGGCCGCATGGTGGCTACCGCTCAAGGCGTGACAGATCAACACCGCGTTACTGCGCGCGGAGTTCAACTCGCCATAGGTCTCGAAGACGATGTCGTAACCGGCCAGCGTCTCACCGCTGCTAAGCTCAAGCGGTTGGTCGAAGTGGACCGTCCGCGGCTGGACCAGGCCGACAGAGTCGCTGGGAAATTCGCGTGCCATAACCGGCAAGTCTATAGAAAACCGGGGGTCGGCGTCATGACTTCCACCGCAATCAGTTGTGATCCCGGCGTTGGCGGCGCGACAAAACTTCGGTTGGTGCGCGAAGGCGGTCCACCGCCAAGCCGCTTTCGGCCGACATTGTCCATGCGGCTATGGCTGGGAAAAGTGAAAGCGGCGCGTACCCACGGTTCCGCGGGACGCGGTGCGAACGGTTTACCAGTTCGCGCCCGGCGGCGGTGTAGGCGTGTTATCCGCAGGCGGGTTCGGTGACGCGGTCCTCCGGTTCGTCAGCTTCGGCGTCGCCGTAGAGAATCTCCAGCAGCTCATCAAGGTCGGCCGCGCTTTTCTTCAGATCCGCAAGCTGTTCCTTGGTTTCCTTGATCCGGTCGGTGAGCGAAGAATGGTTGTGCTGCAGTTTCTCCAGGTTCTCCATGCGCCGAACGATAGTATTTTGATGCTCATCGATGAGCCGCTTGATCGGACGGAGCACCGCTTTGCCCCAATTGCGCGCCGAAGTCCGGCAGTCTTGAAATATGGTCCTTGCGCTGATCGCCATCGACAAGAAGAATTTCTTGATCACGTAGTGTTGTTCCATCATCACCATGGCTGCACTGTCGCGAAACATATCGGCTTCCCGGTGCAGGCGCGCGAACTGGCGCACGAACGGCGACACCGAAAATTTCACTGGCCGTGTTTTCGGCAAACCACACCCGGTATGAAAATGTTGATATATCTTTTCCACGGTATCTCTAATGGCATCCGCTTCTTTTTCAACTAGATCCAGCGTGTAGCCGGTCTCGGTAAAGAACCGCGACATGCTGTTGCGCAGTCCATTCGTTGTCCAGCTGTCACGCATGGAATCCCGGGTTTCCAACAGCGATGCGTCGAACCGTTTGATGCTCATGCGTGCCAGCATGTGCTTTAGCTGGTCCAGCAATATCTTGCGTGTGACATTGAAGTTCTGAACTTGTTTTTCGTGGGCGAGTTTTTGTTGCTTGAGTTTTTCAATCAGTGCGTCGATGGCCTCTGAGCTTTTGCCTTGCAGGGCGTTGATTTCGGCGAGTTCCCGACTTTTGTTCTCAACCAATAGCGCAATCTCATTATATGAGGACTGCACGACGTTGCCGGCATCGTTGACGACCTTGTCGCGAACGAATTTCTGCTTCAGTGCAACGATATCCACCGAGAGTTTCGCCTCCAGTCTCGGCAGGCCGCTTCTTTCCACCAGCATCCCATTCTTCTTGATCTTGCCGACGAGCCCCTTCTGTGCGGAGACCGGGAAGATATGGTCGCGGTCCACGTCCAGCAATCGCGCGGTCTCCTTCAACTGGCGATCTATCAATTTGGTGACTTCCGATTCGCTCAACAGTTCGTCCCAGAACGTGTCCACTTTGTTCAGGGTCACCAGGCGCGCCCGCGCGCTGCGGGTGGCTATGCACACGTGATGTTTCCATACCTCTAGATCGGTCTTTGTAACCCCGGTGTCCGCCGCGAGCACAAACAGAATAGCGTGTGCCGCGGGCAGCATGTTCAAAGTCAATTCAGGTTCCGACCCCAGCGCATTGAGGCCGGGTGTATCGAGGATCACCAGACCTTGCTTGAGCAGCGGATGTGGGAAATTAATGATCGCGTGGCGCCAGACGGGAACCTCTATCTGGTCTTTTTGCGCGTTGCATTCGTTGATTATCTCGTCCGTGTACAGCCCCAGCTCTCTTGCCTGGTGCACGGGCACCGGCTTGCTGCGCATGGTCTCCTGCAGGATTTCCGCCATTTCGTCCGCGGAATTCAAGTTCAGGACCAGCTTGGTCCAGTTGATCGGATGTTTCTTGTGCTCGCTGATGGTAAGCGCGGATTTGCGGGTTTCGATGGGAAGCAGCCGGATCGATGGTTCAATCCTTTCGTCGTAAAGTATTTCGGTTGGACACATCGTAGTCCGACCGGGCATCGACGGCAGTAGGCGACGGTTGTAGTCGGAGAAAAACAGACCATTGATCAATTCAGTCTTGCCGCGCGAGAATTCGCCGACCACCGCCAGGGTCAGCTTGTCCGTTCGCAGTGAGTCCACCAACTCATGCAGTCTCAGCTCGTACTCGGCATCGTCGTGCTCCTGTTTGTCGTACCACGCCTGGTAGGCTAGGATTTTCTGCATCAGCCGATTACGCCATTGGCTGTAATCGTCCAGACGACGCCCAAATAGATCGATGACGACTGCCTTTGCTTGCATGGTCAGATGGAATCAGGGAAGGGCACGATATTAACCGGCCCGGCGATCGCGGCCGCCGGGTCATGCCGCAACTAGAACCCCCACTTTTTGCTGGCTATTTAATTATTTTTAGACGCCAATCCGGGTCTGGTCAACCTGCGGGGTAGGTCTGGCCTCGAGATTGTCCCACGCGATCACGTGCGCGAGTGCCTGCATCCCATGGTGGCGGTGACGTCGAATTAGGGGTGGGTTGTCCAAAGCCACGGTGCATTCATCGGTCGCGGGTGCGGCGCGTGTTACCGTCGTGGCGTCAGGATTGCTCTCCGGCTTGCAGCGCATCGGGTATTTTCGACGGATTAACGACGACAACGGTCTTGATCCGCGAACCGTGGCCCTGACGGA
Source organism: uncultured Gammaproteobacteria bacterium (assembly GCA_947259175.1). Taxonomy (GTDB): domain Bacteria; phylum Pseudomonadota; class Gammaproteobacteria; order Arenicellales; family JAANXG01; genus CALZGZ01. The sequence goes on along the minus strand of CAMYKW010000023.1, from coordinate 37,103 downwards.
TGGTGACGTTACGTGTCGGCACCGAGAACGCCGTCGCCAGCATCGCCAACAGCGCTTGGTTGGCTTTGCCGTTCGTCGCCGGCGCGCGCAATCGCACCCGCAGCGTTTCGCCGCTTACGCCCAGAATGTCGTCGCTGCGACTGCCAGGCTGGACCCTGACGCGTAAAACCAGATCGACGCCATCCCATCGATACCAGGGCCGGACAATCACGCCATGGCCAGTGCCCGGCCGATATCCAGGATCGGCTGCACGATCAGCCGCAGCACCAGACCCAGGGCTATGAATACCAATATCGGCGATAAGTCCAGCCCCCCCATCGCCGGAAGCAATCGGCGGGCCGGCGCCATCACCGGCTCGGTGAGGCTGTGCAATAAGCCCACGGCGGGATTGTAAGTGCGCGGGCCTATCCAGCTGAGGACCACGCGGATGATGACCGCCACCATGAATACGTAAACTGCGAGCTGCAACAACTCGCCAATGGAGAACACCAGCACCCCGGTGAATTTTGGGTGCGCGCCGACCATCCACGCGAGCAGGTACACCTTTACCATCGACAGAGCCAGCATAAAACCCACCGAGGCAAGGTCCAGCCCCCAGATTCCGGGGATGAACCGACGCAGGAAAATCAGCGGTGGGTTGGTTACGGTGACGATGAACTGTGAGATCGGGTTATAGAAATCCGCCCGCATCCACTGGAACAGGAAGCGCAACAGGACGAGCAGTATGTACAGGCCAAAGACGGTGTCGACGAGAAACACGCCGGCGTTTCCCAAGTAATTTCCCCCCATCAGTCCCTCCCCAGGATTTCACCCAGCTCCGAGGCTCTTTTCACCGCGGCATCGAATGCTTGATTGAGAATGTCCGGCAACTTTGCCTTATCCATTACCTGTAATGCGCGCTCGGTGGTCCCACCCGGCGACGTGACGCGCTGCCGCAGTTGCAACAGGTCTTCGTCGCTGTTGATTGCCAGTTTTGCCGCTCCCAGGCAGGTCTCCAGTGTCAACAGCCGTGCGGTGTCGGCAGCCAGTCCGTGTTCGATGGCCGCCTGTTCCAGCGCCTCCATGAAGTACATGAAATATGCCGGTCCGCTGCCGGACAGTGCGGTTACCACATCGAGCAATACCTCCTCGTGCAACCACACGGTGGTGCCGACTGCGCGCAGTAATGATTCAGCCACGTCGCGCTGGGCGTCATCCACTAATTCGTTGGCGTAGAGCCCGGTGGCGGCCGAACCCACCAGCGCCGGCGTATTGGGCATCGCGCGAACGATCGACAGTCCATCCCCCGACCAGCGCTGAATGTCCCGTTCAAGAATCCCGGCGACGATGGACACCACCAGCGGCCGCCGTTGTTGCAGTGCATCCCGCGCCGCCAGCAACACACCCTTCATCACCTGGGGTTTGACCGCCAACACCACCACGTCGGAAGCCTCGATGGTGGCGTCATTCTGTGGCGTCGTCCTAACACCCATCTGGTGCTCGAAGAATTCACGTTTTTCCGCGTCCGGTTCAGAGATACAAATCCGGTCGTGGGGCCAGCCGGTATTGAGTAAGCCGCCGACCAGGCTGCGCGCCATATTGCCGCCGCCGACAAAGCCGATTGTTTGATCTTGCATCAGTGACCGGTGCTCAACAGTTGATGGATGGTTTTTACGGCGTTTGTTGTCATTGAGATGCGTATTGTTAAGTAGCCGGCGCCCGGGCGCAATATACACGCCGGGCAATTTGAATATTCCAACGTCGTTTAGCGGAATTTCGGTCGCGCATGACAGCGGTGCACGGCCGCGACTGGAGATAGTTTACAGCTGGATTCAGCGGTGTCGGGGTCCGAACAGCGCGGTGCCGATGCGAATCATGGTCGCGCCCTCGAGAATGGCCGCATCCATGTCCGCGCTCATCCCCATGGATAGGGTATCCAACGTCAGCCCCCGGGCGTTGAGTCTTTCCAGGGCGGCGCGCAATTGCGCAAAGGGGCGCCGTTGCTCTGTGGGATCATCCGCAGGCTGCGGAATCGCCATGAGCCCCCGCAGACGGACGCCGGGCAGTTGGCTGACGGCATGGGCGAGCTCATCCACCGAGTCCAATTCCATACCGGCCTTGGACGGCTCGTTGTCGATGTTCACCTGCAGACAGAGATTCAACGGCCGCCGAGCCGCGGGGCGTTGCTGTGACAGGCGGCGCGCGATCTTGATGCGGTCGACGCTGTGGACCCAGTCAAAATGTGCGGCTATTTCCGCGGTTTTGTTACTTTGGATGCGTCCGATGAAATGCCATACGAGGTCGAGATCGGCGAGATCGGCCTGTTTTTGCAGGGCTTCCTGGACGAAATTCTCGCCAAATTCCCGGATTCCAAGCATCGCCAGCTCGCGGATCGCTGCGGCCGGTTGCGCCTTGCTGGCGCCGATCAGACGGACATCCCGGGGCGTCCGGCCCGCCCGGCGGGCGGCGTTGCATATTAAGGTTTGAACCTTTTCGAGGCGCTGGTGAGCGGTCTGCAACGGTAAATCGTCGTCATACTGCCTTGTCTGAGTGGTGTGCGCCGTTATACTTTAACGGTGACAATTAAACAAATCGCCGCTTCAGGCCGTGCGCCCTAAGAGGATTGTCGATGGATATCTCCGAGTTGCTCGCGTTCGCCCATAAGAAAAATGCCTCCGATCTGCATCTGTCATCGGGGTTGCCGCCGTTAATCCGGGTCGACGGTGATATCAAGCGGATCAATGTTGACCCGTTGGCCGATCGTACGGTCCACAACATGATTTACGACATCATGAATGACAAACAGCAGAAGGATTTTGAGGAGTTTCTGCAAGTCGATTTTTCTTTCGAACTTCCCAATATCGCCCGTTTTCGGGTCAACGCGTTTCAGCAACAGCGCGGACCGTCGGCGGTGTTTCGCACCATTCCCACCCGGGTTTTGACTCTGGACCAACTCAACACCCCACCGGTGTTTGCCGAATTGTCGTTGAAACCCCGCGGTCTGGTATTGTGCACCGGTCCTACCGGGTCGGGTAAATCAACCACCCTGGCTGCGATGGTTGATCACGTGAACGAGAATTTGTTTTCACACATCCTCACCATTGAGGATCCCATCGAGTTTGTACATACCAGCAAGAATTGCCTTATCAATCAGCGCGAGTTGGGTCCACATACCCTGGGCTTTTCCGAGGCGCTGCGCGCCGCCCTGCGGGAAGATCCGGACGTTATCCTGGTGGGAGAGATGCGTGATCTGGAAACCATCCGCCTGGCGCTGACCGCGGCGGAGACCGGGCATCTGGTGTTCGCGACCCTGCATACCACCTCCGCGGCGAAGACCATCGACCGCATCATCGACGTGTTCCCCGCGGCCGAAAAGGAGATGGTGCGTTCGATGTTATCGGAATCGCTGCAAGCGGTGGTCGCGCAGGCGTTGATGAAGAAACTCGGCGGCGGCCGCACCGCGGCGTGGGAAATCATGATCGCAACATCCGCGATTCGTAATCTGATTCGCGAAAACAAGATCGCGCAGATGTATTCGTCTATCCAGACCGGGCATTCATACGGTATGCAGACACTTGATCAACACCTGTTGCAGCTCGTCAACAACCGCATGGTTTCTCTGGAAGAAGCCCGCCCGAGGGCGCTTGATAAATCCAAGTTCACCCAGTCCGCAACCCCAATGGCTAGTGGAGCTTAGTGATGCTGTTTACCGATTTTCTAAAATTGATGGTTCACAAAAATGCGTCGGATCTGTTCATCACCGCCGGCGTCGCCCCGAGCCTGAAAGTAGACGGAAAGATATCGCCGATCACCAAGCAGGCGCTGACTCCCGATCAATCCCGGGAGTTTGCATACAGCATCATGAACGAGGAGCAGCGCCGGCAGTTTGAAGCCACCAACGAGTGTAATTTCGCCATCAATCCCTCGGACATCGGGCGTTTCCGGGTCAATGTATTTGTGCAACAAAGCCGGGTGGGCATGGTGTTGCGGCGCATTCAGACTTACATTCCCAAGTTCGAGGAGCTGCATCTGCCGCCGGTAATGAACGAACTGGCGATGACCCAACGCGGTTTGATTATCTTTGTCGGCGGCACCGGTACCGGTAAGACGACGTCGATGGCGGCGATGGTGGGGTACCGCAATGAGCACAGTTATGGGCACATCATCACCGTCGAGGATCCGATCGAGTTTGTGCACGAACACAAGAACTGCATCATCACCCAACGTGAAATAGGCGTTGACACCGAGTCCTGGGAAATCGCCCTGGTGAACTCCATGCGTCAGGCGCCGGACGTCATACAGATCGGGGAAATACGAACCCGCGAAACTATGGACAACGCGATCGTGTTCGCCGAGACCGGCCACATGTGTCTGGCCACGCTGCACGCCAACAATACTTATCAGGCGATGGACCGGATCATCAATTTCTTCCCGGAAGACCGGCGTACTCAATTATTGATGGATCTGTCGATGAACCTGCGCGCCATGATTTCGCAGCGGTTGTTGCCTCTCAAAGAGGGTAAGGGGCGGGTTCCCTCGGTCGAGATCATGATCAATTCACCATTGATTTCCGATCTCATCTTGAAGGGCAAGATGCATGAGGTGAGGGACGTAATCACGCGGTCACGAGAGGCGGGAATGCAGACCTTTGATCAGTCCTTGTTCGACCTCTACGAGGCCGGCCTGATCAGCTACGAAGATGCGTTGCGTAACGCCGACTCCGCCAATGACCTGCGCCTGCGTATCAAGCTGGAAAGCAGTGACTCCAAGGACTATGAGCTGGGCGAGACGATGCGCAACGTCACCTTCTGAGCAGGCTGTCGCTGACCGGTTCGCGGCGGTCATCCGGTTGGTTTGATCCGCTCTCGTAAGCGATCTCACCACCGATCAACACGTGGGTGACCTTGCCCCTGAACGGCCAACCCTGAAACGGCGTGTTGCGTCCGCGGCTCACCATGCGCTCGCGGTCGAACAGCCATTCCTGTTCGGGATCGAATATGCACACGTCAGCGGTCGCCCCCGGTGCAAGATGACCGGCGTCTATGCCCAGGATCCGCGCCGGCCTGTGGGTCAATGTGGCGACGGCCTCCGACAGCGAGAGTTGCTTGCCGTCCGTCAGCTTCAACGTCAAGGGCAATAAGGTCTCCACCCCTGAGATCCCCGGTTCCGATTCACTGAACGGGGCCAATTTGGCGTCCGGCTCATGGGGCTGATGGTCGGAGCAAATCACCGAGATGATCCCGTCTTTGACCGCCTGGCGCAGCTGATCCCGGTCACGTTCGGTACGCAGCGGCGGTATGACGTGGCATTGGGTGTTGAAAAATCCGATATCGTGCTCGGTGAGGTGCAGATGATGCGCGCTAACGTCGGCGGTCACCGGCAGACCGCGGTGCTGCGCCTCGGCCACCATCTCCACCGCGCGGGCAGTGGACAATTGGCAAAAATGGCAGCGTGCCCCGGTGGTTTCGATCAACGCCAGCTCCCGCGCCACCCCCACCGTCTCGGCAGCTTCGGGGATCGCCGGCAGGCCGAGGCGGGTGCTGATCTGCCCTTCGTGGACACAGCCGTTTCCTTGCAGCCACGGATCCTGGGCATGCAGAAATACCGTGAGGTCGAAGGTCGAGGCGTACTGCATGGCGCGGCGCATGACTACCGTGTCTCTCACCGGATTCAGGGCGTTACTCACCCCCACGCAGCCGGCCTCGTCCAAGGCGGCCATATCCGTTAACACGCTGCCTTCGAGGTTCTTCGTCAGCGCTCCAATCGGGTGGATAAAGGTTTTTCCGGTGCGCCATGCGCGCTGTTGGATCATTTGCGCCATTGCCGGGTTGTCGATAACCGGATTCGTATCCGGTGGAATACACAGCGTGGTGATGCCGGCGGAGATGGCCGCTTTTACCTCGCTGTCGATGGTTGCCTTGTGCTCCAGCCCCGGTTCGCGCAGGCGGGCGCGCATATCAATCAGGCCCGGACAAACCACCAGTCCTTGCGCATCAACAATTCGTCCGATAACGAAGTCCGCGGGTTGTTGATCCAGGGCCGCCACGAATCCGTCATTGATATATAAGTCGTGTTGTCCGTCGATGTTATGGGCGGGGTCGATCAGATGACCATTGCGAATCAACAATCCCATCAGTCTTGCCTCCGGGTGGACTGACCGCCCAACAGCATGGCCATCACCGACATCCTGACAGCAATGCCGTTGGTGACCTGGGACAGGATTACGGAATTCGGACCGTCGGCGACATCCGATGCGATTTCCAATCCCCGATTGATGGGACCGGGATGCATTACCAGAGCATCGGGTTTGGCGTATTCGAGTTTGTCCTGGGTCAGGCCGTAGAGATTGAAGTACTCTTGGGCGCTGGCAATGAGACTTCCCTGCATGCGTTCCAGCTGCAAGCGCAGCATAATGACGATATCCACGTCTTTGAGGCCGAGTTTCATATCGTTGTAGACATGTACACCCAAGCGCTCCACTTCGGTTGGCAGCAGGGTGTTGGGTCCGATCACCCGTATCTCGGCGGCGCCGAGGATGTTGAGCGCGTGAATCTGCGATCTGGCAACCCGTGAATGCAGAATGTCGCCGACGATGGCGACTCGCAGGTTCTGAAAATCCGGCCGGTGTTGACGGATGGTAAAGACATCGAGCATCGCTTGCGTAGGGTGCTCATGGCGTCCGTCACCGCCATTGATGATGCTGACGTAGGGCGGCACGTGTTGTGCTACGAGGAACGCCGCACCACTATGGGAATCGCGCACCACGAACAGATCAGTATGCATCGCTTCGAGATTCTTCACCGTGTCCAAAACCGTTTCGCCCTTGCTGGTGGACAACCGTTGTGGATTCAGGTTGATGACGTCAGCGGACAAGCGCTTGGCGGCGAGCTCGAATGTGGTCCGTGTGCGGGTACTTGACTCGAAAAACAGATTTACGACGGTCTTGCCCCGTAACAGCGGTACTTTCTTGATTTCTCGATGGCCGACGTCGATGAAGGATTCGGCCATGTCCAGAATTTGCAGAAGAGTATCGCGGCCCAAACCCTCAATAGTGAGGAAGTGGTGTAAATTACCATCGGTGTCGAATTGGATTTCCGCCGCCGTCAAACAGTCCTCTCCAGAATATCCAGTCGTAGTTGTTCTGGGCCGATCAATTTTACATGCTGATGGTCGCCGAGTTGTAGATGTTGCCCGACAATATCCGGCTGAATCGGCAGTTCCCGGCCGTTTCGTTCCACGATTACCGCCAGGGTAATGCTTTTCGGCCTCCCGTAGTCGAACAGCACGTTCATCGCCGCCCGGGTGGTGCGGCCGGTATGCAGCACATCGTCCACCAGGATTATATGCCGGTCATCGATATCCGCCGGGAGGTGCGACGCCTTGACCTGGGGGTTCATCGCGATCCGGGTGAAGTCATCGCGGTAGAAGGTGATATCCAGGGTGCCCAGAGCGTCGTGGATACCCAGGCTGCCGTGCAGTCGCTCCGCGATCCAAGCGCCACCCGTATGGATTCCAATCACCAGTGGCTCACGGTCGAGATAAATACGTAGCGCCCGGCTCATCTCCTCGAGCAGATCATCAACAGGTCTGGTTTGCGGCTGGGTCATGATCAGTTGGTTTTGTCAATCGGTCTATGCCGTCAAATCTCGCTGGTGCAGAAACGTTTCCAGTATCAATTGCGCCGCGACCTCATGGTGCACCCGTTGTTGTTTTTCCAAGCTGGCGCCGTCCGATCTCAGCGTCACCAGGGCTTCCTTGGTGGTGAGGGACTCGTCGATCCAGTGTACCGGCAGTTGGTAGCGGCGCTGTAGTGCTTGCCCGAAGCGGCGCGCCTCGTCGCACATCGGCGTCTCATCTCCGTCAAAGGACAAGGGCAGTCCGACCACCAGTCCGTCCGGACGCCACTCGGCGACCAGCTTGTCCAGGTGATGCCAGGCGGGGGCTGATTTGTGAACCGCGACGGTGTCCAGCGGACGCGCCGTATGGGTGATGGTCTGTCCGACCGCAACTCCGATTTTTTGCGTCCCGTAGTCAAATCCCAGGAGTGTCAAGCGTGACCGGCCTCGGAGGACAAGGTGTTCACATCCACTCCCAGCAGGCTGGCGGCGCTGGTCCAGCGCGATTCGATAGGAGTGTCGAAAATAATGCCACAATCCGCGGGACCATTGAGCCACGCGTTTTCCTTGATTTCGTGTTCCAGCTGGCCGCTGCCCCATCCCGCATAGCCGAGCGCCAACAAATATTGCTCAGGCCCTTCGTTGTGCGCCATGGCTTCCAGGATATCGCGTGACGTGGTCAGCGCGATGCTGTCGGTAACCGGTAAAGTGGAATCCCAGTCGCCGATATCTTCATGCAGAATAAACCCCCTGTCGTTTTGCACCGGGCCTCCATAGTGCACCACTGATCCGGACTTTCGATACTTCTCACGGGCGATACTCATTTGATCCAGAATATCGCCCACGGTGAGGTTGACGACGCGGTTGATCACGATGCCCAATGCTCCTTCCTCATTGTGTTGACAGATGTAGGTAACGGTGTGATCGAAGTTCGGATCCTGCATCGCCGGCATTGCGATCAGGAAGTTGTTGGTTAGAAACGAACTTGTCATGGTTATAGTATCAGCGACTGAGCGCGGGCTTACAAGTGATGCATAAACCCCGGGCAATCCCGGGCCTGACCTGCATATTGCGCCCAGGCGGGCTAGCGGCTTGTCAGCTGGGAACCGCTGTATTGCCAAGTGCGGGTAATATGCAGTATATCCACCTCTTTGCGGATATTTTCGGGAAACGGGTCGAAGGGCGCCGCCAGGCGCACACTGCGCGTGGCCGCGTCGTCAAGGATTTTGTGGCCCGAAGACCTTTTGACATCGATTCCGAGGATCGTTCCCATTGGGCTGATTTGCGCGTCGAGAACCACGCTGCCCCGTAATTGCTTACGCCTCGCTTCCCGGGGATAGTGCAGGTTGCCGATGCGTTCCACTTTGAGTATCCATGTCTGCATGTAAGCCGCGTATTTATATTCCTGTGTCCGCGCGCTTAGGAATTTACGCTTCGGCCGCTTCAGGTAATCTTGCCACGCGGCGCTGATTTCCGCGCTCAGGCGTTGGCGTTCCTGGTCCAGTTTGGAGTTGTTCACCACCCCGAGCTTATTCACGTCCTGTTTGCGGGGCATCGGTTTCGGTTCCGCCGGCGCGGTGCGCACCTTTTGCGCTGTCTGTTTCTGGGTCACATAGTCGGGAACCGGTTTGACGGGCTGCGGCTCTATTTTTGCCGCGAGCTTGGCTTGGGGCAGCGCTTTGGACCGGCTGGGCGTCGGCTTGGCGGGCAATGGGCTCTTGGCGATTTGCGCCTTGTCGGTATCTCCGCCTCCGTCTTGATTGGCCTGGGCAAGATAATCGGGTTTGTCAGGCGCGGTGTTACTGCGCGTGTTCACCAGGGTGATGTCCAGGGTCTGCAAAGGATTGGTCCTGGGGAGGATCTGTGGCGCGGTAAATCCGATGCCGAGCACGATCACCACGTGGAGCAAGACGCTCCCGAAGGTCGTCAATCCGAGCCGGTCGTTGTTGTTGAAACCGGGTATGGTGTCAGCGTAATTCACGGTTTAGCCGAGCGACTGTTCTCAGTGAGCACTATCACGAATTTTAACGGTGTCTTCATACAATTGACGCTACGAGCCTCCCCGCTACCTAGCGGGAATAGTCGCTGGATGCCTTGGTGCAATATTCGGCTTGGCTAGCGGCCACACGGCGGCGCCCGCGATCGGCGCAGCGGACGTATTTACGATCATTGGATAATCCTAGTAGAAACCTGGGTAACTGAACGGATTTCGCAATGCTATTATCGGCTTAGCGTATCATCTTATAATCAATTCGCAACTTTGGATGCAATGGCGTCAAGCAGTTGCGCGCCGATATCCAGGCCGTAGATGGAATCCAACTCGCGAATACAGGTGGGGCTGGTTACGTTAATTTCAGTTAAAAAGTCCCCGATAATGTCCAAGCCCGCGAAAACGATTCCGCGTTCGCGGAGCGTGGGCCCCACTTGTTCGCATATCCACCGGTCCCTTGGCGATAACTCCTTGCCCTCGCCGTGGCCGCCCACGGCGAGGTTGGCGCGCGTCTCTCCCGGCGGCGCCATGCGAGCCAACGCATAAGGCACCGGTTCGCCATCAATAAGAAGCACGCGCTTGTCGCCGTGTTTGATTTCCGGGAGGTATTGTTGCGCCATGATGAAGCGCTGCTGGTAGTCGGTGAGCGTTTCCATAATCACATTGACGTTGGGATCCTCGCTGGTTACCCGAAAAATCGACTCACCTCCCATGCTGCCCAGCGGCTTGAGAATGATGTCGTTGTGTTTCTCCAGAAAACCGCGGAGATCCTGGTAACGCCGCGTCACGAGCGTAGGCGGCGTGCACTGAGGAAACCAAGCCGTGAACATCTTCTCGTTCGCATCGCGTAGCGCCTGTGGCCGGTTGACTACGACGACGCCCCTGGCCTCAACCTGCTCCAACAGATAGGTGGTATGCACATACTCCATGTCGAACGGAGGATCCTTGCGCATCAACAATACCTCCAACTGGTCCAGCGGGATGGTTTCTTCGCCGCCGAACTCGAACCACCGTTGTGTATCCTGGAACAAGGTGAGATGACGGATCCGGGCATAAGGCCCGCCGTTGTCGAGATACAGATCGTTCTGCTCCATGTAATAGATCGGCCAGCCACGGGTTTGCGCGGCGAGTAGAATCGCGTAAGTGGTATCTTTCTTAATATTTATGGACCCGATGGGATCCATTACTACGCCCAATTTAGTCATTGTTTCAGGCCACAACTATCCTGTGATCGGACCTTTGATTATACGCAATTAGCCCGCCAGGCAGCGCTGGCGGTGTCTGTGTTTGCGTCGTCGCGAACCGCATCGATGTATTTTCGCTTGGAATTGATCGCTCGCGGTTCGTGCACGCCGCGTGGTAAGTTGGGAACCTCGACAGTCGAGCCGAATTCTAACTCCGCGCATTCACGTTCATGATTCCACTTGCGGTTGATCTTGATGGCACCTTGGTGCGGACGGATCTGCTTAAAGAGTCGGCGTTGCGCTTGCTTCGCAGCCGACCGTATCTGGTGTCTCTAATGCCCATCTGGTTGATGCGGGGGCGTGCGTTTTTAAAGCACCAAATAGCGCAACGGGTGGACTTGGATGCGTCACGCCTGCCTTATCGGCAGGGACTGCTTGCATTCCTCCATGAGCAGCGCGCACACGGTCGCATGTTGGTGTTGGCTACCGCGTCACACCGCAAGTATGCACAACAGGTTGCCGATCATCTGGGACTTTTTGATCATGTGTTGGCCACGGAATGGCGCACCAATCTCAAGGCCGCGGCCAAGGCGCAGGCGTTGCGGGCGTTGATCGGCCATGGCGATTTCGACTATGTCGGTGATTCGCGCGCGGATCTGGCGGTGTGGGCTGAATGTGGCGGCGCTTTGATGGTGGATCCGGACCCCCATTTGTTGCGCGCAGCGCGGCGCGTCAGCGTGGTCAAACACGTGTTTGCGGCAGATTGACCACCCCGCCCCGCTGCCGTGGATGCGCCACGCATGGAATTATCGCCATGATTATGCTATTAAAATCATAAATATAATCGTGTTTATCTAGAAACTACTTAAATTGTCCGGTGGCGCGGGATCGCCGCTGACGGGCGCAAGCATCGCGAACCGCGCGCACGGCCGTCAATTCACAACCGTAATGGTCTAGTCTTAAGTAGTATTCCGGACGCGAGTATTGCGACATAGGGGGTAGGATGTCCGTTAAAGTAATGGTCATCGACGACAGTAATACGATTAGGAAGACCACCGAGGCCCTGTTGACCAAGGCGGGATACGAGGTGTTAACCGCGGCCGACGGGTTCGAGGCAATGTCGCTGATTACAGATCATCGGCCGGATATTATTTTTGTAGACATCATGATGCCCCGTTTGGACGGCTATCAGACGTGCAGCCTTATCAAGAGTAACCGCCATTTCAAACAGACGCCTGTGGTGATGCTCTCCAGTAAAGACGGTTTATTCGATCGCGCTCGTGGGCGTGTCGCTGGTTCTGAGCAGCACATCAATAAACCGTTCACCCAGGATGAGTTGATTCAGGCGATAACCAAATATGTCTGTAGTGATGCAGCTGACCAGGAATCAGAAACGAGGCATTAAGAGGCATTAAAAACTCTTAGAGATGAGCATATGGAATCGGGAAAAGTACTAGTAGTCGACGATTCGCCAACGGACCTGCACATCTTGAGCGGGTATCTGGTTAGCAATGGTTACACGCCGGTGACCGCTTCCAGTGGTGAGGAGGCGATTCATAAAGCACACCAGGAGAGCCCTGATTTGATTCTCATGGACATCGTCATGCCGGGAATGAATGGTTTCGAGGCGACCCGTACGCTGACGCGCGATCCGACGACCGCGCACATTCCGATCGTCATGATTTCATCAAAAGGCCAGGACACTGACAAGTTATGGGGAAAGCGCCAAGGCGCCGTCGACTATCTCGTCAAACCGGTTAAAGAGGTTTCGCTGATCAAGAAGCTCAAGGACCTATGACCGAATCTAAAGTTGCGGAGACACCGCTCGACCTATTGATACGCATCGAGCGTGTCAGCCGCCAAGCGGGTCACCAGTTGCCTGAGAAATTGGAAACTAAACCACTATGGCGGGGTATCGCTTTTACCGTGGATCAGTGGCGGTTGTTGGTACCGTTGGACGCGATTACCGATGTCGTGGAATGTGGGTCGGTCACCGCGGTGCCGCGGACCAAGAACTGGTTGCGTGGCGTCGCCAACGTGCGTGGTAGTTTGTATTCGGTTACCGATCTTGGGTGTTTCCTCGGCCGTCCGCCGATGACCTCCGAGGCCGACAACAAGCTGTTGGTGATCAATGACAAGGAATTACGCAGCGCGATATTGGTCAATGAAGTATACGGTCTCAAATCGTTTGACGAGGAGCAAAATCTCGCCGATGTCGCATCCCTGGATGCGGACATCAGGCCGTATGTGAACAGGGCGTTCGAGGAAAACGATCAGATATGGGCAGTGTTCGATGTGCAACGGTTGATAAGCGCCGGTGCGTTTCTTGAAGTTGAATTGAGGGCGAGCGCGTAAAGTGTCGCGGATCATGATATAGAGGTGCGGATATGGTGACAGCACAAAACGAAATTAAAGGTAATCTTGAAGATCAAGTATTTAGCGATATGGATCTCGTGGATGTGGACGATCCTCTTACCGCTACCATGGAGCGGGATATCGCCTCTCTCGATCTGACACATGCGGAACAACCGTCGCCGGTGTCGAGGCTGTTCTCGAATATTCCGATATTAATTGCCGCGCTGTTGATAGCCGTAATCGGATTTGTGGTTTTCCAGGCCCTGGAAATGCAACAGAGCGCCACCAAAGCTAAGTACGCGCAAACGACTTCTCAATTAATGATGTTGTCCCAGGGTATAGCCAAGGACGCACGCGAGGCGGTATCCGGCAATCAGGAGGCGTATGGCCGCTTGCGCGAGCAAAGCGAAAGGTTCGCAACTGAATTCAAAACCTTGGGTACGGGTGGGAGCGATCGGTTGCTGTCCCCGGCGTTGCCGGATGTGAGTGAGCAACTGGCGCCGGTGAGCGATTTATGGACCGCCACGCAACAAGACGTCGACACCATCCTCGTCCACGAGGAAGCGCTGCTCGATACGCCCGGTTATCTGAAACGGATTAATGAACTGGCGCCGCTGTTGTTGACGCATTCGGATGAAATGGTCGAGGCGGTGGTGCGGGAATCGAGAGATCCGGAGCAGGTTAATGTTGCGGGTCGGCAGCGAAGCCTCAGTCAGCGTATCGCCAAGAACGTAAATGTATTCACCCAGGGTGGCAGTGGAGCGGCGGTCGCAGCTACGCAAGTGGGCAAAGACACCCGATTGTTTGATTTAACCAGCCAGCAGTTACGTCAATCCAGTGGTCCGGTGGTGCAAGCCAAGCTTGATACGGTGGATGCCACGTTTGGTGAAATGAAAACAGCAGTGGACGGTCTGCTCGCGAGTGTAACCGAATTCTTTCTCGCCCAGAGTGCGGCTGAAAATATCGTCGATAACAGTGTACCGCTATTGGCGTCGGTTCAAACCTTGGCGGAAACCTACACCGATGAATCCGCTGACCAGATATCTCGTTGGTTGCCGTGGGTGTTCGGGGTGCTGGGGGTTATATTTTTGTCCCTATTGGTACGCGCGGTGATTCTCGAGGCTCGCAGGCGAGCCGAAGAAAACGCGCGTCAGAACCGCGAAACGCAGGATGCGATTCTCAAGCTTCTGGATGAAATGGGTGATCTTGCAGATGGGGACTTGACCATCGAGGCGGAAGTAACCGACCAGATCACGGGTGCGATTGCTGACTCTGTCAATTTTGCGGTGCGAGAAATGCGTAACCTTGTGCGTCGCATCAATGAGGCTTCGCAACAAGTGGCCGCGGCTTCGGCGGATAGCGCCGGCACGGCGCAGAAGCTTTCCTCCGCCAGTGAGAAGCAAGCCCATGACATTACCGAGACCAGCGACAACATACAGAGCATGGCCCGGTCCATGGAGGAGATGTCCACTGAAGCACGACGTTCTGCGGAGGTGGCGCAGGGTTCGGTGGATACGGCGAAGCAGGGCGCTGAAGCGGTGCGCAGCAATATCCGCGGCATGGACGAAATGCGCCAACAGATCCAGGAAACCTCGAAGCGTATCAAGCGCCTCGGGGAGAGTTCTCAACAGATTGGCGAGATCGTGCGGTTGATCAGCGATATCGCCGAACAAACAAATATCTTGTCCTTGAATGCCGCGATCCAAGCGGCGATGGCCGGGGATGCCGGGCGTGGTTTCGCCGTGGTTGCGGATGAGGTGCAGCGTCTGGCCGAACGTTCCACCGACGCTACCAAGGAAATATCCGAATTGGTGAAGAATATCCAGTCCGATACCAATGAAGCAGTTGTATCCATGGAGCAGGCCACCCAGGGCGTGGTGGAAGGAACACAGCTGGCGGATTCGGCCGGGCAGGCGTTGGGCGAGATCGAGTCGGTGTCTGAAGAGCTTTCGCGGCTGATCAGCAGCATGGCGGAAGCTGCCCAGCATCAGTCGCGGACTGCAACATCCTTGTCAGGACGCATCACCGCGATTCGGGACGTGACCACGACTACTTCCACTGAGGCCCATAAGACTGCTGAACTGATCGGTAAGTTGACCGACTTGGCTCGAGAGCTGCAGGAATCTGTGGCCGGCTTCAAGATTCCGGCCTGACACAGCGGCGGTTTGGAGCGGATGCGGGGAATATAGGGCAGCTTAGCGATGACCGGTCTCGCGCGAGTCGATCCAGAGAGCTTAAGTTGGGTTCGATCCGAAATCGACGTCACTTTGGCGCAGGCCAAGGAGTATCTGTCCGACTTTGAGCCGGCCCGAGATGATGGCGACGTAACGCCGTTTCGCATGGTCGCCAATGATCTTCACCAGGTGGTTGGCACCCTGCAAATGATGGAAATCGACGGCGCGGCGATGCTCGCGGAGGAGATCGAGGCGTTGGCCGACGCCCTGGTGAACGGCGCCGTGCCTCTGGAATCAACGCACACCGGGTTGATCAACCAAGGTCTGAGCGCGTTGTCGGATTACCTGGCTCACCTGCACAAGGGTATGCCGGATCTGCCGGTAAAGCAGATCGAGTTGCTCAATGATCTGCGTGGTGCGCGCAGTGAGGCTGCGTTAGATCCATTTACCCTGTTTCATCCCGATCTCGACAAAATCCCGCCTAAAAAGCCCGGTGCGCGGCTGAGCGACAGTGAATACAAACAGCAGGCGCACAGTTCGCGCCGTGACTATCAAAAGCATCTGTTGGGTTGGTTACGGAATGCCGACAAGTCTGCATTGCAGGGTATGGCATCGGTAATCGCGGAAATGTCGAAAATAGCTCACTTCGGGAAGGTATCGCAATTGTGGTGGGTTACTGAGGCGTTACTGGAAGCGTTGTCTTCCGGCGCGGGCGCCGCCCCCGTCGAATGCAACAAACTGCTGGGGCGCGTGGATCAGAAGATACGCGCTCTGAGTGAGGATGGTGAAGCGGCGTTGATTCGAGAGTCGCCGGAAGACTTGGTTAAACGGATGTTGTTTGAGATCGGCCAGTACCGGGATTCCCTGCCGCTGGTGGAAAGTTTGCGCGCGGCGTTTGATCTGGATGTGTTGCTCACCGGCGAACTGCCGGTGGATGAAGAGGAGCTGGCGGCGTTACCCACCCCTGATCAGTTGTTCACCCTGCGCGATCTGGTGCGATCCGATCTCGACTCGGCGCAGGACGCGCTCGCCGCCTGTTTCAGCGGTGAAGCCACGGAGGCGAAAGAGCGCAATGAATTGCTGAGGCACCTCAACGCGGTCATGTCGCAGGCGGAACAGTGCGCGGTAAAGTCGGTGCACGGCTTGACCGGAGAGCTCGTCCAACTCACGAAAGCGATAGACCAGGGAAAGTCCGTCAATCGAGAGGACGCTTCGCTGGAAATGGCCGGCGCGCTGCTGTTTTTAGATGAGAGTCTGAAGGGTATATACACCCCCGACCTGGATTGGAAGGATGAGGTTGATGCCAAGATCGAGCGGCTGCGTCAGCTGCGCCTGGATACCGTCAGCGTCCAGGAATTGGCCGAAGCAGAGCAGGAGACGTGGAGCGAAGAGGCGCTTGGCGCCGCCGAGTTCAAACAGGTAATGACTGCGGTGGCCGGCGAAATTCATGTGAATCTGAACCGGATAGAGAGCGCACTGGAGTCATATGCACAGACGCAGCTGGCCGAAGCACTCGAGTCGGTGCCCGAAGACCTGAAGCAGGTGCATGGTGTGCTGCAAATCCTCGGCCAACACCGGGTCGCGGAATTGCTCGGAATGGCCGACGAGTGCGTGCGCAATCTGATTGCCGGCAAGTTGGCTTCGGATCAGATGTTGATTGACGCATTGGCCGTAACGGTGGGCGCCACCCAGGCCTACGTGCGAAGGCTGGAACACGGCCGGCCGGAAATGACCGACACCCTGGATCGCGCGATTCGTGATTTAGAAGATGCGGTGAGCAACCGCGAGCTGGACCGCGTGGATCCGCACCATCTCGTCGGCGAGATTCGCGACCATCTTGGTCGGTGGTCCAAGGACGATGCGGATTATCGGTCTTTGGAACAACTGCGGCGCAACCTGCGGCGAATCGTGTACTTTGCCGATAAACGCAACCAGGCCAATCTCTATCAGATTTCGTCGGAACTAAATAATCTGATGGACATCGTCACTGACGAGCCGGCGTTGCTGACTGACGAAGTTCGCAACACGTTGCTGCGGTCGTTGGATAAGTTGGCTGCCTTGGTGGCTGAGTTGCCGGCAACCGTACCGGAACAGCCATCGACGCCGCCGGCGGCGGTCGAAGAGGGTCCAATCCAAGATACCGAGCTGCAAGCGGACATCCTGGAGATCTATTTCGAGGAGGCGGGAGAATGCTTTCAGGTGATCGGCGAAGCATTGCCGGCATGGAGGCAGGACAATGATAATCACAAGGCATTGGCTGATCTGCGGCGCCAGTTCCATACACTCAAGGGCAGCGGACGGATGGCGGCAGTGGGCAAGCCGGCGGAACTCGCGTGGCTGGTGGAGGACGTGCTCAATCACGTAATCGAGGACAAAGTTGCGATTTCACAGCCGGTGTTCGATTACGTCGATTCGGCAATCGACGCCCTCAAGCCGGTGCTCAAGAACGGATTGCACGGAGCGGACGAAATCGACCTCGAACGGTGGGAGGCGCAGGCGCAACAAATCCTGACGCCGCCGGAGCAGACCGCGGCGATTACCGAACCCGATGTCGCGACACTCTCGGAGGTTGCGGCGCCCGCAGCGGGTCCGGCGGCAGAATTGCCGGCGGATGACAGCGTCGCAGCGGATTCCGGACAGCGCGATACCGTCGACATTGCAGAGCCCGAGCCCGAGCCGGAAGCGGCGCCGGTGGCGGCAAGCATGGTGCACAAGGGGGAACAACGAACGCCGGTTTCCGATACCCCCCGGCGGGAGGAACGAGAAGACTCCGTTGTCGATATCTATGTCCGGGAGGCGTGGCAGCACATCGCAGTATTTCGGGCGACGCTCGACGCGTGTAAAAAGAACTCCCGTGATTGCGGAATATCCGAGGAACTGTTGCGTTCATTGCATACCCTGCGCGGCAGTTCCCAGTCCGTGGGTCTGGTGGAGCTGTCGGATGCGTGTGAGGCCATGGATGGGCTGATGCATGCGGTGTTGGATGCCGGAGGCGCGCTGGGTACGAACGAAATGGAGCTGTTGAACCAGTTCGCCGATTCCGGCGACAGGGTGATCACGAAGGTGCAACGGGACGGCGAGTTTGCGCCGCCGTCGCAACCGGCATTCGCGCAGATTATCGATCGCTGCGCCTTATTGCGGGCGCGGTATGCGCAGCCTGCGTCGGAGCCGGCGCGCGAATCCACCGATGACGTCGAGGAAACCGGCGCGGTTGCGCCGCCGCTGTCGGAACTGAACGTCGTCGCCGCGGAAACGCAACAAGTGCTAATGGCGCAGCAAACGGGCGAGTCCCTGGAGGAGATTCGTCGAGAGCTCGTACCGGACGTGCCGGAGGAAAACGCCGTCGATGCCGTGGTCCCGGCGGAGTTGAGCGAACAATTAATGGGTATCAAGGAGGTGCTGGAAACGGAAACCGATGTTGCCGATGATTTCAGCGACATCTTTTGTGAAGAGGCATTCACGCTCCTTGGGCGAATCGATCATCAACTCGCGGATTGGGACGATCAGCAACGCTATGCCGATGTCGGCGCCGCCCTGAAACGCGATCTGCATACCTTGAAAGGCAGTGCCCGCGCCGCCGGTGCAGAATCCATTGGGGAATTGAGCCACAACACCGAGACGCTGCTCGAACGGATGGAACACCAAACCACTGTCGACCACAGCGAATTGCGGGTGTTGTTGGAGGAGGTTCACGATACCTTGTTCAATATGGTGCAGCATTTGGAGCAACACCGGGCAATACCGGACGTATCGGAGTTCAACCAGACCTTGCTGGATTACTTCAGCGATCCTGCGAGGGTCACCGATGACGGCCCCGATCAGCCGGGCCCGGTCCATCCCACACCCAGCGAAGATACGGTGAGCGTTGCGGATGTAGCCGTGTCGGATTCCGACCATGCAATTCCATCTTTCGCCGTCGCAAAGGTGGATGCCGGCCGTAAAGCAGCGGAATCTGAAACCGCGCCCGAGGTTGCGCAGGAGCGCGTACGTGTGAATGCCGCGGCGCTGGACAATCTGTTCAATTTCGCCGGTGAGGTCATCGTTTCGCGCGCCCAGTTGGAGGGCCACTTGAACGGATTGAAGACGAACCTCAATGAGTTGAGGTCCAACGTCAACCGATTCAGCGATCAGCTTCGCGACTTGGAGATCCAGGCGGAAACACAGGTGCAAACAACGGTTGACGACAAACGGCTGAGCAGCATCGAGAAGGAGTTCGATCCCCTGGAGTTCGATCGCTACACCAAACTGCAGCAGCTGTCGCGAAGTTTGGGTGAAAGCCTGGATGATCTGATGACCATCGAGACCGGGTTGGCCGGATTTGCCCATACTGCGGAATCGGTACTGCAGCACCAGTCGCTGCTGGGTAACGAGTTGCAGGGCGGGTTGATGCGTGCCCGCATGGTACCCTTCTCGACGCTGATCCCACGCCTTCGTCATCACACACGCCAATCGTCCAGGGCGCTGGGCAAGCGGGCGGAATTGCAGGTCGTCGGGCAATATGCAGAGATTGACCGTAATGTACTGGAAACCATGACCGACGCGTTCGAACACATGATTCGCAATGCGATAGATCATGGCATAGAAACGATAGAACAGCGTGTGCGAGCCGGAAAACCGCCGGTGGGCACGATCCGCATTGAGTGCAAGCAGGAGGGCACCGAGATCATGGTCCGGTTCGGCGATGACGGCGCCGGCCTGGATATCGACAAGATCCGGGCGAAGGCCCGACAAATGGGCGTATCGGCGGCGGACGGCGCACTTAGTGATCAGGACTTGATCCAACTCATTGTTACACCGGGCTTTTCCACCACGGACGCGGTCACCCAGGTCTCCGGACGGGGTGTTGGGTTGGATGTCGTGCACTCGGCGGTGCGACATTTGGGCGGCACGATTACCGTGGAGAATGCCCCCGGGCAAGGCGTAACGTTTGTGTTTCGCTTGCCGATGACGCTTTCGGTCACTCACGCCCTATTCGTGCGCTGTGGTGATCAATCCTTTGCCATTCCGCTGGGCGTGGTGCAACGTGTGGTGAAAATCGACGGTGACGCGTTGCCCACGACTCCCGACCGAATGACCATTGACATCGATGGACACATTTACCCGCTGATGGACCTATCCGCGCGGTTGGGACTGTCGCCCGAGGCCAAGCCTGCGAGTCGTACGCCGATATTGCTGGTGCGCATGGGCGCGCAGGACATCGCTGTGCAAGTGGACGAACTGTGGGGAACCCAGGAAGTCGTGGTGAAGCCGGTCGGGGGTCATCTGGATCGTCTGCAGGGCATCACTGGCGCCACGGTGCGTGGTGACGGTAGCGTCGTGTTGATACTGGATCTGGCCGAGTTGTGGGTGGCCGGCGAACCGGTGCCGACGACACGGCCGACGGCGGCCGCGTCCCACGCAAACGCGGCTCCGGTGGTTATGGTGGTGGATGACTCGCTGACGGTGCGCAAGGTCACCAGCCGCAATCTGAGCCATCACGGCATGGAGGTGCTGATGGCAAAAGATGGCGTGGAGGCCCTGGAGCTGATACGCGCGAGACTACCCGATCTGATGTTGGTTGACATTGAAATGCCGAGAATGGATGGCTACGAACTCACCACCCAGATTCGATCCAATGTCACGACCCGGGATGTCCCGATTGTCATTATCACCTCCCGCGCCGGGTCCAAACACCGGGCCAAGGCGATGGAACTGGGAGCTGACGCCTATCTCACGAAGCCATATCAGGAGGAAGAATTACTGGCCAACGTGCAGGCGCTGTTGCCGAAATTCTATTCTCAACCACAATCGACTCAAGCGCATTAGTTGGTGAAAACGTCAAACCTGCACACTCGCCCGCAAGGCTCGACGCCGGAAGTCGCTCCGGTGCACACGCTGTTGATCAACATGGAATATGGCGCCTTGATGGTGCCGAGCGTAATGGTAGCGGAGGTGCTGCCGGTGGATGTCATCTATGAGGCGGATAGTCCGCACCACTGGGTGTTGGGAAGGATCCACTGGCGGGCGCTGTCTATTTCGGTAATCTCTTTCGAACGTCTGGTCTCCGAGCGGCGACCGAATCGTGACAGTTACTCGCGGGTGGTGGTCTTTTACCCGCTTCCGGGACACAGGCATGACGATTATTTCGGGGTCCTGACCGGGCGCGACCCGCGTTCCATGGTGGTCAGCGAGGACCTCGCTACCTGCGCACTCCCCGATAACGTCACCGGGCGCTACATCGCAAGCGCCGTGGACGCCCGCGGACGGATCGCCACGATCCCCGATATCGACGCCCTGGCCACCGCGGTGTACTGACAGCTCGAAATCAGTCTTTCGTGGCCAGCTGTATTCCCCGCCACGCCACGTCGGCGAGATGGTTGATCTGTTGTTCGTTTATGACATACGGCGGCATGAAGTACACGACATTACCCAAGGGTCGCAGCAACGCCTGATTTTCCAGTCCGTGGCGATAGACCGTCAGTCCCCGGCGCTCGCGCCACGGGTAGGACTCGCGGGTGTGTTTATCCTTGACCATTTCAATCGCGAGGATCATTCCACATTGGCGGACGTCCGCGACGTGGGGATGGTCCCTGAAATGAGCGGTGGCGTCCGCCATCGCCCGTGCCAGCCGCCTATTTCGCCCCAGCACATCGCTTTGCTCGAACAGCTCCAAGGTTCCCAGCGCGGCGGCGCAGGCCAGCGGATTTCCGGTGTAACTGTGGGAGTGCAAAAAGCCCCTCAGGGATTCGTAATCGTCGTAGAACGCGCCGTACACATCATCGTTGGTTAGCACCGCCGACAGCGGCAGAAATCCGCCGGTCAAGCCCTTGGCCAGGCACATGAAGTCCGGCGTGATACCCGCTTGCTCACAGGCGAACAGCGTCCCCGTGCGTCCGAATCCCACCGCGCATTCGTCGGCGATTAAATGGACTTGGTATCGGTCGCACGCCGCGCGCAGCCAAGACAGGTATTCCGGGTGGTGCATACGCATGTAACCGGCACATTGCACCAACGGCTCAACGATGACTGCACAGATTCGTTCGCCGTGGCGTTCCAGGGTCGCTTCCATTTCCGCGAAGCGCCGCGCCGCGTAATCCTGCCTGGTCTCACCGGGTTCCCGATAGTAATCATCGGGAGCCGCGACGGTGCGGGTCTTGAGCAACAGTGGTTCGTAAGTGTGTTTGTACAGCTCCACATCACCCACCGATAGGGCGCCCAGTGTTTCTCCGTGATAGCTGTTGCTTAAGTTGACGAATTCGCACTTGCCGGAGTGTCCCTGGTTTTTCCAATAGTGAAAGCTCATCTTGAGCGCAACTTCGACCGCCGATGAGCCGTTTTCGGCGTAGAAACAGCGGGTCAAACCCACCGGCGTGAGGGCGATAAGTTTTTCGGACAGCGTGACCACGGCCTCATGAGTGAAACCGGCCAGGATTACATGCTCCAACTCCTGCATTTGCCGGTTGACGCGGCGGCTGATATGCGGATTCGCGTGGCCGAACAGGTTGACCCACCAGGAACTGATGGCATCGATGTATCGGTTTCCGTCGAAATCCTCCAGCCATACCCCGGTTCCGCGACGTATCGGAATCAGTGGCAGTTGCTCGTGGTCTTTCATTTGCGTGCACGGGTGCCACAAGGCATTCAGGTCCCGTGCCGCGATCTCAGCGTTGTTCATCGGTTTTCAACATATCGGCGTCGGCGTAGTCGGTTCGGCATGGGATTCCGGTGTGTCGGGTCGTCGCCTGCGGCGCGCCGGACGAATTAACCGAGTGTTCTGATCAGGTATCAAAATCTGCCGAAATTTAGATCGAGATCAATGTTTGACTTGGATGTACGCATAGATAATTTTAAGGCCTTTAGGGCGAATTTACCTGTATCGCGGTATTGCCGTGCTCAGGCGTCTGGGTAAGAATACCCGCCCCTCGTGTGCGGCGCTATTGGCGGATCCTTCTCGGCACCAGATGAGGGTCACCGTTGGACGTTGCGGTACAAGCGGCGGAAAGCCCGACGGACACCTATCAAAGATTCGTGGAGCGGTATAAATCTAGCAATTTCGGCCACGTTAAATACGTAGAAGAGGAATGGCAACTATGTCTGTGACACCCGAACAGAAGATCCCCGATCGCCGAGTACTGGCCAACGCGATCCGAGCCTTGAGCATGGACGCGGTACAAAAAGCCAATTCAGGGCATCCCGGCATGCCGATGGGTATGGCCGACATCGCGGAAGTGTTGTGGAACGATTTTCTGTCACACAACCCCAATAATCCGAAGTGGGTGGATCGCGACCGGTTCATTCTTTCCAACGGGCACGGATCGATGTTGCATTATTCTCTGCTTCATCTGTCCGGTTACGACTTGCCCATCGATGAAATTAAGAATTTTCGCCAACTGCACTCCAAGACGCCGGGACACCCGGAGTACGGGTATGCGCCCGGCATCGAGACCACCACGGGCCCTCTCGGTCAGGGCATTACCAACGGCGTGGGGATGGCGATTGCGGAAAAAGCGCTGGCCGCGCAGTTCAACCGGAAAGGCCACACCATCGTCGATCATTACACTTATGTTTTTCTCGGCGACGGATGCCTGATGGAGGGCATCTCCCACGAGGCGTGCTCGCTGGCGGGCACCCTGGGGTTGGGCAAGTTGATCGCCTTTTACGATGACAACGGCATTTCCATCGACGGTGAAGTGGAGGGATGGTTTACCGATGACACACCGCAGCGTTTCGCGGCTTACGGGTGGCAGGTTATTCCCGCCGTCGACGGTCACGATCCCGATGCGGTGCGCGAGGCGATCGAGCAAGCCAGGACGGATGGCTCGCGGCCGACCTTGATTTGCTGCAAGACCATCATTGGCTGGGGCTCGCCCAATAAACAGGGTAAGGAAGAGTGTCATGGCGCGGCCTTGGGTGACGAAGAGGTGTCATTGGTGCGTGAAACCATCGGTTGGCCCCACGAGCCGTTTGTGATTCCCGACAATGTATACGCGGCATGGGACGCGAGCGCGCGCGGCGCCAACGCCGAAGCGGAGTGGAACAAGCGCTTCAATGCTTACAAGGCCGACAATCCGGAACTCGCCGCGGAATTCGAACGCCGGATGAGTCGCAGTCTGCCGGCTGACTGGGAACAGCAATCCGCGGCATATATCGCCGCCACCGACGAAGCGGCGAAGAAGGATGCCACCCGGAAGCATTCCCAGGCCGCCCTCAACGCCTACGCCGCGGTGTTGCCGGAAATGATCGGGGGATCCGCGGACCTCACCGGTTCCAACAATACCAACTGGTCCGGCTCCAAGCCGCTCACGCCCAAGGACGCCGCTGGAAACTATATTTATTACGGTGTTCGCGAGTTCGGCATGTCGGCGATGATGAATGGCATTGGCCTGCACGGGGGGTTCATCCCGTATGGCGGCACGTTCCTGATTTTTTCCGAGTATGCGCGCAACGCCCTGCGCATGGCGGCGTTGATGAAGGTGCCGACCATTTTCGTCTACACCCATGACTCCATCGGACTGGGTGAGGACGGTCCCACCCACCAAGCGGTGGAGCAGACCGCCACCTTGCGGCTGATACCAAATATGGCGGTATGGCGGCCGTGCGACGGCGTGGAAACCGCAGTGGCGTGGAAGGCTGCAATCGAACGAGTGGACGGCCCATCGTGCCTGTTGTTGACCCGGCAGGGTGTTCCGCATCAACCGCGCACGCCGCAGCAGTTGGAGGATATCCCGCGTGGCGGCTATACACTGGTCGATGCCGACGGCGAACCCGAGGTGATCTTGATAGCGACCGGCTCGGAGGTCGAGCTCGCCGTGGAAGCGGCGAAACAATTTGCCGGTAAGGCGCGCGTCGTTTCCATGCCTTGCGCCGAGCTGTTTGAGGCCCAGGACGAGGCATACAAAGAGTCGGTTCTACCAAGGGCGGTTAAACGGCGCGTAGCCATCGAAGCCGGCGTGACCGCTGGTTGGCATAAGTATGTAGGCCTGGACGGAGCGGTGATCGGTCTCGACAGATTTGGAGAATCGGCTCCTGCCAAAGATGTATTCGAGCAATTCGGTTTCACCGTGGATAACGTCGTCAATACGGTGAATCAGTTGCTTGCCGGATAGACCGGATTCAAAAACACTTCGGGATGTTGCGCAGTCCGATCCCGTGTCACTAATTTATTGGAATTCCGCTAGTAGTCATCCAGTTTTGAGGAGAATCGCATGGCAATAAGAGTAGCAATTAATGGGTTTGGACGTATCGGGCGTAATGTCTTTCGCGCGATGTTTGAGTCGGGCCGTGATGACGAGTTCGACGTGGTTGCGGTCAACGATCTCGGTGATGCGCACACGAATGCACATTTATTGAAGTATGACACCGCGCACGGAAAATTCGGGTACGACGTGAAAGTCGAAGGCGATTCGTTCGCAGTGGGCGGCGAAAAGGTCAAGGTGCTCGCGGAGCGTGACCCGAGCAAGCTGCCTTGGGGCGACCTCAAGATTGATGTGGTTTTTGAGTGCACCGGCCTGTTCAACAGTAAGGAGAAGGCCAGCGCGCATCTCACTGCCGGCGCAAAGAAGGTTTTACTCTCGGCGCCGGGAGGGAGTGACGTCGACGCGACCATCGTCTACGGCGTCAATCATGGCGTGCTCAAAGCAAGCGATACGGTGATATCGAACGCATCGTGCACCACCAATTGCCTGGCGCCGATGGTGAAAGCCTTGCTCGACAGCATCGGTATCGAGGGTGGGCTGATGACGACGATTCACTCCTACACCAACGATCAGGTTCTGACCGACGTATTTCACTCGGATCTGCGCCGCGCCCGTTCCGCCACCCAATCCATGATTCCGACCAAGACCGGCGCCGCGGCCGCGGTTGGTCTGGTGTTGCCGGAATTGAACGGTAAGTTGGACGGATTCGCGGTGCGTGTGCCGACCATCAACGTGTCATTGGTGGATCTGACCTTCCAGTCGTCCCGCGAAACCTCGGTCGACGAAATTCACAAGATCATGAAGGCCGCTTCCGAGGGTGATCTGAAGGGAATCCTGGCGTACAACGACGAGCCGTTGGTTTCGGTGGACTTCAATCACACCGCAGTGTCGTCTACCTACGACGCTTCGATGACCCGGGTGGTCAACGGCAGCACCGTCAAGGTCTGTTCGTGGTACGACAACGAGTGGGGATTTTCCAATCGCATGTTGGATACCGCGCGGGCGTTAATGGCGGCATAAGCGAACTGCCGCAGACAAAATGCGTTTGCGCCGGCGTTCGATGCCGCGCAGGCCGGGACGTGCCCAAGGCCACTACTGGAGTCGAAAAGTATCATGACAATCATAAAGATGACCGACCTGGACCTGGCGGGTAAACGGGTCCTGATCCGCGAGGATCTCAACGTACCGGTGAAGGACGGCAAGGTCTCCAGCGACAAACGCATACGCGCATCGTTGCCGACCATCGAGCACGCGCGGAAAGCCGGTGCCAAGGTAATGTTGATGACCCACCTGGGTCGTCCCAAGGAGGGAGAATACGACGAGGCGTTCTCGTTGGCGCCGGTGGCGGAACATCTCTCCGGGCTGTTGGATGCCCCGGTGCGGCTGGTCAAGGATTGGTTGCAAGGGCTGGACATGGCCGATGGCGAGGTGGTCTTGTGCGAAAACGTGCGCTTCAACGCGGGAGAAAAAGCCGACGATGATAGTTTGTCCCGCAGGATGGCGTCGCTGTGCGACGTATACGTGATGGATGCCTTCGGCACCGCCCATCGCGCCCAAGCCTCGACTCATGGAGTGGCCAAACACGCCCCCGTGGCATGCGCCGGCCCACTGTTGGCGGCTGAGCTGGACGCCCTGGGCAAGGCGCTCGGCAATCCCAGCCGTCCGATGGCCGCGATTGTCGGCGGATCCAAGGTCTCCACCAAACTCACTGTGCTCGATTCGTTGTCCAAGGTGGTCGACCAATTGATACCCGGAGGCGGTATCGCCAACACCTTCATCGCCGCCGCCGGCCACCCGGTGGGTAAGTCGCTCTGCGAACATGACCTGATTCCCGAGGCGCAGCGCTTGATGGATGCCGCCAAATCCAAGGGTGGAGAGATTCCGGTCCCCACCGACGTGGTCGTGAGCAACGAGTTTTCCGAGGCGGCAACGGCCACGATCAAGCCGGTTGACCAAGTCGGCGACGAAGACATGATCCTCGACATTGGACCCGAGACCGCGGAGCGTTACGGTGAGATGATGCAGTCCGCCGGAACCATCGTGTGGAATGGTCCGGTGGGCGTGTTCGAATTCGACCAGTTCGGCGCCGGGACCAAAATCCTGGGCGAGGCGATCGCCAACAGCAGCGCTTTTTCGATAGCGGGCGGTGGTGACACCTTGGCCGCGGTGGACAAATACGGGCTCACCGATAGGATTTCGTACATCTCCACCGGCGGCGGTGCGTTTCTCGAATTCCTGGAAGGGAAGAAGCTTCCCGCGGTGGCGATGTTGGAGCAGCGTGCGCAAAGTTAACGGGTCGGGCGAAGAAGCAAACGCAGCCGCAGGCAGGAATCAAAATGCGCAAGCTGCGCGTTTGCGGCGGCGGTGTTGCACTCGTATAGGGTCGATCAAGGTGACTTGTTTGTTGCGTGCCAAGAGCCTCGTATAGGGACATGCTTCGCCGAACCAAGATAGTGGCCACACTGGGGCCAGCCACCGATCGCCCCGGTGAGTTGGAAAGGATTATCCAGGGCGGCATGGACGTCGCCCGGGTTAACTTTTCCCACGGAGAAGCCGACGATCACCTACGGCGCATTGAAACGGTGCGCGACATCGCCCAGGCGCATCGCCGGCAGGTCGGGGTGATGGTCGACCTGCAGGGGCCGAAGATTCGTATCGAGGGTTTCAAGAAAGGCGGAATCACGCTCGAAGACGGCGCGCAGTTTACCCTGGACACCGAACTTGATTCCGACCAGGGTAGTGAAAACAGCGTTGGCGTGACGCATAAGAGCCTGGCCGATGATTTGGCGGCTGAAGACGTTTTGCTGCTCGATGACGGCAACATCGTCATGCAAGTCGAGCAAGTATCGGACAATCAAATCCGTTGCCGGGTGCTCAACGGCGGTGTATTGACGGGTTTCAAGGGTTTGAATCGCTTGGGCGGTGGATTATCGGCGGAAGCGCTCACGGAAAAGGACCATGCCGATATTCGCACCGCGGCACTGGCGCAAGCGGATTATCTGGCGGTCTCCTTCGTGCGCTCGCGAGAAGATGTGGTTGAGGCGCGCGATTTGTTTCAGGCGGCCGGTGGCGAAGGCGGAATAATCGCCAAGATCGAGCGTGCGGAAGCGATAGATCATGTTGACGCAATTATTGACGCCGCTGACGGAGTGATGATCGCCCGCGGGGACTTGGGTGTGGAGATCGGCGACGCCGAGTTACCCGGCATCCAAAAAAGATTCATTCGCCAGGCGCGGGAGTCCAATCGCATTGTAATAACGGCAACTCAGATGATGCAATCTATGGTTGACAGTGCGCAGCCGACGCGCGCCGAGGTTCTTGATGTCGCCAACGCGGTAATGGACGGCACCGACGCAGTGATGTTGTCCGCGGAGACAGCGGTGGGTAAGCACCCGGCGAAAGTGGTCAAGGCCATGGATCGCATTTGTCGCGGCGCCGAGCGCCATCGTGTCGCTTTCAACCACCGTGTTGATGCGCGCTTTGAAACCGCCGAGGAATCGATCGCCATGGCGGCGATGTATACCGCGAATCATGCGCAGGTGGCGGCGATTGTGGCGATGACGGAGTCGGGCGCGACCGCGAAGTGGATGTCGCGCAACAGCTCCGGGATTCCGATTTTTGCGATGTCTCCCATTGTCGCGACGGTGCGCCGGGTGTCGCTTTATCGTGGCGTTTATCCGATACTCGTGGCGGCGGATGCCATGGGCACCGATCTAGCCGAACAACAGGCGATACGCGAGTTGCGGCGGCTCGGCATAGTAAAAACAGACGACTCCATCGTCGTCACCAAGGGCGATTTGACCGGTATCACCGGAGGTACCAATTCCCTGAAGATACTCAAAGTTTGAGCGAAGACGTTGTATTGGTTTTAAAGATAAATTTATCAGTAATATTAAGGAGCACAACATGGCGCTTATTTCTTTACGACAACTGCTGGATCATGCTGCCGAACATGGTTACGGCGTGCCGGCATTCAATGTGAACAATCTCGAGCAGATGCGGGCGATTATGGAGGCCGCGGATGAGACCGACAGTCCGGTGATCGTGCAGGCCTCGGCGGGGGCGCGTACATACGCGGGTGCGCCGTTTTTGCGTCATCTGATCCTGTCCGCGATCGAGGAATGGCCGCACATCCCGGTAGTCATGCATCAGGATCACGGCTCCTCGCCGGCCGTGTGTCAACGGTCCATTCAGCTCGGTTTTTCTTCGGTGATGATGGACGGTTCGCTTGGAGAGGACATGAAAACACCGATGGACTACGACTACAATGCCGGAGTGACCCGGCAGGTCGTGGATATGGCCCATGCGTGCGGCGTATCGGTGGAGGGCGAGCTCGGCTGTCTGGGTTCCCTGGAGACCGGCATGGCCGGTGAGGAAGACGGCTCCGGCGCCGAGGGCAAACTCGACCACTCGCAACTGTTGACCGATCCCGAAGAGGCCGCCAAATTCGTCAAGGATACGCACGTCGATGCGTTGGCAATTGCCATCGGCACCAGCCATGGGGCGTATAAGTTCACGCGTCCGCCCACCGGCGACATCCTCGCCATAGAGCGCATCAAGGAGATCCATGCGCGCATACCGGACACCCATCTGGTAATGCACGGGTCCAGCTCGGTGCCGCAGGATTGGTTGAAGATCATCAACGATCACGGCGGAGACATGGGCGAGACCTACGGCGTGCCGGTGGAGGAAATCCAGGAAGGCATCAAGAACGGGGTGCGCAAAGTCAATATCGACACCGACTTGCGCATGGCCTCGACCGGTGCGATCCGGAAGCACTTGCATGAGAATCCGAAAAACTTCGATCCGCGCAAATACCTCAGCGCGGCGACCGCGGCGATGCGCGATATCTGCAAGGCTCGCTACGAGGCCTTCAACACCACCGGCAATGCGTCGAAGATACAACCCATAAGCCTGGAAGCGATGACCGACCGTTACGCAAGCGGCGACCTCGATCCCCGAGTAAACTGACAAAACTCGTTAATTATTAAGGAACCTCATCACGTAAGTCATTGAACTGTGGAGAAAAACGAAAATCGCACTTTTCGTTTTTCGAGCTCTGATAATACAGGGATGGATTATTCAGAGCTTCCTTAAACAGTAAGAGCGGCCTTGGGCCGCTCTTTTTTTGTCCCGACGATAGCGGCGGGATTGACGACGTCACGGCGCGATAGCGATGATGACAGTGGTTTGTCGGGAGGGATATACTCGGTCGCAGAGCAGGAAGTGTTAGTTCAATAACGATGGGGGAGCAATGATTCGACATTCGGGGATAAGTCATCGATTGAGACGCGTGGGCCTGTGCCTGATGACCGCGGTCTACTGCGCTGTTCCTCCTCTTAGCCACGGCGCGTCCGGTCAGACTACCCTGGGGGCCCGCGTCGGCAACAAGACCGGCGAAGGGTTTGTCAGCATTCTTGCGCCGCTTCACGGCACCGACGATAGTTTATTATTTCTCAATCCTCGTTTTGCGCTCAAAGACGAAGGCGAGACCGAGGGCAACATCGGTCTGGGTTTTCGCAAGAAGCTCGGGGATCGCGACGCCATTCTCGGCGCCAATGTCTATTACGACAGCCGCAAGTCGCAACACGACAACCGGTTCAATCAATGGGGCGCGGGACTGGAGTTTTTGTCGAAGTGGCTCGACGCACGAATCAACTACTACGATCCGGAAGACAAGACGGATCTGATCAACGAGGCGCAGTTGCAGGCGGTGAATGTCGATGTCAAAACCGACGTCAGCACCCGCACTTCGACGAGTGTATCGACATCCAGTGCGGTGGTGGGCACGACCACCACATCCACGGCCGCCGACCCGTTCTTCACCGGTCATAACATCGCCGCATCGAGCAGTAGCGCGACCACCACGGCGACGGCGACGACGACCACGCGGCGCACCACCACGACCACGACGCGGACCACGACGCGCACGACGACGGTAACCGACATGTTTTTCGAGCAGTTCGAGGCCGGGCTAAAGGGGGTCGACGCCGAGGTGGGGGTGAAGTTGCCGTTGCCGGACACGGCGCCCGAGGTGCGGTTGTTTGCCGGGTATTACGATTTTGACGGCCCGTTTGATCAGAAGATCAAGGGAGCCAAGGGGCGGCTGGAGTTGCGCGCGGGGCCGTTTGTTACGGTGGATGCGGAAGTGTTCGAAGACAAGGAACTGAACGGTACCGACTGGTTTCTGGGGGCGCGGCTGCACTTTCCGTTCGACGTCGGCGCTTTGATGCGGGGCGAGAATCCGTTCAAGGCGCCCAAACAGACGATGAAGCAGTTCCGCAACCGGCCGATTCAGGCGCGCCTGGCGGAGGACGTCATCCGCGACGTCCGGGTGCAGACCGAGGAGTCGGAATTCGCCGAGAACAAACAGCGGCGCCAGGTGGGCATGGACCAGCAAGTGGGTGTACAAACCTCCAACAGCACCCGTGTTTCCAGCAATACCGTGATTCAGGAGAACACGACGGTCTCCGGTGACGGCAATGTCGTGCTCACCGACAGTGGGAATCCCATCACCATCAACCACGTCAACGACTCCGGTGCGGCCGGTGACGGTACCATCGAGACTCCCCACGGCTCGTTGAATGACGCCGACGCCGATTCGAATAAGGCCGACCGGAATATCGTTTATGTCCATTCCGGGACCACCTTCAACGGTCAGAACTACAACGTGGCCGCCAATCAGCGCGTGCTCGGTGAGGGGGGTAATAATCAGCATCGGGTCAACACCGATCAACTCGGGGTGATCGACCTGCCGGCGGTGAACGGCATCGGCAATCCGCGGCCGGTGATTCAGTCTATCGAAGGCGCCGCATTTCACGCCAACGACAATTCCGAGATCTCCAACTTCACAGTGAGCAACGTGGGTTCCGGCGTGCGGATCGACAACCTGCCGGGCAATGTGAATGTCAACCGCATCACCGTGATCAACAGCACCACCGGCATCGATATCATCGGCGGCAGCGGCCAGTTTACCTTCACCGATGTCACGGTAACGGATGCCGGCGGGACCGGAATCGACGTCGACGGCGGCACGTCGACCATCATATTCGGTTCGACGGCGGTGGAACCCGACAACGGTTTGTTCGGCCCCGGGGCCATCAATCAGGGGAACAACGGCAGCGCCGTCAACGTGATCGGCAGTCACAGCGGGACGTTTGTATTCAATCCGGGCAGCACAATCAACGCTACCAACGGCGACGGCCTGCGGTTCGACGACGCCGACGGAACTTACGAGTTCAGCGGGGCCGTGACCCTCAACGGCGGTGATGCGGGCATCGACATCCTAGGCGATTCCAATGGCACGTTTACCTTCGCCAATACCGACATTACCAATCCGACCGGCACCGCGTTCGATGTCGATGGCGGATCGGCGAACGTGACCTTTTCCGGCGGTTCGATCACTCAGGCCAATAATGCGATCACGGTGAACGTGCAGGGCGGGCACAGCGGCACGCTGAACTTCGGAGTCGATATCGACGCCACCGATGGCGACGGCCTGCAGTTCGACAATGCCGACGGGCAGTACAACTTCAACACCATGACCGGCGTCACTACCTTGAACGGCGGCGACGCGGGCATCGACATCCTCGGCAATTCCAACGGCACATTCACCTTTGCCAATATCGACATCTCCAATCCCACCGGCGACGCGTTCAATGTAACCGGTGACGGGACGAATTCACCGGATATTACCTACGGTGGCACCATTAGCAACGATGCCGGCCGTGCCGTTTCGATCCAGGATACGCTGGGTCCGAGCACCATTGTGTTTAACAGCCTCGCGGCGGACGCGGTCCAGGATGCCGGTGACGGTATCTTTTTGAACAATGTCGGCCAGAATGTCATGTTTCAACTGGATATGGAGTTATCCGGAAACGAGGGCATCGACATCGACGGCGGTGCCGGCACCTTCACCTTTACCGATACCGACATCACCGACACCTCTGGCGCCGCCGGCATCGATATCGACGGCGGTGCGGCCAACATCAGCTTTGGCGTCTTGAGCTCGATCTCGCAAAATCAAAATCAATCCGCGGTCAATGTGACCAGCGGTCACACCGGTAACGTCGTTTTCGCGGGAGACGTCGTCGCCACCAGCGGCGACGGGTTGCAATTCGACAACGCCGACGGCACGTACAATTTCAACGGCACCACCACCCTCAATGGCGGTGACGCCGGCATCGATATCCTAAGCGGCAGTGGCGGCACGTTCACCTTCAGCGCCGCTACCCGAGTGGACAATCCCACCGGAATCGGGGTGAACATCGACACCGGTTCCCCGAACGTGACCTTCCTCGGGGATATCAACAAGACCCTGGGCCAGCGGGCCATCCGCATCGACGGCACCACCGGCGGCGTCATTGATTTCGTCGATGGATCGATCTTGAGCGATGGTCGCGACGGCATCGAGCTCAACAATGCGGCTTCGCTCATCACCATAGAGAACGCGCGGGTGCTCAACGCAATCGGTCCCGGTATCGACATCAACAATTTGACCGGGAGTTTCACCATCAGGGACAGCACGGTGGACAATGCCGATGCATCCGGGATCAGTGTCGTTGGTGGCAACGGGCCGGTGACCATCGAGCGCAGTACGATCTCTAACAACAGCACCGCGGGTGCGGGCGGCGGCATCTTTGGTTTAACGTCGGGGACGATCAATGTCATCAACTCGACAATCTCCGGGAACGCTGCGGTTACGGATGGCGGCGGGATCTTTGCCGACGGTCAGGCGACATTCAATCTCTTCAACAGCACGGTGGCGAACAATCAGGCCAACGGTGACGGCGGCGGCATCTTCAACGGCGGCGGCGTCGTCAATCTCGACAGCACCGTCGTGGCCGACAACACGCTCACGGGAGCCGGCACCGGGCCCGATATCAACGGCACGGTTACCGCCAACTTCAGCCTGATCGAGGATCCGTCGGCGGCCACCATCAATGGCGCCGATAATATTGTCGGTCAGGATCCCCAGCTGGGGGCGTTGATGGACAACGGCGGGCCGACCCTCACCCACGCGATTCCCAGTACCAGTCCGGCGTCCAACAGTGGTTCCAATGTGCTGTTCCTGCCCACCGACCAGCGTGGATCGAACCGCGTCGCGGATGGCCAGGCCGACATCGGCGCGTTCGAGTTCCAACTCAACTCGCTGTTGGTCGTCGACGATTTCTTCACCGATGCCGCCGGCAATCCATTCGCCATCGGCAATACCTTGTTTGACATGGACGACCTGGGCCTTAGCATCTTCGCCAACGACGATCCGTTCGACACCTTTACCGCGGCGCCGATCTCGGCGAACGGCGGCGAGGTGGCGGTCAATCCCGACGGCACGTTTGTTTATAACCCGCCGGTGGCATTCGCTAACGACACGGATAGTTTTACTTATCAGATCATGAACAACGCCGGCGCCAGCGGAATGGGGACGGTGTTTATCGAGGTGGACGAGTTGGTGTGGTATATCGACGACACCGCGTCCCCCGGCGGCGACGGGCGTTTAACGGACCCGTTCACCAGCCTGGCCGAGGTCAACAATGACGGCGTCGATCCCGACGGTCCGGGCGACTTCATCTTTGTATTCGACGGCAGCGATACGCAGTATGACGGCGGCATGATCCTCGAAGACAACCAGCAACTCATCGGTCAGGGTGTGGACCTAGTGGTCGCCGGCCAGACTCTCGTATCCGGTTCACCCGCACAGACACCGACCCTGACCAACCTCAACCCGGGCGGCGTCGGAATCATCCTCGCCAACGACAATACGGTACGCGGGCTCGACATCGGTAATGTGAGCACCTTTGGCATCTTCGCCAACGGATCCAACAACGCCACCGTCGAACAGGTGAACATCAACAACGCGGGCATTTCAGGCATCGATCTCCTTGGAACGACCGGAACATTCACCTTCAGCAATACGACGATTAACAACGCCGCTACCGCGGGTCTGCGTGCGAACGGTGGAAATTCCAATGTCACCTTCGACGCCGGCGGTTCAATCACACAAAGCAGCGGTTCCGCGGTCAATATCTCGGGCGGTAATACGGGGCTGTTTACTTTCGATCCAAGTACCAACATCAATGCCACCGGTGGTGATGGGCTGCAGTTCGACAACGCCGACGGCGCCTACGATTTCCAGGGCACGACTACGCTCAATGGCGGAGACGCCGGCATTGATATATTAACTGACAGCGGAGGTACGTTTACTTTCGGCGCCAATACCTCGATCACTGATCCGAGTGGGGCGGCGGTGAACATCGGCGACTTCGCGGCAGGCGGCAACTTCAACTACAACGGCAGCGTATCAGTAAACGGCGGTGCCGGATTGATCCACGTCAATACTACCGGTGCGGGCTCAGCGATCAACTTCAACCCAGTCGGGGCCAATACGCTCGTGGCGAATAACACGACATTGTCCGGCATCGAGATTCTGGACGCGGACGGGGACGTGACCGTAGACATTCCGACCGCCATTGACAACGCGGGGTTCTCGGCGATTTTTGTTGGACTTGGCGGTGGCACTTACAGCTTCATGGATACGGTTATCACCAACCAGCAAACGGGCAACGCCGGTGTCGATATCATCGCCGATTTCAGCACCATCAATTTCACCAATCTGGATATCGACACCGACGGCACCGTAGACGGCTTCGGGCGTGTCGGTTTCCTGGCGCTACCCGGAAACAACATCAATCTTTTTGGTACGAACAATATCAACTCCGACGGTGGCCCCGCCTTCGTGCTGAATGGCACGAGCAATTTCGACATCACGCTGAACAATGTGACTTCGACAAATTCCACATTTGTCGGCCCTTCCGGTCAGAACGGCATTTCAATCCTTTTTGCCGGTAGCGGCACATTCGACGTAATCGGAACGACGACGATTGATAACACCGGTAATGAAGGAATTGTCATCGACGATGTCAACGGGACCTTCACTTTCGCCAATGTCGACATCTCCAACACAGGTAACGATGGGGTTTCTGTTGGCACAGTTCTAGGTATGACCGGAAGTGTAAATGTGACCGCCGGCACGATTTCCACCACTTCGGGGGACGGGATTCAGGTTGGCTCAGGAATTCCCGCGTCGGGAGGCGTCATCGACCTGAACAATACGACGTTCAGCGGCATTGGCGGGTTCACCACGAATTTGACCAACGGCAACGTCAGCGGCGCCGGCAACACCGCGGTACCGTTTAGTTGTAATGACGGCGGTGGCAACACAGGAAATATCCTGTTCAACGGCGGCGCGGATGCCTGCCCGGCGTTGATCTCCGACCGGCGCCTGAAGCGCGACGTTCGTTATCTCGGCACGTCCCGATCGGGCC
Organism: uncultured Gammaproteobacteria bacterium; assembly: GCA_947259175.1. Taxonomy (GTDB): domain Bacteria; phylum Pseudomonadota; class Gammaproteobacteria; order Arenicellales; family JAANXG01; genus CALZGZ01. The sequence continues at coordinate 306 of CAMYKW010000023.1, read as the reverse complement.
TGAAGATCTATGCCTTTAAATATTTGTGGAGCGATGAAGAAATGGTCGGGGTGATGGCGCAGGACCTGCTCGCAGACGAACACCACAAGAATGCCGTCATCCGGTTGTCAAACGGATTCTACGCGGTGGATTACGCCAGGCTAGAATGGCGGTGAATGTTGCGATGTTTCCACCAACTCGGATGTGATACTTTATCTGCAGCACGGGCTAGCCCGCATTTCTCACCAGGATCCCGGATGCTGGCGCAGGACTCGTGCGGCTGCGTGCTGTGCCTGGAGCGAGACCCATAGCGAGCTATGGGTCGAG
>CAMYKW010000022.1 GCA_947259175.1 uncultured Gammaproteobacteria bacterium | reverse complement strand
ACTCCGCCGCCGCAAACTGCGCCGCATCCAGAATCGTCGTCGACGGCCCTCCTTCGCCGCCTTCCTCCACCACATCGTTGGTCTGCAGCGTGCCCAACTGTCCACCCGCCGCCGTGCCCACATCGCCATGGAAGGCAATCGTGTCCGCCGTGATCGTCAGATTATTCGCCTCGCCGGCCTCGCTGTTCACCGTGCTGCTAAAAAATACCCCCGAACCGTAATCCGTCAGGATGACATCGTTAGTTAACACTACGGCATTGTTGAATGTTATGGTCTGACCGCCACCACCGCCCACCTCACCGGCGGTGATGTTCGCGTTGATCTCGGTGGTACCGCCGCCATCAGTGGTCAATCTGCCGATCACCCCTCCGGGAAGCGCGGGATTGAAGCCCACCGCGGCGTTGAACCGGGTCAGACCGCTTGTGGTCACCGTCAACTCGGTCTCCCCAAACCCGTCTTCATCCACCGTGGATGCAAAAATAACATTGCCACTTCCCGCATCGATATGCACCAACCCACCAACCACCACCGCATCGTGGTACGTCTGATTACCGGTGGTTTGTACTCTGCTTGGACCAGGAAAGTTTTCAATAAGCTCGGTTGTACCAGCCGCGTCGGTGGTCAGCGACGAGAGGCGGTTCGTACCACCCACCACACCACCAAACGCCGTCACTCCACTACTGTTCACCGTCAGAGCGTTGGCCTCGTCCGCCGCCGAATTCACGGTGCCAAGAAAGTCCACATCGCCGGTGGCATTCAGCGTCACGTCCTGAGCAATTACTACCGCGTCGTTGTAGATCTGGTCTCCGCTGGTGGTCACGTTCGCGTTCAGCGTGGTCGTTGCGCCGCTGCCGGTGATGATGAGAGAACCGGCAACCAAGAGGGCGCCGTCAATCGAGACGCTGCCGTCGACTCCCGCCGAGCTCAGGATCAGCGAATCTGTAAAGCTAGTGCCGTTGTCGTTGTCATCGACGGTAATGGGCTCCGTTCCAGCAACCCCAGCGTCGCCGATTACGATGGACTCAAAACCATCGGCCAACGCAGCAATATCAGTCTCGGTTAGATCCAACGCGTCGGCACCACTGTCAGTGGTTCCGCCAACCACGATGCTAGTAGCTAACCCTGGCATGAAAGATACGGTGCCCAAGCCGGAGATGGAGCTGTTGTTGGAAAAGTCCACCTCCGGCGCCGTGAAGGAAAGATCATTAGCAACGTCAATAACACCCCCACCAAATTGTCCATCAACGATGATTGTGCCACCGTCTATATCGTCTTGATCCGCCCTGAGGGTCAGGTTACGCACACGATCATCGAAAGTGTTGTCTGAATCGTAGATTGAGCCGGTCCACTCGATGTTGTTGTGCGCAAGCAAGGTTAAGTCACTGGATACGCCAATCTCGTTCAGGTCTAGGTCAGCCTCCCAATAAATGTTCCCTAAGTCTTCCTCTTCAGAAAAAAAGCTCGAAAATTCACCGCCGAAGCACGGACCTAGACAATCGGTCGTAATGGTAACGTTGCCCGATTGAAGTCCATCTTTTACAGTAGTCGCTGATAGTTCGGCGCCCGGCCCAAAGGGCTCAAAGACGTTAAACTGGTCGATGTCGATGTTGAAATCGCCTTCGAATTCATCGCCAACGGTTACGTTAGCGATGGGGTCGATCAACCACGTACCGTTGTCACCACTGGGCGCCGAAACGTCGGGTGCGGTGGTGACGCGAAGACTGTACAAGCCGGAGGTTTCGACAAAGCCGCCGTCTCCGCCATCTGGTCCGCCTCGGGCGCTGATGTGGCCGTAGATCTTGGCGCTGTCTTCGGCAAACACGATGATCTTACCGCCGTCACCCCTGGTGAGGGCATCTGAACGAATGGTCGTGTTCTCCCCGACATACACCGCACTGGAAGTCGGTGTATCGCCGCGACCTTGTTGGTCGCCACCGATGAGGATTGTTCCGCCGCCGGCGTCTCCGGATGCATCCACCGTCACATTTTCGAACAGGCCGACGTTATCGCCGAGCACCGCAATGTTACCGCCGGTCTGCCCGTCCTCGGTGTTGGACGCATCGAGGTCCGCGAATACGCCGACGCTGCCCAACCGCCCCGCGTCGATTAAGACCTCTCCGCCTTGGGTTTCGATCTCCGCGTCGACGACGATATTTAGGGAATCTTTAAACGCATCCTGAGCCGGAGCCGGCTGACTTGCCGCGGCGCCGATCGGAGCGGTGGCTACCACTACCGAATCGACGTTCGGTGGCGAGGTGCCCCAGTCCGGGTTCGCGACATCCTGCGGCATCGCGGCGGGAGAGTCGACTTGCGACGCCCCGTCGATGCTGTCCGCCAATGTACCCGGCGGGTTGACGAAAGTGTCTACGGCCTGGGTGTCGGCCGCATCAGGTTCCGCTACATGGACGATATCCGCCCCGGCCGGATCGGGCGCGACACCAATCTCAATGGCCCCTGTGTATAGGTCGGGAGCGGCGGGTTCGCCCGCACTCGGCTCGTTGGTGCCGGCAACACCGCCCACTGGAGTATCGATGACCTCTACCGTGCCTGATGCGGCGCTTCGCGGCGCGGTTTGTTTCCCCGGATCCGCCGCCGCTTTATCGCTGATGGTCGTTTGCGTTGAATCCTCGCGGGCCGGTGCGTCATCACGCTGCGCGTCGCCGGTTGCGCGTCGTTCTGCGGGTCGTCCTTCGGCTGCGACTGCGCGACACCGACGATGACGGAGCTGACGCCGCCGCCGTTGGTGTTGATACCGGCATTGATATTGATCGCCAGGCCGGCGCGAAAACTGACGTTGAGCTTGCCCTTCGTCGAGGTGATCGGCGCGTTGACGTCGATGCGATTGTGGGCGTCCAGACCGAGGCTGGCGTCGCCGCCTTCGGTCTTGGTAATCGGCGCGTTGACGGAGATGTTCCCTTCGCCACTGCCGCCGTCCGAAGTCTTTACATAGACATTGCCGCCTTTGTTCAGGGTACTTTCGATGCTCGCCGCCTGTCCGCCGCCGATGGTGATGTCTTCCGGATCGAGCAGCCACGTGCCGGGGTTTCCGCGCGGAGCGCTGACATCGGCGCTGGAGGTGAAATTCAGAGTCTGCTTTCCGGAGGTCTCGACCAGGCCCCCATCCCCGCCCGCGGGTCCGCCACGGGCGGTCAGCGCGCCGTCGACCGTCGTGGTCTGCGTCGACCAGGCGATGATGGTGCCACCGTCCCCGGACACGGTGGCGTCGGCGGCGACACTGGAGCCACCATCGATGAGGGTGGTCTGCGCCTGACGTACAGAGCCGCGGCCCTGGTAATCGCCGCCGATGAGCACGGTGCCGCCGCCGGCGGTGCCGGACGCGTTGACACTGGCGCTGTAGAGGTTGACATCGAGGCCGAGGATTTCGATGCGCCCACCCGGCGCCCCGAAGCCGCGGGCGTCGACGATACCGGTCACCTCCGCGGCGCCCGTCGCTTCCAACCGGATGCTGGCGTCCGCGCCGCGGGTCAAGCGGTTCGCGGAGATGACACCGTGATGCCCAAGCGTTCCGGCGAACACCCCCACGGCGCCGTTTTCGGCGATCAGCTTACCGAGGTTCAGCACCCGGTCGCTGGGCGCCTGCACACGGAAATGGATGTCGTCCATGTCCAGCGACGCCAGGGTGATCTCGCGCCCGGCGGCCAGCAGGATCTGACCGCCCTCGGCGTGGATGATGCCGCTGTTTTCGATATCGGGGGCGATAAGCGCCACGGTGCCGTTGCCGCGCACGCGGATATATCCCTGGTTCACGATGCTGCCACCGTCGCCCTTGAATTCGTAACGGCCGGCAATGAAAGCGGCGTCGCTCAGGTCCAGCGTCGATGCCAAAAACCCCGCGGTGTCAATGATCGCGTCGGCGCCGAATACGATACCGTTGGGGTTGATCAGGAACACCCGGCCGTTCGACAGCAGTTGTCCGAAGATCGCGGAGGGATCCGAGCCGAGCACCCGGTTCAGCACCGCCGAGTTGGCGCCTTGCTGGATGAAGCGGGCAATCTCGTCGCGGGCGATGGAGAATCCCCGCCAGTTGATGATCGCGCCCGGGGTGTTGGTCACCGCGAGCTCGCCGGGCGTGGCGAGAAATTGAGCCTGCCCGTGCGCGACCTGGGGTCCCACCGGATTGGCGTTCGCCGACACGCTGAGCAACGCGGTGGATACCGCGAGCGTGATCCTGGACAGCCTGGATTTCCAAACAGAAACGCCGCGGCCACGTACAATTGGAGCCAGGCTGGGCCCTACGCCCAGCTTGCGGCCAGTCTCCCTCATCCCCCTCCTCCTCTCGGTATTCGGCTTAAGCAGGCATGCCTGGCTTTTCGAGACAGCGCCTGGCATCTATTACCTACTATTACACACAGGTATTGTCCGCCTTAATCCCCGGGCAGGCAACTCCCCACCGAGAATACTCCTGCGGTAATTCCAGGCCAACCCACCGTTTACCGCGGGAGTTGATGTATTAAACCCTACGCTATAAGGGTGATTCCGCCTTGCGGCAACCTGCATCCTGCTTTAAAGCCTGTGGCAGCGATGTGTAACCGCGATTGATGCCTTGGGGCAGCAGTTTGTAACCGCGATTTGTTCCCTGCGGGAGCGGTTTACAACCGCGATTCAAATTGATCGCGCCCTCAACCCCACTTGCGGTCTGTGTTATCTTCGCGTCCGGATTCAGACTTTGAGCACGTCGTGGCGACACTATCCGAGATCGGGCAATTATTAGAGCAAAATGATCTGCTCATTGAGCGGCTCGGTGATGACGTGGCGCTGGATGCGATGTCCCCCGCGGAGAATCCCAGCACCGGCACCCTGGTGTGCGTCGACAGTCCGGACCTCGTTACCGCCGTGGTCAAGGCCGCGCCCGGGGCGGTGATTATCAGTGCGCCCCTGATAGCCGAATGTCTCGGCCTCGATGCCGTCGTCACATCGAATGTCAAGCTGGCGCACGCCATCGTGCGCGCCGCGTTTTTTGATTACGAACCGCGTACGTCGGAATGGGGACCGCGCCATCCCACCGCGGTCGTTCACGAGTCGGTGGCGGTCCCGGCAAACGCCATGATCGGTCCCGGAGTGGTTATCGGCCGCGGCGTGCAACTGGGCGAAAATTGCGTGCTGCTCGCCAATGCGGTCGTCGAGCACGACGCGGTCATCGGCGATGACACGGTGGTTCATGCCGGGGTGTACATAGGACACGGGTGCCACATCGGCAAACGGGTCATCCTCAAGCCGGGTTGTGTCATCGGCGCCGAGGGTTTTGGTTTTGTTCAAGACGACAACAAGCGGAACCACCGCATACCTCAGCTCGGCAACGTGGTTATTGAGGACGACGTGGTAATCGGCGCGAATTGCACCATCGATCGCGCCACCTATTTTGAAACCCGCATCAGCGCCGGCTGCAAGCTCGATGCGCTGTGTCACATCGGCCACAACGTATTTTTAGGTGAAGACTGCATTATCGTTGCGCAAACCGGTATCGCCGGCTCGACCCGTTTCGGAAAACGGGTCATCGCCACCGGGCAAACCGGCACTCTCGACCACAAGACTGTCGCCGACGACGTCGTCCTGGTGCATCGCTGCGGCGTCACCGAAGACATCACCGAGCCCGGCGTCTACGCAACAACGCCTCCCCAGCCTTTTCGCGATTATCGCCGCAACATTGCAACTTTTCGCAAGCTTCACGAGTTGCGCCAACGCGTGCAGAATCTGGAGAAAAAGATCGCAAACCGTCGTGACCAGTAACCCACCAGCGTCTCACGGACCGGCTTGAATCGCTTCGTTCTTAGCATAGTCCCGGTTGCTTACAAGTGGCTCATGCAAACAGTGATGGCCACTTGCCGCGTGCGGCGCGTCGGCGAGGAACATCTCGATCCTCTCAAGAGCCAGGGCCAGCCGTGGATCTACGTGGCCTGGCACAACAACACCGCCGCTGGGGTGTGGGCCGAGCGCGGTCAGGGTATCGCCATGATGGCCAGCGCCAGCGACGACGGCGAGCTCATCGCCCGCGGCATCGCCGCCTTCGGCAATATGCCTATCAGAGGTTCGACTTCAGCCGCCGGCGACAAGGCGGTGCGGGACATGGTGCGCGCGCTTCGCGCCGGCCACCTGGCTTCGGTCACCCCCGACGGCCCGCGCGGGCCCAAGTATCAATTGCACCCGGGCGCGCTGTGGATTGCCGTACTCTCCGGGTGTCCGCTGGTGCCATATCACATCGAGGCCTCCCGCCAGTGGGTGCTGGAAAAGAGCTGGGACCAGCATAAAATCCCAAAACCTTTTTCCACCGTTTACATAGCTGTCGGCGCGCCGTTTTTTGTGGATAAAGCGCAAATGCGCAGCGATAGTGGAGCAATAACTGATGTGTTCTCGCGTCGCATGATGGAAAACGTCGCGCGCTGCCAACAACTCGCGGTCGGCAGTCGAAAGTTATAGCCCACTACCCCTTGATCAGGGTCCCAACCCCCTCGTCGGTAAAGACCTCCAATAACACCGCGTGCTCCACGCGTCCGTCGATGATGTGGGCGGTGCGCACCCCGCTGCTCACCGCATCCAGCGCGCAGTTCACCTTGGGCAACATACCGCCGCTGATGACGCCGGTTTCGATGTGCTGACGGATCTCCCCGGCGGTCAGGCCGGTGAGCAGTTCACCTTCGTTGTTCAATACGCCGTGGGTGTTGGTGAGCAGTATGAGTTTTTCCGCGCCCAAGGTAATCGCCAGCTTCCCGGCCACGGTGTCGGCGTTGATGTTGTAAGTGTGCCCATCCGTGCCGACGCCGATGGGTGCGATCACCGGTATGAAATCCTGCTCGTCCAAGGTCGCCACCACCCGCGGGTCTATCGACTCCACCTCGCCGACGTGACCGATATCAATGATCTCGGAGTGGTCCAATTCGACGGCGTCGCTGCGCAGCACCAAGCGCCTGGCGCGGATCATCCTGCCGTCTTTACCTGACAGACCGACGGCTTGCCCGCCGTGATTGTTGATCAGGTTCACAATCTCCTTGTTTACCGAACCGCCGAGCACCATCTCCACAACGTCCATGGTTTCCTGGTCGGTGACGCGCATCCCCTGAATGAATTCTGATTTTTTTCCAATGCGCTCCAACAGGCGACCGATCTGCGGCCCGCCGCCATGCACCACGACCGGATTCATTCCCACCAACTTCATCAATACCACGTCCCGCGCAAATCCTTCCTTCAAACCGTCGTCAACCATCGCGTTGCCGCCATACTTTATTACCATCGTCTTGCCGTGAAAGCGTTGTATGTACGGCAGCGCCTCATTCAAGACGACGGCGATGTTTTTGGCCGCCTGGGTAGAGATCGACATGGGGTGACCTGATTCGTGATGTTGTTGTTATTACTATACCAATCCCACGCGCATTAGTGACAAGAAAATGCGTGGATAATCATCGTGGTTCACTTCAACGAGCATCCGTCGCTCAGGATAAAAGACAAAAAAGGGCCGCTTACGCGGCCCTTGATTATGGATGCAATCCGATTTTCAGTTACCGGTCAAACCATATTGACTTCAATCTTCTTCGGCTTCACCGCCTCCGCCTTCGGCAATCGCAGCGACAGCACGCCGTCCTTGTATTCCGCCTCGACCTTTTCCTTATCGATTTCGCTACCCAGACGCATGCTGCGTACGTATTTTCCGTAACGCCGTTCCTGACGGATGGTGCGTCCGTTCTCCTTTTGCCCGTTTTCGTACTTGGTTTCCGCGTTGACGGTGAGAACGCCGTCTTGGATTGACACCTCCAGGTCGTCTTTCTTGACTCCCGGGAGTTCGGCCTTCACCAGGTACTCGTGGTCGGTCTCGCTGACGTCCATTGCCGGCACCAGGGATCCGCCATCGAAGTTTCTGCGCGTCGGTCGCAGCAAGCCCTCAAAGACATTATCCAGATCGTTGAATACGTCCCAAACGGAATGCCGTTCAGGAGCTCTTACCAGTTGGTTCATCGATACCTCCAATCTAAATGTTGCGGTATGTACCGCGTTGCTGGTTTTTAGATGGGGGTAACAAATTGGATTTCAAGGGATACAACAGCCCGTATGTGTTTACAGGATATACCGCGCAAGATCTTCGTCTCCAAGCACGTCCTGCAACTGCTCGTCGACGTAGTCGGCGTCGACAACTACCTGTTGGCCGTCGCGGTCCGCGGCCTCAAACGAAACCAGTTCCAGCAGGCGCTCAATCATGGTATGCAGGCGGCGCGCGCCGATATTCTCGGTTTGCTCGTTGACCTGCCATGCAAGTTCGGCCACACGCCTCACACCGTTTTCCGTGAAGCTCAAAGACACACCCTCGGTGCCGAGCAGCGCCTGATACTGTTCGGTCAACGACGCATCCGGCTCAGTGAGAATTCTTACGAAATCCTCGGTGTTGAGCGCATTGAGCTCGACGCGTATCGGTAAACGGCCCTGCAACTCTGGAATCAGGTCTGAGGGCTTGGTCAACTGGAATGCACCCGAGGCGATGAATAATATGTGATCCGTTTTAACCATTCCGTACTTGGTGGACACCGTACTGCCCTCCACTAACGGCAGCAGATCCCGCTGCACGCCTTCACGCGAAACATCGGGACCATGCGCCTCGGATCGGCCCACGATCTTATCGAGTTCGTCCAGAAATACGATGCCGTCTTCCTCGGCGCGCTCCAGGGCCCGCAGCTTTATCTCCTCTTCGTTCACCAATTTCGCCGCCTCCTCTTCCGTGAGCAGCTTCAGCGCCTCCGCTACATTGACTTTCCGCGTGCTGGTCTTGCGGCCTCCGAACCCCTGCATCATGTTCTGCAGCTGGCCCGTCATTTCCTCCATTCCCGGCGGTCCGAATATCTCCACCCCCATAGAGGGCGCGCTTATTTCGATCTCAATTTCCTTATCGTCGAGCTGGCCCTCGCGCAACAATTTGCGAAAACGTTGTCTGCCGGCACTATCCTCGGAATCGGGCCCACGCTCGTTGTTACCGAATTCTCTCGCCGGCGGAAGCAGGATATCGAGAATTCTCTCCTCCGCGGCATCCTCGGCGCGGGGACGTACCTTTTCGATCTCTTCTTCTCGGGTCATCTTCACGGCGGTGTCAACGAGGTCGCGGATGATGGAATCCACTTCCCGTCCCACATAACCCACTTCGGTGAATTTCGTCGCTTCAACTTTAACAAACGGCGCCTTCGCCAGTTTGGCCAGGCGCCGGGCGATTTCCGTCTTCCCCACGCCGGTGGGGCCAATCATGAGGATATTTTTCGGCGTAATCTCACTGCGAAGTTCCTCGTCCGCGACCTGGCGACGGCGCCAACGGTTCCGCAGGGCAATCGCTACCGCCCGTTTGGCCGCGTCCTGACCGACGATGTGCTTGTCCAGTTCTTCAACAATTTCACGGGGTGTCATCGATGACATCTTCAGCTCAACCCTCCAGCTCTTCGATAGTCACATTCCTATTGGTGTAGACACAAATATCAGCGGCGATATCGAGGCTTCTCTCGACGATCACCCGCGGCTCCAGGTCCGTGTTGTCCAACAACGCCCGTGCCGCCGCCTGGGCGTAGGGACCTCCCGAGCCGATTGCCATTAACCCGTCCTCGGGCTCGATGACATCGCCATTGCCGGAGATGATCAGGGACACCTGCTTGTCGGCCACCGCCAACAACGCCTCCAGCCGGCGCAACATACGATCGGTGCGCCAGTCTTTGGCCAACTCCACTGCCGAACGGGTCAGGTTGCCCTGGTGCTTTTCCAGCTTGGCCTCAAAACGCTCGAATAGCGTAAAAGCGTCGGCGGTGCCCCCGGCGAAGCCGGCCACCACCCGATCCTTTGCCAATCGCCGCACCTTGCGCGCGTTGCCTTTCATGATAGTTGGGCCCATGGAGACTTGTCCGTCCCCTCCGATAACCACCTTGTTCCCGCGCCGGACCGACACTATGGTGGTGCCATGCATGGAATGCAAAATCTTATCTGTCATATTGGCGCCTGATTGCAACAACGTCTAAATAGATTTAGATAAGGTGCGCACGAACCGATTTCAAGCGCGCCCAAGCGTTGTCATTTGATGAGCTTGAGATGGGGCTTTGTAGGTTTGCTGGTCGTTTCCGGCCCGGGCTCGGTGGGGTTCTGGGGATCCCGGAAGAATATGCCCTGCCCGTTCTCGCGGGCGTAGATAGCGATAATCGAATCCATGGGCACGGTGACTTGGCGCGACACTCCCGCGAATCTGGCGGAGAACGACATCACGTCGTTGTCCATTTGCTGCAGTTTGACCGCCTGGTCAGCGATATTGAGTATAATCTGTCCGGCATTGACATGTTGTTCGGGCACCTCAACCCCCTCCATCGTGACATCCACGAGTATTTGCGGCGTAAGATCGTTGTCCATTGCCCAATCCCGGATCGCACGAATGAGGTATGGTTTAGTACTCGTCATCGACTCCCGTCTAACTCAATTCTCTCTCTACTTCACTGAGGCTCGACGCGAATGATGACTTTTCGAACAGCCTTTGTGCGTAATCGAGCACCGGCTTAGCCTGCCGTGGCAACTCTATATCCAACGATTTCAACCGCCACAGCAGCGGCGCTACAAAACAATCCACCAGACTGAATTCCTCACCGAGCATGTACGCCTGCTCTCGGAAAAGAGGTGAAATCGCAATCAAACCGTCGCGCACGGCGGATCGAATTTGTGTGCTATCCGACCGGTTGGCGTCACGATCGTTGATCATGGGTTTCAACCAATCCCTTTGCACACGCGAAATCATCAGTCGCGCCCGGCCTCGATTCACCGGGTCTACCGGCATCAGAGGCGGATGGGGCAAGCGTTCGTCGAGGTATTCATTGATGATCTGAGCCCCATACAGCACCAGATCCCGGTCCAACAGCGTCGGGGTTTCGTTGTATGGATTCAGCTCGGCAAGTTCGTCTGAAGGCCGTTGATCATCGACATAGATGATCTGGCACTCGACTTCCTTCTCGAACAACACGATGCGGCATCCATGGCTGTATAAACAGTCTGTACCTGAGTACAGCGCCATGATTGGTTTCCTGCCTGATGGGGTCACCATTATTTTATGCTCTGCTGTTACTGTATTTTTACAAATAGGCGGGAACGTCAACCACGCTCAATGCAGTTCCTTCCAATATTCCTTTTTCAACAGGTACGACAAAACCAGCAATACTGCCAAGAACAATATAACGAATACCCCGATGAGGTATCGATCGAGTTTGACCGGTTCGCCCAGATAAACCAGAAAATTGGTCAGATCCCTCATCGCTTCATCGTACTCTTCCGGAGTCATGCTTCCCGGTTGCTCGAGCATGAATACGGGCTTGCCGTCTTCCTCGCTGCTTTTGGACACGAGCCGTTGATTGCCTTGCAGTCCATAGAGCACATGCGGCATCGCCACATTTTGGAACAGGCTGTTGTTCCAACCACTCGGAGATTTTTCGTCCAGATAGAAGCTGCGCAGGTAGGTATAAATCCAATCCGGCTTACGCACCCGCGCAGCGAGGGTGAGGTCGGGCGGCACCACGCCAAACCAAGACTTGGCGTAGTCCGCCGGCATGGTGGTTTTCATTAAATCACCGGGTTTATCGCCCGCAAACATGAGATTTTCTTTCAACAAATCCTCGCTGATACCGAGGTCTTCTCCGATGCGGCGGTATCGCATGTACGCGGCGCTGTGGCACGACAAACAATAATTTACGAACAAACGTGCGCCGCGTTGTAACGAAGCGGTGTCACTCAAGTTGATATAAACTGAATCCAGCGGCAACTTCTCGCTGGCGGCCATACTCCACGGTGCACTCGTGACCAACAACAAAAACGCGATTACTCTTTTCATTTGAAAGTCACTCTTTCCGGCTCTGGTTTTGTTTTATCCCACTTCGTATACAGAGGCATGAGCAAGAAGAAACCGAAGTAAACGAAGAAAAATATCTGCGCCCACACCAGGTTGGGAAACAAAAACAGGTCTACGTGTTGCGGGTTCTTCATCCCGAGATACCCCAGCACGATAAAACTGATGGTAAACAAAGTAAGCGCAGTTTTATACATCCAACCCCGATAGCGGATCGACTTCACCGGCGACCGGTCCAGCCATGGGAGCAGAAAGAAAAACACGATAGACAACCCCATGCACACGACACCCCAAAATTTGGCGTCGATGCCAAACAGCGGATAAGTGACTGCCCGCAGAATGGAGTAGAACGGTGTGAAATACCACAACGGAACAATATCCGGCGGCGTCTGCAAGATACTCGCGGGCAGGAAGTTATCCTTCTCCAGAAACAAGCCGAACATCTCAGGCAAGAAGAACACGACGCCAAGAAACACTATTAGAAACACCACCGCCCCGAACAGGTCCTTCACCGTGTAGTACGGATGGAAAGGGATGCCATCCTTGGGGATGCCGTTCTCGTCCTTATTCTTTTTTATTTCGATACCATCCGGATTGTTGGACCCGACGGCGTGCAGCGCCAGGATATGGATGACCACAAGCCCGGTCAATATCAGCGGTATCAGCGCCACATGAAAGGCAAAGAAGCGATTCAACGTCGCATCGGACACCACGAAGTCGCCGCGCAACCACTCCGCCAACGCCTCCCCGGCCCAGGGGATGGCGGTAAACAGGGAGATGATCACCTGCGCCCCCCAATACGACATGTTTCCCCACGGCAACAGGTAACCCATGAACGCCTCGGCCATCAGCAGCACAAACATGACACATCCGAGCAGCCACACGAGCTCACGGGGCGCTCGATGTGAGCCGTAAAGAAGCGCCCTGAACATGTGCAGATATATCACTACAAAAAATGCCGAGGCCCCCACCGCGTGCGTATAACGGATCAACCATCCCCAGGGCACATCGCGCATGATGTATTCCACCGACGCAAACGCATGCTCCGATGACGGCTTGTAGTGCATGGTAAGAAACACACCCGTTACCACCTGAATCACGAACACCAGAATCGCCAGCGAACCGAAGTAGTACCAGAAATTGAAATTCTTAGGGGCGTAATACTCCGCCAGGTGTTCGTTCCAGAGTTTCCTGATCGGAAATCGCTCGTCTACCCAATTCAATACCCTGATCATTAAGCCGTACCCCCATCGTCTTCACCAACCAGAATTACGGTGTTGTTCAGAAACTTGTACGGCGGCACCACCAGGTTGGTGGGCGCCGGCACGTTCTTATAAACACGCCCGGAAAGATCGAACTTGGAACCATGGCAAGGACAGAAGAACCCCCCGGGCCAGTCTTCGCCGAGTCCGGACGCCGGGCCGATTACAAAGTTTTGCACCGGGGAGCAACCCAGATGGGTGCACACACCGATCATTACCAACACCTCCGGCAACCGCGAGCGGTGAGGATTCTGTGCGTACTGGGGCTGCTCGCTGCGTTCGGAAGCGGGATCGGCCAAAACATCGTCTATGCCGGTGAGTTTTTGCAGCATATCCGGGGTACGGCGAATCACCCAGACCGGCTTGCCGCGCCATTCTTCTGTCATCATCTGGCCCGGCTCCAAGCGGCTGATGTCGACTGCCACCGGCGCACCTGCGGCTTTCGCGCGTTCGCTGGGTGTCATGCTGCGCACAAAGGGAATCGCGGCAACCGTACCGCCCAAGGCCCACGCGGCAGCTGTAATATTGGTCAAAAATCGGCGCCGCTTATTGTCTACGCGATCGTCCACAATAACGCTCCTCAGGGATTGGTGTCCCGCCGAACGGGCGGGAGGAATCTTATGTCTCGAACGCTTGCTAGCGTTACTTTGTCAATTGCGGAGGCAGTCTCGCCTCGGATCAAGCACCTGCAACCGGTCCAAACCGAGTCAGTATATCAGACCTGTCAAGGCCCCCGAACGGCAGGCGAAAACACCCGCAATTCAGCCTATACCCGCGCCGTACCCCCGGCGCGGCCAAGTGCACGAACCCCACCAGGGGAAAGGCCGGATCCGGCTTGGGGCGCATCCAACGCCGTGGGACAATCCGCTCAGCGGGTTCCGGCGGCTCGTTGCGCGGTGATCATCGCCTCGATGTGACTCGCGAACCAAAACGGATTCTGCGCGATCTCGTCATGCCCACTGTTCAATACGGAAAACACTCGATTTCTAAGCTGCTTGTCTCGGGTTCGCTGCGCGAGCCTGAGCGACGCCTGGGCGAGGACGGCGGACGGTCCGGGCATCGGCCCGTCCATCAATACGTCCCGGGTCGGCGCCTGGGCGATGAGGATGTGTTCCGCCAAGCTCCAACCGTCTTTATAAAACCGGCTCCATGCCTCGCGAATCACTTCGGCGGCAAGACGCAGCGTCGCCTCATCTTCGCGAAACTCCGACCATGCCAGCAGTCCTTCAGCGACATACGCATAGTCCTCCAACACTACTTGCCCGAGTGCTGAATCTTTGCTGACCGCGCGGCGCAGGCGACTACCGTCCCACAATTCGGTCGCCAGATAGTCCTTGATGCGACGCGCGACGTTAGCGTAACCGGGATCCCGTAACACCCGCGCCGCCTCGGCGAAGCTTGCCAACGCCAGACCATTCCAGGCTGCAAGCAGTTTCTTGTCCACCGGCAATCCGCGTCCGTCCCGTATTGCTTTCAGCTTGTGCCGCGCGCGCGCCAATATCGCCTTTGCCTCGTCTTCGCTGCCGCTGTTGTCCCCGGCAATGGACGCCAGGTCTCCACCGCCCATCGGCAAGTAGCCGTGTTCGAACGGTGGTGCGTCGGTCATCCGCCACGCCCGCTTGGCAGCTTTGTATTCCTCGGCGTTCAATACACGAAGCAACTCCGCATCGTCCCACAAGTAATACCCTCCCTCCACGTCCTGGTCATCCACTGCGGACAAAGAAGCGTACAGAGCGCCGCTCGCGTCGGTCATCTCCCGCATCATGAAATCCAGCGTCCGGCGCGCCACATTCAGATAATCATCGCGGCGTAATGCGGCTGCCGCCCGCAGGTACAAGCGCGCAAGCAGGGCATTGTCGTACAGCATCTTCTCGAAATGCGGCGTCTCCCAATCCGGATCCACCGTATAACGGAAAAAGCCTCCGCCGATATGGTCAAACAGGCCGCGTGTGGCCATCTGATCCAAGGTCAGCTCCAACAGACCACGAATGTTTTCCGTAGGCTCGCGGGTGTATTGGTTGAGTAGAAACTGCAACTGCGGGACGCTCGGAAACTTGCTCTGCGAGCCGAATCCGCCTTGGATGTCATCGGCGTGCTGCAGCGCCGCGCGCACCAGGTTTTTTGTGTGTTCCGCCACCTGCCCGGGAGACAACTCGGGAGCACCCGGGCCCTCTCCGCCCTTCGCTTCGCGACGCGCCACTTCCTGCAGCCGTTCCGGGTCCTGTTGCCACAACTGATGCAGACGAAGCAACAGGTCCTCGAAATTGGCGGGCGGCAGATACAGCACCGCATAGAGGGGATGCCCTTGTGGGGTCAGAAACACATTGAGCGGCCACCCGCCGCGGCCCTGAATGGTTTCAACAAAATCCATCATCTGCGCGTCCAACGCCGGTTGTAACTCTCGATCCACTTTGACTGGAATGTAATGCGTGTTCAGCAGCTCGGCGATTTTTGCATTCTTATAACTCTCGCGCTGCATGACGTGGCACCAGTGACAGGAAAAATAACCGATGGACAGATACAGCAGCTTTCCTTGTTCTCTCGCCATGCGTGTCGCCGGCGCATTCCATTCCTGCCACGCCACCGGGTCTGAGCCATGGAGGGCAAGATACGGCGAGGGATGGTCGGCCAGACGATTGACCAGCGCCGGCGCCGCATAGACCGGAACGGCGAACGCCAACAACGCCACCAGCCGGCACCCGGCGCCGAGGTTGCCCGCGGCACGCGCCACGACCCGGCGCCGGCACTCGCGCCTACGCCTCAGCGGCGAGTGTGAGTCATAGTTCATCCAACTCTTTCTCAGCAGACGCGAACTCCCGGTTCATGTCTTCGCCGTCCAATTCGGCGAACTCATCACCGCCTGCATCATCGGCGTCGTCCTGATCCGGGTCCCTTGCGTCGTCATCCTTGCGTTTTATGCGCCGCGACAGGACGACCCCCAGCTCGAACAACACCCATACCGGCACGGCAAGCATGGTCTGGGAAAAGATGTCCGGCGGCGTGAGCATCATGCCCACCACGAATGCTCCGACGATGATGTAGGGACGTTTTGCAGCCAGCCGGTCCGGTGTCGTGACACCAGTTTTCACCAGCAGCACCGTCGCGATCGGCACCTCAAACGCAACTCCAAACGCGAAGAACAGCTTCAAGGCAAAACTCAGGTAGGCATTGATGTCGGTCATAACCGCCACGCCTTCGGGCGCGGTACTGGCGAAGAAAGTGAAGATGATCGGAAAAACCAGGTAATACGCGAACGCGACACCGAGATAAAACAACAACGTGCTGGATGCCAGCAATGGCATGACCAGACGTTTTTCATTGATATACAATCCTGGCGCGACAAACTCCCAAAGCTGATAAAGCAGATAGGGAATGGCAACCGCAACCGCAACCGCAAAGGCGAATTTGAAAGGTACGAAGAATGGACCATGCGGCTCGGTAGAGATCATGGTATTGCCTTCCGGCAACGCCGCCATCAACGGCGCGGCGAAATATTCGTACAGGGTGTTGGCAAACGGGGCGGCGATCAGGAATATAACCAACACCGCGAGAATGCTGCGTAACAAGCGATCACGCAGCTCGAGCAGATGGGAGATAAACGTATCCTTCGGGGTGGGATTTTTAGCCGGCGCCGGCATTCTCTTTCGCAGGGGCCTTCGCCGTTTCGGCGGATTCTTCCGCATCCTCAACCCCGGCCGACTGGTTAATCGCATCGGCCAAAGTGTCGTCGGAGACTACGTTTTCATTGAGCTCTCTACCCACATCATCCAAGTCGCTTGTCGCAGTCTTCAGGTCGGCGCCGATATCTTTGAGTGCGCGCAGTTCCTCGCTTCTCAATTCGTTGTCGATGTCGGCCTTAACGTCAGACATAAACCGACGCGCGCGCCCCAACCACAGCCCCGCTGTGCGCGCCACCGTCGGGAGTCGTTCCGGCCCCAGAATCAGCAACGCCACGACGCCAATCAGGGCCAACTCCCAAAATCCGATGTCAAACATAGCAACAAGCCACTCGGCAAGCGGGTATTCGGACTAGGCTAGGCCTTGTCTTTGTGGGCAGATTGAACCTCATTGTCAACCGGCTGGTCCTCTTTGCTCTCGATCTGGGCCGGCTCCTCGGACTCAGATTCTGCATCTTCTTTCATTGATTTGCGGAATGTCTTGATCGCGCCGCCCAAGTCGGAGCCGATATTGCGCAACTTCTTGGTGCCGAACAGCAATACCACAATTAACAGTATGATCAACAGCTGCCAGATACTAATGCCGCCAAAACCCATCGTCGTATCTCCTATTTCGGTTACTCTTCAAAGCCCGTGCAGGGTCAACCGCCTTTGCTGCGGTTCGCCTTTTCTTCGAACCCCGAAACGCCGAATCGGCGTTCGAGTTCGCACAAGACATCATCGGGACGCAATCCCTGATGCACGAGCATGACTAAGGTATGAAACCATAGATCCGCCGTCTCATAAACCAACTGATCCAGGTCGCCCGATGTCGCGGCGATCACGGTTTCATCAGCCTCTTCTTGCACCTTTCTCAAAATCTCGCCGATACCCTGGCGGTACAGGCTGGCCACGTAGGAGCCCTCCGGCGCGGCGGTTTTTCTCGATTCCAGCACCCGCGCCAACCGGTCGAGTATCGACTGCGAATCGGGCTGCAAGGCGACTATCCTCGCCCACCGCCGTAAATATCTTCGGGATCCTTGATTGGCGCACTCACGGTCTGCCAGGCGCCGTCTTCCAAACGTTGAAAAAAGCAATTGTGGCGCCCGGTATGGCAGGCGATACCACCTTGCTGCTCAACCTGCAGCAGTATTACGTCATTATCGCAATCGAGGCGAATCTCTTGCACCAACTGTTCGTGGCCGGACTCCTCGCCCTTGCGCCACAATCGCTTACGGGAGCGCGACCAGTAAACCGCCTTGCCGCGCTCGGCGGTGAGTTGCAATGACTCCCGGTTCATCCACGCGACCATCAACACCGTTCCGCTGCCGGCCTCCTGGGCGATGGCGGGGACGAGTCCGTCGGCGTTCCATTTCACCTCATCTAGCCACGATTTGTTCATAACCGACATTTTAACCGAGATCGTGGCGCGAAGCGTGGTTCCTTCAGGAATGTATTGCGGCGCGCGCCGTAGGCGGCTATCGGCCGCGCTACAGGCGTACTTCGATACCCTTCTCCGCCATGCAGCGTTTGGCCTCCGCAACCGTGTACTCGCCAAAGTGAAAGATGCTGGCGGCAAGAACCGCATCTGCGTGGCCGTCGATAATGCCCTCCGCCAGATGCTCCAGATTGCCCACGCCGCCGGATGCTATCACCGGGACCGGCACCGCGTCAGCCATGGTGCGGGTCAACAACAAATCGAATCCGTCGCGAGTTCCGTCGCGATCCATGCTCGTCAGCAGGATCTCGCCGGCGCCGAGATCCGCCATGCGCCTGCCCCAGTCTATGGCGTCGATGCCCGTGGGTTTTCTCCCCCCGTGGGTGAATATTTCCCAGCGCGGCTGGTCTCCATGCGCCACCTGTTTGGCATCTATCGCCACGACGATGCACTGGGCGCCGAAATGATTGCTGGCTTCGCCGACGAACTCGGGCCGGTGAACGGCGGCCGTATTGATCGAGACTTTATCCGCACCGGCGATGAGCATAAGCCGGATATCGTTCAGTGAGCGGATTCCGCCGCCGACGGTCAGCGGAATGAACACCTCGCTGGCCACATCTTCGACCACGTGAATAATGGTATCCCGGTCATCCGAGCTGGCGGTGATATCCAGGAAAGTGATCTCGTCGGCACCCTGCTGATCATACCGGCACGCCACTTCCACCGGATCGCCGGCATCACGGATGTCCACGAAACGCACACCTTTGACGACGCGCCCGGCGTCGACATCGAGGCATGGAATAACGCGCTTAGCCAGACCCATTGGACTCAACCCATTCGCAATGCGCCGAGAACTATATCAACAGGATGGCTCATTAACCGCATCTTGTCAGGATTACGCCGGGGACTCGTCACGCACGTGGGAGCCGGCTTGTTCGATCATTTTCAGGGCTGCGGCGAAATCCAGGGTGCCCTCGTAGATCGCGCGCCCAGTGACAGCGCCGAACACACCGGCATCCGCGATCTCACACAGGCGCCGTATGTCATCAAGATCAGTGATGCCGCCGGCGGCGATAACCGGAATCCGAATTGATTCGGCGAGCAACTTCGTCGCCTCGATATTGACACCGGTCAACATGCCGTCACGCGAGATGTCGGTGTAAATAATCGCTTCGACACCGTCGTTCTCGAAATGTCGCGCCAGATCGATTAAGTCGTGTTTAGCCAGCTTTGACCACCCGTCCACCATCAATTTTCCGTCCTTGGCGTCCAGCCCCACGACAATGTGCCCGGGAAACGCGGCGCAAAGATCGCTGACGAAGTGCGGCTCATTGACGGCGCGCGTGCCGAGAATGACGTATTGGACCCCCAAATCCAGGTATGCCTGAACCGTGTCCTCGTCACGTATCCCACCACCGATCTGAACCGGAATCTCGGGATAGGTCGCGGTGATCCGCCGCACTAATTCCCGGTTTATCGGTTTACCGGTCGAGGCACCGTCGAGATCTATGATGTGCAATCGCTTAGCGCCGGCCTCCACCCACCGCGTAGCCGCATCCAACGGATCGTCAGCAAACACCGTGGCATCATCCATACGGCCTTGCCGCAGACGAACACATTTTCCGTCCTTGATATCAATCGCAGGAATCAACAACATGTCTTTATGTCCTAACGTGCCTACTGTTAATCAACTGGCGCCATCCCAGAAAACGAAATTCCTGAGCAGCGTTAACCCGTCGCGCTGACTTTTTTCGGGATGAAACTGTATCGCGAATAAATTATCGCGACCCGCCGCGGAAGTAAATGCACCACCGTATTCAGTGACTCCCAGGACTTCCGCGTTGCTCTTCCCCACTGCGCAGTAGCTGTGGACAAAATAAAAACGAGCATCCTGGGCGATGCCGGACCACAAGGGGTGCGGCTGATTCTGACGCACCGTGTTCCAACCCATATGCGGGATTTTGAGTTCACTCGGCCATTGGGCAACTCCGCTCAAATGGGTCAGATGTTTCACATCGCCCTCCAGCACCCCCAGACACGCGGTGCCCCCGTGCTCCTCGCTGTATCGATACAAGGCCTGCAATCCCAGGCAAATACCGAGAAACGGCTTGCTGTTCAGCGCTTCCGTGAGCGCCTCGCGCAATCCTTTCTCGTCAATCGCGCGAATACAAGTGCCGATGGCGCCCTGCCCCGGAAACACGACGTGATCGGCGGCATGCACCTGATCCGGGTCGTCCGTAACAACCACCCGGACGCCGGGAGCCACGTGCTCAATGGCTTTCGAAACCGATCGCAGATTGCCAGTACCGAAATCTACTACCGCTACCTGTGTCATGGGGTGTTTGGGTTGAGGAAGATAAAACTGCCGGGGCCGTTACGTTTTACAGCGTTCCTTTTGTCGAAGGCAGGGTGCCGCCCAGACGTGGGTCGATTTCCAACGCCATGCGTAACGCGCGCCCGAAAGCCTTGAAAATGGTCTCCGCTATATGGTGCGCGTTGCGCCCGCGAATATTGTCGACGTGCAAGGTGGCCAACGCGTGATTCGTAAACCCCTGGAAGAACTCGTGAATCAAGTCGACATCAAATTCTCCGATCCGTGCGCGCGGGAAGCGGACGTCATAAACCAGGCCCGGGCGTCCGGAAAAATCCACGACCACCCGGCTCAATGCCTCGTCAAGAGGCACGTAGGCGTAACCATACCGGCGGATGCCGCTCTTGTCCCCAAGCGCTTCGGCAAACGCCTGCCCAAGGGTGATGCCGATATCCTCGATCGTGTGATGGGCGTCGATGTGCAGATCTCCTGCGGCTTGAATGTGCAGGTCCAGACATCCGTGCTGGGCCACCTGATCCAGCATGTGCTCCAGGAACGGAACGCCGGCGCTTATCGAGCGGGCGCCCGAACCGTCCAGATCCACCTTTGCGGTAATCTGGGTTTCCTTGGTGTTGCGGCTGATTTGCGCGACGCGGTCGGACATCGAAGTTGAAGTAACAAAAAAACAATACTAACAGAATTCAAACTATTGGAGCGAATAGTCCGTGGTTACCAATAAACTCAGCGCATTCAAAAACGCTTCGTTCTCGTGCATCTTACCGACTGTCGCGCGGAGACAATTCTGCAACGCGGTGCCCGGGCTGTGGAGATTTTTGATCAGGATTTGGTGCTGAAGCAGTCCCTGGTAAACCTCCTCGGCCTCACAATCCCCACATCGAAACAACACGAAGTTGGCTTCGCTGGGATACGGAGTGATGTTATCCAGACTGTCCATGATTCTCTCCACACGCTTGCGTTCACGACATATCCTTTCCGCCTGCTCCAGAAACACGTTGAAATGTTGAAGCGCAAATTCAGCGGTCAACTGAGTAAGTACGTTTATATTGAACGGTAATCGCACCTTGTCGAACTCAGCCAACAACTCCTTCGGCGCAGTCATATAACCGAGCCGGATACCCGCCAATCCCAATTTCGACAGCGTACGCAGCACCACTACATTGTCGAATCGATCGAGATCATCGATAAATGTCGCGCTCGAGAAGATGTGATACGCCTCGTCAATCACCACCAGGCCGTTGCACTCGGCGATCAACTCGATGATGGCGTCGCGATTGAACAAATTCCCGGTCGGATTGTTGGGGTAGGCGAGAACCACCGCAGCGGGATCGTGCTCACGCACAGCGGCGATCATCGCAGCGAAATCCAGATCAAAGTCGTCCCGCAGCGGCACACCGATAAATTCCGTACCGGTGATGCGAGCGATCATTTCATACATGGTAAAACTCGGAACCGGCGCCAACACCTTCCGTCCTCGGCCGCCTACGCTCAACATGATCATTTGGATCAGTTCATCGGAACCGTTGCCGAACAGCAATGGACAGCCGTCGGGAACCAAACCCGCCTCGCGAATGGATTCGGCCAGCGCGCGGCTGCGGCTGTCCGGATAGCGATTCATCGCCACTGTGCGAATCCGATCCTGCCACCCCCGTATCATATCGTCGGGCCACTGATACGGATTCTCCATCGCGTCCAATTTGATCATGTCGCCCGCATCCGGAACCGCATAGGCGCGCAACGATCGCACCGCGCTTCGAACCAGCGCAACTCTATTTTTTTGTTTGTCTTCCGACACCGGGATCGCCTGAGCAGTCAGCCAATGTGTTTTCCGTTATTCGATATTCGGCCGAGCGCGCGTGGGCAGTCAATCGCTCGGCGCGCGCAAGCACCGACGCGGTACGCGCCAACACCGCAGCGCCTTGCTCGGAACACTCGATAATACTGGTTCGCTTCTGAAAGTCATACACGCCCAATGGCGAACTAAACCTTGCCGTCCCCGACGTAGGCAGCACATGGTTGGGACCGGCACAATAATCGCCCAACGACTCGGCGCTGTACCGACCGACAAAAATCGCGCCGGCGTGGCGTATCTGGGAACTGAATCCGCGTGGTTCGCGCATCAGCAACTCCAGGTGTTCCGGCGCAATCCGATTGACCACCTCTGCGGCCTCGGCCAGGCTATCCACATGGATCAGCGCGCCTTGTTGAGACAAGGCCTCTCTTATGATGGACTCGCGCTCCATGGTCGGCAGCAGGCGCTCGATGGAGGACTTTACACTTGCGAGCACCGGCGCCTGTGTGCTTACCACGATGGACTGGGCCAATTCGTCGTGTTCCGCTTGGGCGAACATATCCATCGCCACCCAATCGGAGTCAACGCTGTCATCACACACCACGACGACCTCCGATGGACCGGCGATCATGTCGATTCCGACCTGCCCGTACACCAGTCTTTTCGCGGTGGCGACGTAAATGTTGCCCGGCCCAACAATCTTGTCCACCGCCGGAATAGTCTCGCTGCCGTAGGCCAGCGCGGCCACCGCCTGAGCGCCACCGATACAAAATACGCGGTCCACACCCGATAACGCCGCTGCCGCCAGCACCAAGTCATTGAGTTCGCCCTGCGGCGTGGGCACGACCATAATCACCGACGCGACGCCCGCGACCCGCGCGGGGATGGCGTTCATCAGCACCGACGACGGGTACGCAGCCTTGCCGCCCGGCACATAGATGCCCACGCTGTCCAGGGGCGTTATGCGTTGCCCGAGGGTATTACCGTCAGCTTCTTCATAATCCCAGGACTCCAGGCTCTGGCGTTCGTGGTAATGCCGGATGCGCCGCGCCGACTGCTTGAGAGCCGATTTGTGCACGGGATCGAGGCCGCCCAACGCCTCCGCCAATCTCTGTTTGGGAAGTTCGAGATCAGCGACGCGGGTCGCTTCCATTTGATCGAACTGCCTCGTGTATTCCAGTAATGCGGCGTCGCCGTGCTCGCGGACCTTGCCAATGATTTCGCGCACTACCGCCTCGACCTTGACATCCGCGTCGGTGTCACGCGCAAGCAAAGACCGCAAGCGATCATCGAAATCGCCGTCTGCATAGTTCAATTCGCGAATCGGTCCAGCCATCGTTCAGAGCAAGCCCGTATATCGCCCGAAGGCGGGAAACATCGACGTTAACGCTTTATTTTTCATTGGTTGTCCGACTAATTCCCGGAATAAGACCTCGCGCCCGGGCCTACGCTTGTCCCGGCGCAGCGATCCGGGATCCCGGGTGCGAGCTTCGGCCGGGTCGCGGTACGTTGCCGGGAATATTGAGACGCTGGGATTTTATACCTAAATGAACACCATATGGACTCAAACGGCCGAGGTCGCAGCCGCGGGCAGATCGGTGTTATACACGGGTATCCTGCGGATCTTGGCGCCCAATTGGGCAAGCTTTTCCTCGATACACTCGTAACCGCGGTCGATGTGATAGATCCGGTCGATGAGCGTGTCGTTCTCGGCCACCAGTCCGGCCAGCACCAAGCATGCCGAAGCGCGTAAATCAGTCGCCATGACCGGCGCGCCGCGCAGTTTCTCCACACCGCGCACAATGGCGGTATTGCCTTTCATCTCGACCTTGGCGCCCATGCGCTGAAGCTCGTGGACGTGCATGAACCGGTTCTCAAACACCGTCTCGGTCACGGTGGCGGTACCGCGCGCGACGCTGTTCAGGGTTACGAACTGTGCCTGCATATCGGTGGGAAACCCCGGGAAAGGAGCGGTGCGGGCGTCAACCGCTTGCGGGCGGCGACCGCGCATATCCAACGACACCCAATCCGGACCCGTCTCCAACTCGGCTCCCGCCTCGCGCAGCTTCTCGATGATGGACTCTACGAGCTGGGGTCTGGTGTTTTTCAATTTAACGCGGCCTCTGGTGATCGCCCCCGCGACCAGATAAGTCCCGGTTTCGATGCGGTCGGGTATGATCGGATGGTCCGCGCCGCCCAGGCGCTCCACCCCCTGGATGCGGATTTCGTCGCTCCCCGCTCCGGAAATCTTGGCGCCCATGGTATTCAAACAATTCGCAAGATCGACCACCTCGGGCTCGCGCGCGGCGTTCTCGATGACCGTGGTGCCGTCCGCCAGGGTCGCCGCCATCATCAGATTCTCGGTGCCGGTCACCGAGATCATATCCATGAACACCCGCGCCCCTTTCAGCCGCCCGGCGCGGGCCTTGATATAGCCCTCATCGATATTGACGTCCGCCCCCATCGCCCGCAGCCCTTTGATGTGCAGGTCCACCGGGCGCGAGCCGATCGCGCACCCCCCGGGCAGGGACACCTCGGCGTGTCCGAAACGGGCCAATAACGGACCCAGCACCAGAATCGAGGCGCGCATGGTTTTGACCAGATTGTACGGGGCGCGCACCTGGGTGATTTCCCGTGCATTCGCCTCGATGGCCATTTTTTCATCGACTTGCAGCCGCACCCCAAGCTGGCCGAGGAGTTCCATGGTGGTCGTGATATCGTTGAGGTGGGGAATGTTGCTGACGTACAGGGTCTGATCGGTCAACAATGAGGCGATTAGAACCGGCAGCGCCGCGTTCTTAGCGCCGGAAATTCTCACCTCCC
Source organism: uncultured Gammaproteobacteria bacterium (assembly GCA_947259175.1). Taxonomy (GTDB): domain Bacteria; phylum Pseudomonadota; class Gammaproteobacteria; order Arenicellales; family JAANXG01; genus CALZGZ01. Next base: position 17,511 of record CAMYKW010000022.1, on the reverse strand, counting down.
CGTTCATCGGAGACCCACCGGTAACTATGAGCTTATCCATAGTGAATTATTCAGGATTCGGCGCGCGCCAAAAAAACAAAAGGCTACCGGAAGGCAGCCTTTTAAGCGTAATGCGGCGACCGCAAACTACCCGTCGGTGCCGGACAGTTTACTCTGCAGCTCTCCTTTCTGATACATCTCCACCATGATATCGCTGCCGCCGACAAACTCCCCGTTCACGTAAAGTTGCGGGATTGTCGGCCAGTTTGAGTACTGCTTGATACCTTCCCGTACGTCGGGATCCTGCAACACATCGACCGACGCGAATTTGGTTCCGCAGGCGTTGAGCACCTGAACCGCCTGACCCGAGAATCCGCATTGCGGAAATTCGGGGGAACCCTTCATGAACAGCACCACGGGGTTGGTATTGATGGTTTCCTCAATTCTTTCCTGCACAGTCATTACTGCTTACCTCGCTATAGCTTTCGAATATTGGTCTGTGTTTAGTTGTCCATATTATACCGGGTTTTAATCATTCACCTCGTTCCCGCCGCCATTCTTCGGGGGTCATAGTGCGCATCGATAAGGCGTGAATCTCCGCCTTCATCTTGTCGCCCAGCGCGGCGTACACCAGCTGGTGCTGCGCCACACGCGATTTGCCCTCGAACAGCGGGCTTATTATTACCGCATTGAAATGGTGTCCGTCGCCATCGATTTCAACATGAGCGCCTTCTAATCCGCTTTCGATCCAATTCTTGATGTCTCCCGGGGTCACCATTTACTTTCGTTCTCCACCTCTGTTCTTCACTTCAAATTCTCCACTGGCATCGACGCCCCGGCCACAGTCAAGCGGGGCGCCGAAGCGCTGAAATAACTACACACGCAGCTTGTAACCACTCTTGAGCAAGGCCAAGGTCATGACCGACAGCACGAACACTGCGGCCACAACAACAAGGAAGCTGATCTCAATCGCGACATCCGATTGACCGAAAAACCCGTACCGGAAGCCATCGATCATATAAAAAAATGGATTTAAATGGGACAAGGTCTGCCAAAACGGCGGCAACGAGTGAATCGAATAGAAGACGCCGCTCAAGAAGGACAACGGCATAATGATAAAGTTCTGAAATGCAGCGAGCTGGTCGAATTTCTCCGCCCAGATCCCCGCGATCATGCCCATCACCGCCATTACGCCGCTACTCAATAGAGCGAACCCGATGATGACGGCAATACTGTGCACCGGGACTTTGACGTACAGGACGGCCAATAAGAACACCCCCACGCCCACGGTGAATCCCCGCACCACCGCCGCCGCTACATATCCAACGAATAATTCTAAATGCGACAATGGTGTGAGTAATAAAAAAACGATATTGCCCGTCACCTTCGATTGAATCAGACTCGAGGAGCTGTTCGCGAAGGCGTTTTGAATAACCGACATCATCATCAGTCCCGGGATTAAAAACGCAGTGTAATTGACGCCCTCAAAAACCCGTACCCGGCCCTCCAATACGTGAGAAAAGACCAGCAAATACAACAACGCGGTGATTACCGGCGCTAGAACTGTCTGAAACGCAACCTTCCAGAACCGTACTACTTCCTTATAAAACAACGTATACACACCGTACATTTCAACTCTCCCGGCCGCCGCCTTCGCCAGTCAGCTGCACGAACACGTCTTCCAGTCGATCTTCCACCACTTGAATGTCGACGATGTCGATTCCGGCATCGCGAATTGCATCCAAAACCGACACGATGGAGTCCTTATCCTTACGCAGTCGAAGCTCCATCGAGTTCCCGTTGATGTGCCGCGCTTTTTCCCGCAATTGATCCGGCAGCGTTTCGATTTTATGCGACGAAACGACGTGCAGGCTGCGACAAATCCCGCGGGCCAGCAGTTCGGATTTGGTCTCCAGCGCCACCGCCGCGCCGTGATCCAATATGGCGATGCGCTCACATAAATTCTCCGCTTCCTCGAGATAATGGGTGGTAAGCACGATGGTGTGTCCCTCGGAATGCAGGCGTTTTATGAATCGCCACAAAGATTGACGCAGCTCCACGTCCACACCGGCGGTGGGCTCGTCCAATACCACTACCGGCGGTTTGTGCACCAAGGCTTGACCGATGAGCACCCGGCGCTTCATCCCGCCGGACAGCGCGCGCATGTTCGTCGTCGCACGATCGGCAAGATTCAGCGTGACCAGCAGTTCATCGATCCAGTCGTTGTTTTCCTTACCCAATCCAAAATAGCCCGCCTGAAACTGCAATGCCTCACGCACTTCAAAGAACGGGTCGTAAACCAACTCCTGGGGAACCACGCCCAACAGCCGCCGGGTGTGACGATACTCCGTGACAACGTCATAACCCATCACCGAAAGTCGTCCCGAGTCGGGGCGCACCAGCCCCGCCAAACAGTTTATCAGTGTCGACTTACCGGCGCCGTTCGGCCCAAGCAGGCCGAAAAACTCGCCCTGTTCAATGGAAAAATCGACGCCTTTGAGTGCATGCAGCGAACCAAATCGCTTATGCAGCTTGTCAATGGTGACGGCAGCCGTCTGCCCCATGTCACCCCCGGGCGATGACGCGGAAGACAGACCCGCGTAGTGCGACAAAACGACGGAAAACCAGCGGTGACATTATGATGCGACCATCTCAGTGCGCAATCTGCGTTTGGCGCCGCTACCCGGCCGCTTGATTAAGTATCGGATGCAATCCGGTTACATCGATCAGGGTTTGCAGATGGGTGGGAATGTCGGTGTATCTCAGAGCACACTGCTGTCGATCGGCCAGTCTCACCCATTCCACCAACAACGCCAAACCGGCGCTGTCGCTATGCTCCACGTCACGCAGGCTGACTGACACTTGGTTACCGCTCAGGTCGATGTGGGCCTCGCGATACAGCGGTGTCACCGTAGTGAAATTCAGCGAGCCGGACAGCAAATACTCACCGGACGATTCTTGTGTCAATCGGGGCGTCACCGCGCGACAGTTTTATTTTTGTCCACCAGCGACGCGATCAGCGAATCAATACCGTTATTTTGTATCATCTGCCCATAGGACGTTCGGTAATTGGTGACCAGACTAATCCCGTCGACCCGTATGTCGTACACCTTCCAGGTCCCGTTATCATTCTGTTTCAAGGAATAGTTGAACGGAATCTTCGGTCCATCTTGCTGCAGTATATCGGTCTTGACCACCGCCAATGTGGAGCCCTGTTTCAATCGGAACGGTTTGTAGACGATCTTTTGTCCGGTGTACTCAAACAATGCCGTCGCGTAGGTTCGCACCAGCAAATTCTTGAACTGCTCGACGAATTGCTCGCGCTGCGCGTCGTTTGCCGTTCGCCAGTATTTGCCCAGCACCAGTTTCGACATACGCAAAAAATCGAAATGAGGAAGCACCAACTCATCGACCAGGCGATACAACTTTTCGCTATCCTCCATCAGCGCCTTACGATTGGTCGTCAACTCGGCGATCAGTTTGTCCGTTGTCTCCTTGACCAACGCGTCGGGCATCATCGATGCGACCGCGCCAAGATTGAACTGCGCAACGAATACGAAAAGCATCATCGAAAAAACTTGTTTCTTCATCTACCCGTCTCCTTGAGCCTTGCTGAACAACATCTGACCGATCAACTGTTCCAGCACCACCGCCGACTGGGTTATTTCGATACGGTCTCCCTGCTTTAGATAGGACTCCTCCCCCCCGGGTTCAAGACCTACGTATTGCGCGCCAAGCAGACCGGACGTCAGAATCGCCGCACTGGTATCCGTTGGGAGGTTGTTGTAGCGGCGGTCAATACTCAACTCGACGACCGCGCTGTAATCCTCACGATCAATCCGGATATTCGAGACGCGTCCGATCTTGACGCCGGCCATGGTGACTGGTGCCTTGACGTTCAAACCTCCGACGTTGCCGAAACTTGCCGTCACCTTATACGCGTCGGTCACATTGACGGCGCCCAGATTGCCGACTCGAAGGGCCAACATCGACAACGCCGCAAGCCCGGCAATCACAAATAATCCCACCCATAATTCAAGGGCATTCCTGCTCATGGCTCATACCTCGCTGAACATTAATGAGGTTAGAATGAAATCGAGACCCAACACCGCCAACGACGCAATTACGACGGTTCTAGTAGTCGCCCGGCTCACGCCCTCCGAGGTCGGCACTGCATCATAACCCTCAAACACCGCGATCCAGGTTACCACAAAACCAAACGCCACGCTTTTGATGACGCCGTTCAAAATGTCGTCATACACATCCACGCCTTCCTGCATCGACGTCCAATAAACACCGCTGTCCACACCCAACAGCCCGACCCCGATAAGAAAACCGCCCAACACTCCAATGGCGGTGAACATCGCGGCAAGCAACGGCATGGCAACAAACCCGGCGACGAATCGCGGCGCCATGACCCGCTCTATAGGATCCACCGCCATCATTTCCATGCCTGCCAATTGTGACGTGGCCTTCATCAACCCGATCTCGGCGGTTAACGCCGAGCCCGCCCTCCCGGCGAACAGCAACGCCGTCAATACCGGTCCGAGTTCGCGCGTCAATGACAATGCCACCACCAGCCCCAAAGATGACTCGGCGCCGAAATCCACCAGGGTGTTATAACCCTGCAACCCCAGGACCATGCCGACAAACAGTCCCGAGACGACGATAATGAGCACGGTCAGAACACCGACGGCGAACACTTGCTGCACGATCAACGAGAACCGGCGCATGATCAGGATTACGCCGACCAATGTCGACATCAGGAACACCGTGGCGCGGCCCAAACGCAGAATGCTGTTGATTACCCACCGCCCGAGAAGCCGCGCACTATTCATTCGGCCATTCCCGAAACAGGTCTTCTTTATAGTCGCGAGCCGGGTAATGGTAGGCCACCGGACCATCGGGCAAGCCGTCCATGAATTGGCGAACGTCGGACGACCGGGTTTCGCTCATTTGCTCCGGTGTTCCTTCGCTAATCACCTTGCCATTGCCGAGCAAATAGACGTAGTCCGCTATGCTGCACCCTTCGGCAACGTCGTGGGTCACCACCAACGAAGTCATATTGAGCGCGTCGTTGACTTCGTGGATCAACTTCACGATCACCCCCAGAGAAATCGGATCCAGACCGGTAAACGGCTCATCATACATAACCAACATCGGATCGAGCGCAATGGCCCGCGCCAGGGCCACCCGCCTCGTCATGCCGCCGGAGAGCTCCGCCGGCATGAGTCGACGCGCACCTCGTAGTCCCACCATCTGTAGCTTTGACAGCACCAGATTCTTTATCAACTCATCCGGCAATTCGGTGTGTTCACGAATCGGAAATGCCACGTTTTCAAAGACATTCAAATCGGTAAGCAGTGCGCTGCTTTGGAACATCATGCCCATCTGTTTTCGCAGCGCGTACAAGTCACGCCGGTTGAGCGATGGGATCGAGACGCCGTTGAGCTTGACGTCGCCATGGTCCGGTCTCAGGCGCCCGCCGATGAAGTTCAACAAGGTCGACTTGCCACAGCCGCTCGGACCCATGATGGCGGTCACCTTCCCTCGCGGGATGCTCATGTTCAGGCCGTCATAGATGCGGCGATCCCCGAACGAGAAACCTACGTCTCGAATCTCGATCAGACTGTCGTTTGATTTTTCGTCTTGCGACACAAAGTTATCCCGTTGTTTCCGCGGACCCTTGCCAGGTGGGGCCGGGATTCTACCAGACAAGCACCGGCCTGATGCCGGAAATGACGGGTCACGCGTCCATTATCTCCGCCATGATGCGCGCCTGCCGGGCCATGTTCGGCGCCGTATCGGCATCGATGAAGATCACCGCGGCACCCAACTGCGCGTGGGCGGTCAGGCTCTCCAGTATCGCGCGCAACTCCGCAAGCTGGACATGCGCGACCAACGCGACTTGGAATCCTCTGACCGGCGTCGAGGGCACACAGGGAAATCGCCAAACCTGCCCGATCCGCAAACTCTCGCAGGCGACTTGCCAGTGATGTTTGTCATTCAATGCGGACAGATCGATACATAAAGGGACGCCATCCGCCGTTTCCAGCAGTTGCCGAGGAATAAGCTCCGGGTCGGCCACATCGCCGGTTACCGATAGCAAGATCGCCGCGGTGCGGTCAACGACGGGTTGAATACGCCGCATCAGTGCGCGCAAACCATCGGCGACGGGGCCTTGGCCCGATCCGCCTATCCGGCACTCGAAAACGAATCGGAAGTCATCGTCGCTGTCCTCCCGCCAGCGGCGTGGATCGGATTCAAAGACTTCGTCGAAGGGAACCAGGACGCCGCGAATCTCATTGCTGTAAAAACAGAACCGCCAATCATCGGGCAGATCCTCGGGGTAGAATCCCGGCACCCACTGGTCATGATTCCAACCTCGGCACCCTATCAATATTTTTCCTGACATTGCTCAGCAGATTATGTGTTACGAGACTGGTTATTTTGCCAGCGGATGTCGGGATGATGAATCGGATGCCGCCATAAAGATGCAATCCGCCATAGATTCGCATCCTGGCGAGCTTGCAACCGCCGGGCGCCGGCGTTGACCGGCGGCCCCGCCACTCGCGGGACGGGAAACCGGCCCCGAAAGCCGTTTCGGTTTGGGGTATACTGTCCGTTGTTCGATTTCACGATTATAAACGTGCCCAATCACGCTCTCGCCCGACACGGGCGTAACGTACTCCAACTCGAGTCTCAAGCCGTGGCCGCGCTCGTCGACCGCGTCGACGACAATTTCATCCGCGCCTGCGAATACGTCCTGGAATGCCAGGGGAGAATTGTCGTAGTCGGCATCGGCAAGTCCGGACATATCGCGGGCAAGATCGCGTCCACCCTGGCCAGCACCGGGACGCCCGCATTTTTCGTGCACCCCGGCGAGGCCAGCCACGGCGACTTGGGCATGATCATCCCCAGCGATCTAGTGATTACCGTCTCCAATTCAGGGGAAACCCCGGAAATTCTCACTATCCTGCCCATCATAAAGCGCATGGGAGTGAAGCTCATCGCTATTACCGGCACCCCCGCATCCACCCTGGGCGAGCAGGCCGATGTATGCATAGACGTGGCGGTCCAACAGGAGGCATGCCCATTGAACCTCGCTCCCACGGCAAGCACGACAGCCACGCTGGCGATGGGCGATGCGCTGGCGGTCGCGGTGCTCCAAACCCGGGGCGGCTATACGGCCCAGGATTTCGCGCGCTCCCACCCCGGCGGCGTGTTGGGCCGCCGTTTATTGCTGTTCGTCGGCGACCTCATGCACAAAGGCGACGATATTCCCCTGGTGTCCGAACACGCCTTGCTCAGCGAGGCGCTGGTGGAAATGACCAGTAAAGGCCTGGGAATGACCGGCATCGTTGGCGCGAACAACCGGTTGATTGGAATTTATACCGACGGTGATCTGCGCCGCACCTTGAACCAGGACATCGACATCAAGAGTTGCCACATCGGTGTGGTAATGACCACGGATCCGATCACCACAGGCGAGGATACTCTGGCCGCGGAATGTGTGCAGATGATGCGTATGAACTCCATCAATGGCTTATTCATCGTAGACGATCAGGGGCGGGTGACGGGCGCACTGAATATGCATGATCTGTTGCGCTCGGGCGTGGTCTGATGGGTGCGCAATGGGAGCCCGAATTCTACGTCCCTGAAGAGGTTCGCGAACGTGCCGCGCGGGTCCGTCTGGCGCTTTTCGATGTTGACGGTGTGTTGACCGACGGTACGATCTACGTCGATGACGACGGAAAGGAAACAAAAGGTTTCCATGTTCATGACGGCCATGGACTCAAGTTGCTGCAGCGCGCCGGAATCGAGATCGGCATCATCACCACTCGTGAGTCACGAGCCGTGCAACACCGGGCGGCGGAACTGGGCATCGATCACGTATTCACCGGTCGTTGGGATAAACTAAACGCCGCCACCCAACTGGCCCAGGACTTAGACTTGAACTTCTCTCAATGCTGCTTTACCGGCGACGATGTGATCGATATACCTGTATTGCTCGAAAGCGGGCTTGCAATCGCAACCAGCAACGCGCACCACATCACCCGGAGGGTGGCTCACTGGATCACGCCGAATGCGGGGGGTAACGGCGCAGTACGGAATGTTTGTGATTTGATACTCTACGCCCAGTCCAGGACGGACGGAATATACGGTGAATATTTCCGCCGTTCCCGCGGGTGATGACTAATCCGCATATTGCACCAGTCGCCCAGCTACTAATCATGGCACGTAGTTGAGACACCCGCAATTTTGATTCAATGAAAATACGACTGAAGACCATTGATACTGCTTGCCGAGAATAGTAGCTGGACTATCCGGGCCCTGGCTGGTCCAGGCACGCCCGAGGACTTCGCTCTAGCTGAAGCTCAAGGCTGTGCCTTTCGCCCCAGTCCGGCGTCCAGCCGCACCTGCCCTACGCCAGCTTCCCGGATACTGGTGCAATATGCGGGCTAAGATCCTGGAAAAACTCCTGATAATAGGGGCCCTCGCATGTCTCGGACTGCTGAGCCTGTGGTTGCAGTTCGGTATAATTGAAGAACAGCCGGTTTCGTTTGACAGCGAACAACGTCACGATCCGGATTACTATATTGAAAATTTTACCGCCGTAGGCATGGATGAGCAGGGCAAGCGGCGCTACGTCCTGGAGGCTGAACGAATGGTGCATTATCCGGACGATGACACCGCCTTACTGGACAATCCCCACGTGGTGGAGTACGCGGAACGACAACCGCCCCGCCATACCTATGCGGAGTCGGGATGGGTATCATCCAACGGTAACGAAATACTATTGACGGGAAACGTTCGAGTGATTCAAGGTCAGGGCCAACAGACCTCCGGCGGGGTGATGACGACGGAAAAGATGCGAATCCTGCTGGATCGCAGTAAAGGGGGGAAATGAACACCTCTTTCACACAAGATCTGCTTTAGGTCATGGGTTTATGAAAACAGCAAAATTACTGATATTTTTTACCGGCGCATTATGGGCGATGGGCGCCTTCGCGTTGAGTTCTGATCGGGATCAACCGGCGGTGATCGAGGCGGACGATGTCGAGTTCGATTTTCGAACCGGCGTAAGAACGTATCGCGGCAACGTGACCGTTGTACAGGGCACGCTGCGGATCAACTCAGACAAACTGGTTGTCCACTACAAGGACGGAAAAATGCAAAACGCCACGGCCTGGGGGAACCCGGCCGAATTCCAGCAGCGTCCGGACGGCAAAAACGATGACGTAATCGGAAAAGGGAAAAAAATACTCCTGAATGAAATCAACAATACACTCACCCTTTACACGAAGGCCAGCCTGAAACAAGGGTCGGATACCGCCCATGGAGAGGTCATCGTCTACGACATGGCCAAGGACAAGCTTCGGGTGAAAGGCGCGGCCTCCACCCAGCGCGCGAAGAAAACCAAAAAAGGCGAAAAAAAGAAACCAACGGGGCGTTCGCGCATCGTGATCAAGCCCAAGAGCGGCAGCAACTAGCCGGCCGGCGTTATCGGTATCATATGAGCATCCTGGCCACGCGCGGCCTTTATAAGGAATACAAAGGCTTAGCTGTCGTTGATCACGTTGATCTAAATGTTCAAAGCGGCGAGGTCGTCGGCTTGCTGGGACCCAACGGCGCCGGCAAGACCACGTGCTTTTACATGATTGTTGGTTTGATACGCCGCGACAGAGGTGAAATCTGGCTGGATGACGAGAATATCAGTGATCTGCCGATGCACGAACGTGCGCGTCTGGGAATCGGCTATCTTCCTCAAGAACCATCGGTATTCCGCAAACTGAGCGTGGAGGACAATATCGCGGCGGTGCTGGAGGCGCAGCCGGACATCGACAAGCAGGAACTTCGTCACCGTATCGAAGTATTACTCGAAGAATTTGGAATTACCCACAAACGCAAAAGCGTGGGCATCAGTCTGTCAGGTGGTGAACGCCGGCGCGTGGAGATTGCACGCGCCCTGGCGGTACAGCCTTATTTCATACTTCTTGATGAACCATTTGCCGGAATCGATCCCATATCGGTTGGAGATATCCAACAGATTATCGCCTATCTGCGCGACAGCGGCATCGGTGTTTTAATTACCGACCACAACGTCAGGGAAACCTTGGGAATTTGTGACCGCGCCTACATACTCAGTGAAGGCAAAGTATTAACGTCAGGGACTTCCGACGAAATCCTGGCGCACCAGGAAGTCAGAGACGTTTATCTGGGTTCAAATTTTAGACTATAAATCATTGTATTGGGAAACAACTCATGTCGCGCAGCAGAACAAATAAAAATAAGCTAAAATGTAAATCACAAGTCGTAAACAAGCTTCCTCCTGATTTGAGGATTATAGAATTTGCTGCTGGATAAGGTTCTCTTAGGCAAGGTAACACGCGAAGAATTGATTCTATATTAGCGGGCTGTTCCGCGGATCAGGAGCAGTCCATCGCTTAGCCCATGAAACAATCCCTCGAACTCAAATTTGGGCAGCGTCTAACCATGACGCCGCAATTGCAGCAGGCCATACGTCTCCTGCAATTGTCGGCCATCGAACTCCACGAGGAAATTCAACAAGCCCTGGAAGAAAATCCGCTGTTGGAAGAACAAGACGACAGCGCCGATGACCTTGAAAATCAAAACGGCGTCGACAATGAATTGTCGTCACGCCCGGAGCCCGGCGCCGACACTTCGGAGGCGGATCCCGACTCCCTGCCCGAAACGGATATACAGTTATCGGATGACGCCATCGTAGCGGACAACATGGCGGGCGCGGAGTGGGAGGAATTCGAGCTGCCCTACGCCCCCACCCGCTACAACGACGAGGAGGCCGTGGTGGAGATTGACGCGCGAAACAGCGCGCCCACCACTTTGCGCGAACATTTGCTTTGGCAAATGTACATGACGCCGTTCTCCGAAACCGATCGCCACATTGCCCAGGTAATCATTGACTCTGTTGATGACGATGGATATCTCACATCGACCAACGAAGAGATCAGGCATATGCTCGCGGAAGGAGTGGAGGTGGATGATGAAGAAATCGACGCCACGCTTCATCAACTACAGAATTTCGACCCCCCCGGCGTTTGCGCCCGCGATCTTCGGGAATGCCTGCTGTTGCAGTTGAGATTATTGGCAGATGACTCCGATACCGCCGGCATCGCGAATAAACTGGTATCCGACCACCTGGGACTGCTTGGCAACCGTGATTACAGCCAGTTAAAACGATTACTCAAGACCGATACTGACCACCTGCAAACGGCGATACAGTTGGTGCAGGGATTAAACCCGAGGCCGGGGGGCATCATTCAACCGCATCAACCCAGATACGTCACCCCGGATATCATTGTCAAGAAAATCAAGAACGTATGGCGCGCCGAGCTAAACGGCGATGCTCTTTCGCCGCTGAAAATCAATCGAACCTATAAATCGATGATCCGCCGTGGCGATACCAGCACGGACAACAAATATATTCAGGATCATCTGCAAGAAGCGCGCTGGTTTATAAAAAGTCTGCGCAATCGAAACGAGACGTTGCTCAAAGTGGCGCGGGTTATCGTTGAAAGGCAAAGCGACTTTCTCGAACACGGCGAACAGGCGATGAAGCCGATGGTCCTTTCCGATGTCGCCGAGACTTTAGACATGCATGAATCCACCATCTCACGGGCAACGACCCAGAAGTATCTATTGTGCCCGCGAGGCGTATTTGAACTAAAATTTTTCTTTTCCAGTCACGTCAATACCGCGGACGGTGGAACGTGCTCGTCTACAGCGATTCGATCCCTAATCAAGAAATTGGTCGAGACCGAGCCGCCAACCAAACCCATTAGCGACAGCAAGATTGCACAAATGCTGGACAAGCAGGGTATCCGTGTCGCGAGGCGTACAATCGCGAAATACCGGGAACACATGAATATTCCTCCTTCCAATCAACGCAAGTCACTGTAATCAATTGTATATGCACAACCGATAGTCAACACAAACACAAGCCCGCAGCTATTACATCTCACTTATTTTACGGAGGGTAATGATGCACATAACAGTCAGCGGCCAACAGATGGATGTTACGTCACCTCTCAGAGAGTATGTGACAACCAAATTGGAGCGTATTGAACGACACTTTGACCACGTCACGAATACCAACGTAGTGCTTCACGTGGAAAAAACTCGTCACCTCGCCGAGGCGACGATTAAAGCCAAGGGTGCGACTTTACATGCCAATGCCGAAGCTGAGGATATGTATGCGGCAATTGATGCCTTGAGCAGCAAGTTAGACAGACAAGTAAAAAAACATAAAGAAAAGACTACTCGCCATTATCGCAATGGTGGCGCACATAGAGATCAGACTTTAAAATGAGCTTACCTTTAACACTGGCTGTACACCGGCATTCAGACGCCAAATTGGACGACACAAAGATCAGCAATTTCTTGACACCCGAAAGGGTGGAGGTTCATTGGCAGATGTCGAGCAAGAAGAGATTGCTTGAAAGCATCGCTTTGTTGTTGACAAAGGGAAATGTCGGACTGGACAAGAAGACGATCTTCCAGATTCTCACCGAACGCGAGCGCCTCGGCAGTACCGGTATCGGGAAAGGAGTCGCCCTCCCCCACGGCCGGGTAAATTCCCTGGACCAGGTGATTGGGGCATTCGCGGTATTGGATTCGCCATTGGATTATGAGGCGGTTGACAAACAACCGGTGAACCTGGTGTTTGCATTACTGGTTCCCGCGGAAGCGAACGAGGAACACCTGCGCATACTGGCACATCTCGCCAAATTGTTTAACGATTCCGGACTACGAAAGAAATTAAAGACTACGCGTTCAGCCGAAGAAGCTTACCGTATATTGGCGGACTGGCAGTTTTAGCCGACGGGTTTAGTTTTTCAGGCCTCGAAACGGGCCCCCGATCTGAGCTGCCGCGGTGGGTTGGTGCGCGCGTGCCCGCGTTTTCTCGGGCCGATTCCAGTGAACGTAATTTTTCTCACATCGTCCGGTGAAGTTCTTGATTGTCAGCGGCCTGTCCGGCTCCGGGAAGTCTATCGCTCTCCAGGCGTTGGAGGACATGGGCTATTACTGCATCGACAACCTGCCCGGTATATTGATACCCCATTTCGCCCAGCAGATTCTCGCGCAGTCGGATTTCGGTTTGGACAGTTGCGCGGTGAGTATAGACTCCCGTAACCGCGGTTTCCTCGAGTCGGTTCCGCAGAATTTGCAGGAACTTGCCACCCTGGGTATGGACTATAAGGTGATTTTCCTCGAGGCCGAGGAATCCGCGCTCATCAAGCGATACAGCGAGACCCGGCGCAGACATCCGTTGACCGGACCAAATACACCATTGATAGAAGGAATCCGGCGCGAAAAACAACTTCTGTCCCCGCTTTACCATGCGGCCACCAGGCGCATCGACACCAGCAACACGACACCCCAGGAACTCCGTAGCTTGATTAGGGACTTTGCCGGCGGCGAGCTCAGCTCGGCACCGACATTGCTATTCGAGTCGTTTGGGTATAAGCATGGAACACCCCTGGACGCGGATTTTGTATTCGATGTCCGCTGTCTCCCCAATCCCTTCTGGAACAACGAACTTCGCTCTTTATCTGGGCTCGACAGTGAAGTGGCACGGTTTCTGGAGAATCATGACGAGGTGCGAAGAATGATTGATGATGTGCGCGGATTCATCGAGGATTGGCTGCCGTATTTCAAGACCGAAAACCGCAGTTACATTACCATCGCCATCGGCTGCACCGGTGGACAGCATCGATCAGTCTATGTGGCGGAAAAACTCGCCACTTATTTCGGCGCCCAGCCACTCAATGTGCTAACACGGCATCGCGAACTGACGTAACTATACGGTAATATCGATGATGCTATTCTATATTGATGCCTGCTACATTCATGGTTAAACACACCATTGCCATAATCAACAAACTCGGGTTGCATGCCCGCGCGGCCGCTAAATTTGTCAGCACCGCGTCGCGTTATGAGAGCGATGTTCGTGTAGCATGTGACGAGCGGCAGGCGGACGGCAAAAGTATTATGAGCATCATGATGCTTGCGGCGCCGCAGGGGACCTCCATCGAATTGCAGGCCGACGGGCCGGATGAACAAGAAGCGATAAATGTACTCGTCGATCTCATTAAGAATCGTTTCGAGGAAGAAGAGTAGATGTTAACGCTGCACGGCGCTGGAATTGGAAAAGGCATCACGATCGGTACCGCGTTCGTGCTGCGGGGGCCAACCCTGGATATTCCGGATTACATGGTGCCGGACGACGAAATCGAAACTGAAGTCAACCGGTTTCAAAATGCAATACAGGCGGCACGCGCTCAACTGATAGACATCAGAGACCATATACCCGGCAACGCTCCGTCCGAAAGCGTGATGTTTATCGACGCCCACCTGTTGATGATGGAAGACCCATTGATCGCGTCCGAGCCGCTGCAAACGATCCGCAATGAGCATGCCAATGCGGAATCTGCGTTGCAAAGGCACGCGGAGACATTGGTTCGCGCCTTCGAGGAGATGGAGGACCCCTATCTTCGGGACAAGAAAACTGATATTAATCAAGTCGTTAACCGCATACAGCAGAATCTCCTCAACGTTCATGAGGAAAACATTGACAGCATAGGCGAAGGCCTGGAAGGAAGAATCGTGATCACCACGGACCTCGCCCCGGCCGACACGGTGCTGCTGAAACATCACAGGATGAGTGCATTCGTAACCGATCTCGGCGGGCCTATCTCACACACTGCGATTTTGGCCCGAAGTCTGAAGATACCCGCGATTGTAGGTCTCCACGGAGCCACGCGTTATATCCGCCACGGGGAAACCCTGATTGTGGACGGTAAACGGGGCACGGTGATTCTTTCGCCTGACGACGATGTTCTCAATGCGTATCACGATCATTACGGGAAGATACTGCATAGACAACAAGAGCTGGAGACCTTACGCACCAGCGAGGCGGTGACCAGAGACGGCCATCTGATTCAATTGATGGCGAATATCGAGCTTCCGGACGATATTGAGGCCACGCAGAAGGCGCATGCCGATGGAGTCGGTCTGTATCGAACCGAATATCTGTTCATGAACCGTGAAGAACCACCTACCGAGGCGGAACAATTCAGCGCCTATAAAAGAGTGGTCACGGCGCTCAAACGGCCGATTACGATTCGCACCTTGGATTTAGGCGCCGACAAACAGGTAGACGGAGGCCGCCCAAATCTCGACACCACGACGAATCCGGCCTTGGGACTGCGCGCGGTGAGATTGTGCTTGAATGAACCGGGCCTGTTCAAACCGCAACTGCGTGCGATACTCCGCGCGTCCGCTTTCGGCCCCATCGAGATGATGATCCCCATGGTTTCCAGCCTGGATGAGCTCGGTCAAGTTCTCGACCTGGTGGAGGAGGTCAAGCAGGATCTACGACGGCAGGGCCACGCCTTTGACGAAGATATTCCCATAGGCGGCATGATCGAGGTCCCCGCGGCGGCTATTGCGGCGGACCTTTTTGCCTCGCGGCTCAATTTCCTGTCCATCGGCACCAATGACTTGATTCAATACACACTGGCCATAGACCGCGTGGATGATTCCGTGAACTATCTATACGACCCGCTGCATCCTTCGGTATTGCGGCTGATAAAAATGACCATCGACGCGGGAAACAGGGCCGGCGTCCCGGTGGCGATGTGCGGCGAGATGGCGGGAGAGTCCAAATACACCAGGCTTCTACTTGGCCTCGGTCTGCGCAATTTCAGCATGGAACCGGACTCATTGCTGGAGATCAAGAAAATCATACGCGAAACAGATATACATTCGCTATCGGAGGCAGTCGGCGAGATACTGGCGTGTTCGGAACCGAATGAACTTCGCGGCCTGGTCGACAAGCTCGGATACACATAATTCACAACCCTTCTCCCGGAACGGCTAGAGTCTGCATCTGTGGTCGAGGCGTCGGCTTCATACCACGACTCTCCATAGCAATTACCGGAATCAGTCGCGTCGCCGCGGCCCACATCACAGGCGGTGATATCTGCCGCGTCGGATCAACCCGAACATAGCAATGCGGCACCGGTGGTTCGATCCCGTACGCCCGGTCTTGCACCTCATTAACCGATCGGTTCGCCGGCGGCTGCCATCCTTGGTGCGATATCGAGGATTAGGAAATCGTCGCAACTTTTTTCGTGCGGTTCGGCTTACTCAGGTTTTGTGGTAAGTTGAAACGAACGAGACAAACCATTCCTATTTCGCTGTTGCCTGTCCGATGCCAGACCAAACAGATAACCTGGACCTGTTGATCGCCGCGGTCGAAACTAACGACTCGGAGCGCATTCGCGTCCTGCTCAGCGACCTGCACTCCGCCGATGTCGCGAAGCTGCTCGAAAGCTTGACGCCGGAACAGCGCCCCGCCGTGTGGTCCGAGGTTTCACCGACGGCAAAAGGTGAGATTCTGGTTGAGGTGCCCGATGGTGTCCGCGAGGACCTGCTCGCCGACATGGATAAGGAAACCCTGGTTACCGCGGTCCGCTATTTGGACATCGACGAGATCGCCGATCTCATTCCCGATTTGCCCGATGATGTCCTGGCTGACGTACTGTTCAATGTCGACAAGGATGCGCGCGCAAGCTTGGGCGAGGTGTTGTCATACCCGGATGACACCGCCGGCGGGCTGATGAACGTGGACACGACCGTCGTTCGTGAAAATATTTCACTCAGGGTGGTCATTCGGTATCTGCGGCTGCGCGGACAGCTCCCGGAATTTACGGATAAGCTCTTCGTTGTCGATCGCCAGAGCCGTCTCAAGGGCGTTTTACCGGTATCCACTTTACTGACTGCACCGGCGTCTGATCGTGTCGGGATACACTGCGACCGTAAACCATTCACGTTCAACGCCATGGATCCACAGGAAGACGTGGCTCAGGCGTTTGAGAAATACAATCTCATCTCCGCCCCCGTGGTGGATGAGCAGGATCATCTGATCGGCCGCATCACGGTGGACGATGTAGTCGATGTCATACGCGAGGATGCGGATCATTCGGTCATGGCGCGCGCCGGCCTGAGCCAGGAAGAGGATATTTTCGCGCCGGTCGCACGGAGCACCAAAAACCGCGCGGTGTGGCTGGGTGTAAACCTGATCACTGCCATCATTGCCTCATTGGTGATCGGTCAATTCGAGAAAACCATTGAAAAGCTGGTGGCGCTGGCGGTGCTGATGCCCATCGTCGCCAGTATGGGCGGTAACGCAGGCACGCAAACGCTCACTATCGTGATTCGCGGTCTCAGCGCGGGCACCATCACCCACGCAAACGCCCGGCAAGTGCTGAAGAAAGAGTTCCTGGTTGGCGGTCTTAACGGTGTGATATGGGCTTTGGCGGTCGCCATAGTGGCGACGCTGTGGTATCACGACTACGCGTTGGGAATTATTATCGCATTGGCGATGATAATAAATATCGTGATATCGGCCTTGGCGGGCGTGATACTACCCTTTGTGTTGCAGCGCCTTGGAGTGGATCCGGCGCTGGCCGGCGGCGTCGCCCT
>CAMYKW010000021.1 GCA_947259175.1 uncultured Gammaproteobacteria bacterium | reverse complement strand
AGCGTGGCAAGAATCCGAAGAAGCTGAGCACAGTGGTTCGAAAGCTGCAATCCGGCGATACGTTAGAAAAGAAACACAGGCCGCACGCCCTTTCGGGGGGTTGGTCCCGTTATATGGAATGTCACATCGAGCCTGATTGGCCGTTAATCTACCAGCTTACTAAATCTGAACTCAGGCTGGTGCGCACCGGCAGCCACGCGGATCTATTCTAATTGCCATCGCCCATCTCACCAAGGCCTCATCACGGGCGCAACTGCCGGCGGGAATTAAGTTATCATCTCTCTTTGCAGGTATCGCCAGAGACTGTTCCGTCGATCTTGCGGTATATTTCATCAATTAAGATTCCTAGCCGAGAATCGTATCATGGGTCCGATGATTCCTTTTCTGTTTCGCGGTGTTATTGCATCGATCGCACTGTTTGCCGCTTACAGCGCCGGTCGTAAATCGGTCGAGCGGCATCGCCGTCAGTCCTTCGTGGCCGGTTTGGAACGCCAAATCGCGGATCTGAAGGAGAAACACGGCGGCGATGAAGACCAGAATGTTCAGCAAGCAATCGAGGAACTGGAATCGCTTCTGCATTCGGTAAAATCAGCATCCAGCGACCAGGAGTTTGACGCCGAGGTCAAGAAATTTTTCTCCGGAGAATTTTTTCAGGACCTGATGGGCGGAGTCGTTGATGTCGCCGGCGAGGCGGGTGAAACGATCTGGAAATTCTTCGACAGTGCCGCGAATGCCTTGGACGACCACGTCGTGGAGCCGCTGGTGCGGACTATGGGCGGGAATCGACCCAAAAACTAGACACGATTCCTACGCTCGAGTGAGAGATAACGATTTCCAATGGGCGACCGCGTATCACGCTATTTGGTCTGAATGGTAATCGAGGCAATGACTTGGTTGAGTCGACATTTCGTCGTCCACGCGTTCTTGTTTCCATTCTATAGCGAGATGCGATATGTGGACTTCGATTTCGGCAATAATCCTGTGCGGTTCGTTTAAACGGTCCCGCCGAACACGGTCGGATCGTGACACCATAAACGCCGCCAGCCCGTAGTTGCGCGCGGAAGTCGATTCCGCAAGCTACAGATCGAATTCATCGATAGCGGTCTGGATCGATATGGCGAAACCGATACCCTCGACGCCCTGCAATTTAAACGTGTTGATGCCGATTACCCGCCCGGACCGGTCCACCAACGGCCCCCCGCTGTTGCCCGGATTGATCGGCGCATCGGTCTGAATCAAGCCGTCCGCGTCGTAGAATCGAGACAACACACCCGAGGTGACGGAATGACTCAGCCCGACGGGATTACCGATTGCGTAGACGCGGTCACCGACAGCCACCTTGCGCGCGTCCCCCACCCTAACCGCCGGACAGCGGGCATCGTCTAGTTTTAACAAAGCAAGGTCGTGTGCTTCGCTGGTTTCAAATCCTGATACAACGATTTCGTTGCCGTCGGCCAGCTCCACGATCACCTCATCCAGGTTATAGCTGGCGTCGTAAAGCTTTCGTTGGTTCTTTTCATAGCGCTTTTTGAGTTGATCGTGCCGTTTCTCCATGGACCGCAGGAATTTCTGGTATTGCTCGAAGCTGCAGCGGGGACACTCGATGAAAAATCGGGCCGCCTGCTCGTCCATCTTCATCTTGTAATCGTGAACGCTTCTTCCCTGCGTCTCGACCTGCCGCCGTGCCTTTTCCAGGCCGTCGGTATTCGGCCGCACTACGTGCTTATTCGTCAGAATGAAACAATCATCGCGCACGAAAAAACCGGACCCGCTGGAAAGGAGCGTACGCACCGTAACCGTCGAGTTTCTGACCTCTTCGATGACGTTGCGGGGCAAATCCAGATCCGCCGAATAATCGGCGATGACCGCGTCGCCGCTTGACGGTTCGTCCGTCCAGGCCAAGTCGCCGGCGTTGTCTTCAGCGGGGCGCGACGAATGGGCGAAGTGATACAGTCCATACGCAGCCGGCACCAGCAACAATATGACCCACCACTTCGACAAACCGGACCGCGGCGGCGCTGCATGAAACTGCTCGCGTTGACGGTCCAGGTACTGCTGGTACTTGGCGAACACGATACCACAGCGTTCGCATTCGGTGTCCGAGGCCTGGGAGTGGCCGCATTTGGGACATTGCATGAGGTGTTGGCGTTCCTCGGGCGTCGATATATTCAGTTTAGCAAATACCCTCCGACCACTCTCCGATTCGGGGAGTCGGCTTTTAGAACTATTCTTGAATCCAAGATTTGCGGTCTGCTTTCCGCGGAATTGTCATCGTGTCTTCAACCGAGCTGTGCCCGGCCGCGCCGCGAACACAATAACGCCGCAATGCGCTGCAGGGCTCATACGCGCAACAACGACCGGCGGCTGATCGCATTCAGCCCGGCCGAAGCCGGGCTGCTCACGCCTGCAATCAATCGGGATCGTTAGTCAAACGGTTTGGGCTGCGGGGTGTTGTCGCTGGATGGCGGCAGCACCGGCAGTTGGAACGAGGGTTGATCGCCGGTTAAGGTGTTGAGGAAGGCCACGATCTGGGCGTTTTCCTTTTCGCTAAACTTTTTACCCAACTGCAACCTGCCCATGACATCCACCGCCTCGGTCAGCGTTTCCGCTTCACCGTCGTGAAAATACGGATAAGTCATGTTCACGTTACGCAGCGTTGGGACTTTGAATTTGAAGCGGTCCGCGTCCTTGCCGGTCACCGCAACAAGCCCTTGCGCCGGGCTCTTCGCGTGGTAGGGAGCCACTACGCCCATTTTCTGGAACGACGTTCCTCCCATCGCGGGTCCGTTGTGACACGCGGCGCAGCCGCTGTTTTTAAACAGCTGGTAGCCGGTCAGTTGTTGGTCGTTTATGGCCTGTTGGTCGCCCAGCAGCCAGCGGTCGAAGGGTGAGTTTGGGGTCACCAGCGTCTTCTCGAACTCAGCGATGGCGTCGGTGACTTTATCGATATCGATGCCGTCGTCTCCGAACACCAGCTTGAAGTCAGTGATATAGCCCGGAATCGACTCCAGCACGCTGACCGCCAGCTTATGGGTAAACGCCATCTCCCCTGGGTTGGCGATGGGACCGCCCGCCTGAGCCTTGAGGTCCGGCGCCCGGCCGTCCCAGAACTGCGCGACGTTCATGCTCGAATTCAGCACGGTGGGTGCGTTGATCGGACCTTGTTGCCAATTGTGACCTATGGACGTCTTGAGATTATCGGTGCCGCCCATGCTCAGGTTGTGACACGAGTTGCAGGAAATGAAACCGGATTTGGACAGGCGCGGATCGAAGTACAGTTTTTTACCGAGTTCGGCCAAGGCCAGGTTGACCTGTTTGACGGGTTCAATGGGTTGAACCGGTTCCGCGGCATAGAGTGCGCCGGAGACCGTAATGATCGCAGTGATCATCAAGTTCCGTGCCATCTTACGATGTAGTGTCATAGTTACGTAGCTCCACAATTTGAGTTTACACGGTGTGAGGTTCCGCGCTGACGGTATCAGCAATGGTTTGTTCGCACACTGACCGAAATCAACAATCGACGTTGTACCAATTGAACCGCAGAGCCCGTGAATTTGGCCCGCGGCCCGGATACACGGGCGGACGCATCAAGGCCGGTGTAATTGACCGGGATCAAGAAGCGTTATGAGACGCAGATGTTAATCTTTGCGCCTGTTTACGGTGCTCCAACGGCCGGCATCATGAATAAACTGAGCTCGATTTTCGAAACGCTTTTGTGGGAAAGTCGATTCGTCGTCGTCGCCGCGGTCATAGTCAGCCTGGTATCGTCCCTGGCGATGTTCTATGTCGCCTCGGTGGACGCGATCTATATGATTTCCCATCTCGGCGACTATTCCCCTGCCCTCGACGCAGTCGCCCGCAATAAGTTGCGCAGCGAGACCGTCACCCATGTGGTGGAGACGGTGGACGGTTATCTGTTGGCCACGTTTTTGTTGATTTTCGCGTTCGGATTATACGAGTTGTTCATCAGCCGCATCGAACGCGCGGAGAACTCGCCGACCGCTTCCGGGGTGTTGATCATTGACAACCTGGACGAATTAAAAGCACGGCTGGCCAAGGTGGTATTGATGATTCTGGTGGTGAAATTCTTCGAATATGCGATCCGTATCAGCTACAAAACACCGTTGGAGCTGGTGCAGCTCGGCGGCGGCATCGCCCTGATCGGCCTGGCGCTGTATTTCACCCACGCCAGCGAAAGCAAATCCGGAAAATCACACTAAGCTTTAGCGTTGGTGACCGGGCGGTAACGCCCCGGGGCATCGCCAACGACACCCCGGTGCCGGCGACGTGCCCTGTCCACGGCCTACATTGAATCCGCTGCCGAAGCGCTTTATCATCATTGCGCACAACCGGAATCCCGCCGTACTGAGGGCATGGGCGCCCGAAAGTCGGCGTACCACGACGATACAAGGAGAGTTCAACATGCGTGCATTCGACGTCGGCGCCACGCCGCGCCCCGGGACACATCCCCCCCTCATTGTTTCATTGTTTGTCGTCCTGATCTGTTACGCGCCGCCCCCGGCGGCCGCCCAGTACATCAAGCAAGTTGATGAACACGGCAACGTGAGCTACAGCGACGACCCCAACTACGATTACAGCGTGGACGAACCGACGTTGGAACAACAACACAGGCACGCCGAGCGGATCGAGGAATTGCGCAACTCCCTGCAATCGCGCGACGCCTCACCCGCCGTCCGGCCGCGGGCGCCGCATACAACGGTAAGGACCGGGCGCGCGGTGTGCCGGAGCCGTCCGTCGATCTCCCGACTCCGGCTTGGCTGCCGGTGAAATCGGCCGATCCTCGGGTGACGCGATGGCGCCGCTCTGGAGTCGCAGTTCCTACTGCGGCACTAGGATGATTCCTCCGCCCCAGGGGCGTAACATCGTCAGCATGACCGAGCATTTCCCGGCTTGCCGTCCCTGCGCCGCTGTCGCGGTTGAACGACGGCTATCGGCGCGGCGGATGCGCCGGATGTCCGTCGCACGGTGAGCTGGCGGCGAATGTTGATCGCGACGATTCCGTGTATCACCCGATGCGGGCAATAAACATGGAGAACAGACGAAACTACTATCGCATCCTCCACGTGCAGCCGGACGCGCCGGTGGAAGTGATCCGCGCCAGTTTCCGCACCCTGATGCAACGGCTCAAGGTGCATCCCGACCTCGGCGGCGATTCCTGGCATGCGGCGCTGATCAACGAGGCCCGCGGCGTGTTGACGGATCGCGCCAAACGCGCCGCTTACGACCGCAATAGAGAAAGCCGTTTCCCGCCTTTCGATGTGGGCGTAAAAGCGCGCCGATATTCGACCGCGTCTCGCGTCAATGCGCAACTGGCGGGCGCGCTTCGTTGCCCGTTTTGCCGCGCAGTGGATCCTCGCGACGCACCGGTCCTTCCCGACTTGATGTGCGTGGAATGCGGCAGCCCGCTGCATCCAGCCGATGGTTTACGGCTCGAGCACGACGATCAGCGCGCAGTTAGACGCATCAACCGGCAACATACAGTCACGTTTCTAACCACCTGGCCCGCCGACGTCCGCCATGTCGGGGTCACCCGTGACGTCTCTCTCAACGGCATGCAATTCGACACCGCGAGTGCGCCGGCGGAAGGCCAATTGCTCAAACTCGACTGTGACCTGTGCAGCGCCGTGGCCCGGGTGGTCAATCGGCGGCGCAAGCGTATCGGTGTGCGGCCGGTTTGGGCCGTGGGGGTGGAATTCATCACCCTGCGCTTCGCGACGAACCGCGGCGTATTTCTTTCCGCCCGGGCGTGACCGGCCTTCGCCGCCCTTCCCGGCGAACAATTTTCTGTTACATCAAGCCCGCCGTCCCATGGTGGTGGACAGTCGCGCCACACGGGTGCGCTTGGCGATCAGCACCGGCCATTCGGAGGCGCCAATCAAGCGGTCGGTGGGGCTGTTGGGCAGCAATCGATACAAGCCGCCGTGACGTTTGCCGAGGATTATCAGGTCCGCGCCGACCTCGCGTGCCAGCGCGGCCAACGCGTCGGCGGGCATCCCGGCTACGACCCGCGCCTCGGCGTCCACACCTTCGCGGCGCAGCGACTCGGCGTCTTCATTGGCCTGCGCCAACAGTGCATCGTCGGGGGGCGCGCCCTTCTTGGTCACCAGCCCCAAGGTTACCGGCACCCCGGTCGCCCGGGCCAGCGTGCCCGCCATAGACAGCGAGTCCGCCACCGAGGGGTTGCCGTCATAGCCCACCAATATCCGCCGCTGCCACATGCGTCCATCCCTGGGGACAACGAGCACACTGCTTTGTGTCTCATCAATGATCTTGGCCGCGTGAGTGCCGACCATGCGATCCGCCAGCCCTTCCGGCGGCCGCCGGCCGATGACCAGCAGGCGAATATCCGCAGCCTGAACCGCGGCCGCCACCTCACGCGCCGGGTCTGAGCCGAAATAGAGCATCGTCTCGGCTTCCACCCCACGCTGGCGCGCGATCTCGGCGGTCTCGTCGAGGCGCGCGCGGCCGTGGTGCTCTTCCGAGGTCGAGGCGGCCATAGTCATCACGTCCAGGGTGATCTTCAAGCGGCTGGCGAGGGCCAATGCCACGTCCCGTGGCGCGTGGCTGAATACCGTGCCGTCGGTAGCGAACATCAACCGCAGGCGTCGATTACCGTCCGGCAGTTTGTCGCCGTGACACGCATGAAAAATCCGTGCCTGGCACGGTCGGCATACATCGGGATCCAGGGTCGAGTACAGAGCGCTGGTCATATCGGATCTGACCGGGAAGATGCTGTCCTCGCCGATATCCCGCAGGTACTCGCCCTGATGTAGAAACTCGTACACCGAACCCTTCAGTTCCCAGAAATACAGACCGCCTCCAAGCCGACGCCGTCGGCGCGCCTCCTGCGCCAGCATTTCGGCCCCCGCAACGTCGACGAAGCTGATCGCCGGGGCGGCAATGACCGCGGTCTTCTGCACCGAGCTGTCGGCATCAATCTGCTGCAGCGTGCGCTGGATGTGGTCGACGGCGCCGAAATACACCGCGCCATGAATGCGTACAAAGCGGATCTGGGGACACTCGGGCCGACCCTGGGGCTCCTCGAAGTGCAACAGCCGGGGCTCGCCGACCGGCACCACGGTTTCTATCTCCGGCCGCGAGGTTCGGTATAGATAGATGATCAGCGAGAGCAACATACCGAGAAAGATCCCCCTCTCCAGATTGATCACCGTACCCACCAGGGTTACCCATAGAATCGCGGTCTCCGGTTTGCTGGTCTGCCAGATCGACTTGATGTGATGAAAATCGATCAGCCCCCAAGCCACCAGGAACAGTATTCCCGCCATCGCCGCGGTGGGCAGGTACACCGCCAGGGGCGCCACAAACAGCACGATAACCACCAGCACGGCGGCCGCGAACACCGTTGCCAACGGTGTCCGCGCGCCGGCTTCGTAATTGACGCCGCTGCGGTTGAATGAGCCGGAAGAGGCATACGACGAGAAAAAACTGCCCAGGATATTGGACAGTCCCTGTCCCACGAATTCCTGGTTGCCGTCAATAAGTTGTTCCGAACGCGTGGCGATGGCGCGGGAGATCGACACCGCTTCCGTGAGGGCCAGCATGGTGATCACCAAAGCAGGCAGCGCCGTCTGCTGCAGGGCCAGAAGGGAAAAATCAGGCGTCGACAACGGCGGCAGACCGGTGGGGATTGCGCCGACCGTCATAATGCCCGTTGCCGCCTCGCCGCCGAACTGGTGATTCACCAAGGCCGCGGCCACGCCGCCCACGACCATGGCCGCGATCATGTACGGAAACTTGGGTATGAAACGCCGAGCCAGAACACCGGATACCAGTGTCACGATGCCCACGGCGGTCACGTAGGGGTTGATATCACGGAGCTGACCCAGGAATTGTTCGACAATGTTGATGAACGGCGTGCCCCGGGGGATGGACACGCCAAAGAAGCTGCTGATTTGACTGCCGGCGATCAGCATAGCCGCACCGGCGGTGAAGCCAATAACCACCGTGTGAGAAATAAAATTCACCAGGGCGCCCATGCGCGCCAGACCCAGGATAAGACTGTACAACCCGACCAGAAACGTGAGCGTCAGCGCCAGGCGGATGTACTGCTCGGTGCCCGGTTCAGCAAAGTCCTGCAAAGCGGCGAACAATGCGATGGAGATCGCGGTGGTGGGACCGGACACCATGTGCCAGCTGGAACCGAACAGCGCGGCCACCACCGCCGGGACCATCGCCGCGTAAAGGCCGTACTGCGGCGGCAAGCCGGCGATGGTGGCGAAGGCCACACCCTGGGGAAACACGATGAGCGCGCCGGTGAATCCGGCCATGGCGTCGGTCTTCAAGTTGCTAAGGTTGACCAGCGGCCACCAGTGCCGAAACGGCATGAACATGCTCAACCAGGCGTTTGGCGGGCGTGGGGCGGTCACGGACGTACTCGAAGGCGATATTTAGGTAACTGCGGTTTCTATCATTCCACTGAGGGAACAACAAGCGACGGGATCAATTGCGTGTCGATTCGCTGCGCTGATCCGGGTGACTCACGAGCGCGACTCGCGTCGCGCCGCGTGGGTGGCGATATGGTGCATCGACCCAGGGATTTTGCCGACGGAATGTCCAATCCAGCGGGACACACGGCGGTGTAATGGGCGAAGCCGCAACGCCGCCGGTCGGTAACATATACGCGCCATACAGATTATGAACGTAGGTGCCCACCTGATAAGGGATGTGGATTAACGCCTGACCACGGTCTTGAGACCGAAATACCGCGCATAGCAACCGTTTCTCCAATCATTACCGTTCCCCTGTATGTCGGAGTACATCAGCAATCTTGGCGGATTGCTCAACCCTGGTAATAAAAGCTCAACGCGCTTGCCCGCAGCTTCCGCCTTCGCGGCGGCGATTTTCCGGTAGCGATCTTGCTGCATCTGGTGATACGCTGGGGCGCGGAACAATAGGTCGCCCGCCGCGGTTCTCGCATTACTATGCAGCACCAGATAGACCCCCAGCACAACAGTCACTGCGGCAAAGAATATGTGCCATGGCGCCGCTAACCCTTCGTTGGCGCGCGCGATACCGGTGCGCAACGATACGATTGCGATCAACTCCAGCACGGCTGTAAACCAGGCCATGAGGAATCCCAGGTAAATCAAGTTCAGCGCGCGCCCCGGTGGATTGGTGGCCGCCGTCCACCACAGCGCGAAATATATCAACCACAACAAGCCCAAAAGCAGACCCGACACCAGCGCGAGCCGCAACCAGTTCGCGTTCGCGCGCACACCCTGGCGGTGAATGAGTTGCAACGCAACCGGAATGAACGCAACCGTGGCGAGCCATGTCCCAGGATTTCGCAGCCAAGACGCCAATATGTTTCCGCCGTGAATCCAAGCCTGGGAGACGGAAAACCAGAACTGACGGGCCGCGGCCGGTGCATACTGGGCGCGCACGAAGTTCCCGGGAGCCAGCACCAGCAGCGCCGTTGAAGCGAGCGTCACGACACAAACAGCCGTCCACAAAAGCCGGTTTCGCTTGTGTATAAATATGCGATCAATTGCCATTACGGCAACGACCGCCACCAGCATCAGCATCACCAGTTCGCTGGCTCCGATGGCAATGAATATCAAGAACCCGGTGGTGATGGCGACACGCGTCTGTCCGAGCCGATAAAGTTTCATCAGCGCGGCGAGGCTGAGAAGAAGAAGAATCCCCCCGATCTGATACTGTGACGCGCCGTCAAGCCAATACAGAGTCGCTGATGCCTTTGGTATGGTACTCAGATACAGCGCCCCCAGGCCCAGCGTGCAATATAGAGTTTGGGTTCGTGACGCGACCCCTTCCAGCAGCGATCGCACAAACACATACAAAGCGCCAAACAGTGACGCTAGAAGAACGATTAGAGCATAGGGGTAAGTCTTTAGCATGCCGGTCCCACCGTGGAGCCGGGTGCTGAATTCGTGATACGAGACACTAAAGAATATCGCCGAATAGCGTCCTTTCCAGCCCAGATACTCGCCCCTGATATTCCCCCAGTAGCTACCGTCACGGAATACCTGTGCGTAGCAGTAATCGTCGGCGCTGGGATGTGCAAAAAAGGTAAGCACGAAAAACGGCGCGACCAACACAACCAGCAGTACAAACAGCCAGCGGTACACGTTGCGTTTCACCAAAACTGCGGTCCTGCCTGCTTGGCTATTGGCGCAATTTGGAAGTGTCGATTGCTCGTCAGCCATCGGCGAGAATAACTATATCTGCGCCGCCCATCTCGCCGTAGCTGGTCTTAAGGTAATCCGTGTTACCACTGCCGTGTCCCGCTTGCATCAGCATCTTCCCGGTTGTTTTGCACAATCTAAGCCCAATAACGCTCGCTCGCCACTACTATTTTCGCCGCGTGTGTTGGTTAGGGAGGCTCTGAATAATTCATCCCTGGAATTTTCAAGGCTCGGTACGTCCATGTATCGGCGGAACCTCTGACAATCAGAGGTTCCGTAGATATTGCCCCTGCAGATGACACAAATGACCGCCGCTCATGCCGCCAAGGGGGCGCGAATCACGGTGTGGCCGGCTCGGGACACGGCGTTTTTGACCCAGGTCACGGCGCGCGTCCATTATTTGAGGCCAAATGCATGGCGATAATCCGTTGGCGGTCTGGCCTCACCGCACCCCCTACGGCCGCCGAATCGATGCAGCTAGGAGAAACGTAATGTTTGAATTGACCAGTCTCAAAATCCCGTTGATAGGCGTGACCGAATCCGCGGCGCGGGCCTGCGCCCCGTATATCGGCTCGGGAAAAAAGGACGAAGGCGACGGTATGGCGGTGGACGCGATGCGCTCCGCGCTGAACCAGATCGAGATGGCGGGAACCGTCGTAATCGGAGAAGGCGCCAAGGACGAAGCGCCGATGTTGTTCGACGGTGAAGCCGTAGGCACCGGGCAGGGACCCAGCATCGACATCGCGGTGGACCCCATCGAGGGCACCAATTTGTTCGCCACCGACGCACCCGGATCGATCTGCACCTTGGCCGCGGCACCGGCCGGCACGATGTACCGGCCGGGGATGTGCTTTTACATGGACAAACAAGTCTATCGGCGTTCCGCGCGTGGACGCATCGACCCGCAGGCGCCGGTGGCGGATCGCCTCGCGGCGCTGGCCGAAGCGGTGAATAAAGACATCGGTGACCTTAAGGTCTTCGTTCTCAATAAACCACGCCACGAGCAACTGGTCGGCGAGATTTATGCTGCCGGCGCCAAGGTCCGGTTGGTCAGTGACGGTGACGTGAACGGCGCGGTGATGGCGATCCTGAATCGGGGGGTCGATGCGCTGTTCGGCATCGGCGGCACGCCCGAGGGCATCGTCAGCGCGTGTGCGGCACGTGCCATGGGGGCGGAGATGTTCGGCCGTATGGCGCCGCAGAAGCCCGCTGAGATCGAGGCCTGCAGCGCGGAGGGCGTGGATACCAGCACCTGGCTGGAGCGGGATGACCTGATCACCTCCGACGATATCCTGTTTCTCGCCTCCGGGCTGACGCGTGGAGATTATGTAGACGGGGTCTTGATGGGACGCGACGCCAGTGGTCACTTCATTACCACCGACACCATCGTCATTGCCGGCGCCAACGGCAACGTACGGAGCATCCGCACCACCGTCCACGAGTAGGCGCCGCGACCGGGCGCCGCGGCGTTTGTTTCACTCAGTGACGTGTTTTGTACCGGCACGCAGTGAGTACAGCGGCCGACCCCGTCGTATTGGCGACGCGTTGTGCGGCGCTGTGACCTGCTATTTTCCCGCCAAAACACCTGATTTATACTTGCCGCTCGTGAACATCTGTCGAAATTGTTGCTCCAACGGGCTGATTGCCCGCCGCTCACCACCGATACGCCCGCGTTGATTTGAACCACGCACACCACCACTGGCGGCTCGCGCTACCCGGGTGCGGGATGCCGCACCGATTCCCCGGGCGTTGATGCATGGCGGCACCCACCGTTGTTCACACCGTGGGTGGTCTGGATCCGATCACCGGCGGGCCGGCGCGCACCGTGCCGGCGCTGTGCCAAGCGATTGCGGAACAGGGAGCGACGACGCACGTCGTCACGCGTGCGGTGGGCCGGTGCCCCGATATCCCCGGCGTCACCATGACCCGGGTACGGTCATTTCACGGACAGCGTCTGCGCATGATCGTGACGCCACGGTTCGCGTCGTCACTGGCGGGGGTGTGCCGACTCGGTGGCGCGCAAATCATCCACGATCACGGGGTTTGGTTGTCGACGAACCATGCTGCCGCCAAGGTTGCCCAGCAGTTGACGTTGCCGCTGGTGGTGAGTCCGCGTGGCATGCTCGAGCCCTGGTCGTTGCGCTACAAGGGTTGGAAAAAGTGGGTTGCATGGCGGCTGTACCAGCGTTCAGATCTCCATACCGCAAGCCTGCTGGTCGCCACCTCTCAGCAGGAGGCCGACAACTTGCGGTCGGTTGGCCTGCGCCAACCGATTGCGGTTATCCCAAATGGCGTGGATATCCCCCGCTTGGAACCGGCGGTCAACCTCGACACGCACCGCATGCGGGAGGTGCTGTTCTTATCGCGCCTGCACCCCAAGAAAGGAATCTTGCCCCTGTTGCACGCCTGGGACCGTGTACGGCCCGAGGGTTGGAGGCTGACTATCGTTGGCTCCGACGAAGGCGGCCACCGGGCGGAGGTGGAGCGGCTTATACGGGCACTTGGCCTGGGGAATGATGTGATGATCCAACCGGCCGCCCACGGTGCTGCGAAATCCGCATGGTATGGGCGCGCGGATTTGTTCGTGTTGCCCAGTCACAGCGAGAACTTCGGGGTCGTCGTCGCTGAGGCGCTTGCGCATGGAGTGCCGGTCATCACCACCCGGAACACGCCCTGGGCATGTGTCGAAACCCACGACTGTGGCTGGTGGGTGAAAGACGGTGTCGACGACCTTGCCGGCGCCCTCGCCGAGGCGGTGGCACTGGATGACCGGCAGCGGCATGCAATGGGTACGCGGGGGCGCCGGCTCGCGGACCGTGACTTCAGCTGGCGGCACATTGCCGTACAGACCCTGACCGCTTATCGATGGGTGCTGAATAACGGTGACCGCCCCGAGTGGCTGCGTGTAGACTAAATCACGGCCAAGGGTCTGCGGCGCATATTGATCGCGAAAAAATCTTAACGAAGGATGAATCTGGGAAATGCGGGTACTGGGCATTCATGACGGACACAACGGCGCCGCCTGTCTGATCCGCGACGGTCGCATCGTTGGCGCGCTGCAGGAAGAACGATTGCGCAGGATAAAGAACTACCATGGGTTCCCGGCGCAAGCCGCGGAGGCGCTGCTGGCCCTGGACGGTGTGTCATGGACGGATCTCGATGCGGTGGTGCTGGCGGGACAGGAGAGCTATGCCCCGCCGGGCGCGACGAATGATCGCGACGCGCAGTTACGCGCGTACAAAGAGGTCTGCCGGCCGAGTGGAAAACTCCATCGCCTGCTGCGGCGCACCACGCTGAGACGTATGGTGCAGGAAAGGCGCTATCAGCGGCGTCTCGCCCCCCTGCTTGCGCGGGGCGTCCCCGCCGACCGCATCAGCTGGATCGAACACCATCGTTGCCATGCGGCCACCGCTTATTACGGCGGCGGGTCGGATCCCGAGACATTGGTCATCACCGCCGACGGCGCCGGGGACGGCCTGTGCGCCACCGTGTCGATCCCGGACTCCCGGCAGTATTTGCATCGCCAGGTGACGGTGACGGAAGAACACTCGGTGGGCATCCTGTGGGCGTTGATCACCTCATTGATGTCCATGGTGCCACTGGAGCACGAATACAAGCTGATGGGCATGGCGCCTTATGCCAATCCGCAGCGCGCCCGTGCAGCCGCGGATATTTTTGCGCGCGCATTCAGCCGGACAGAGGACGGCTGGCGGCGCGCTTCGGGCGTCCCAGAAATCAACTATTCCTATGAGTTCTGGCGACGGGCCCTGGAGTTCGTGCGCTTCGATGATGTCTGTGCCGGCTTGCAACAATTTACCGAGGAATTCGTGTCTGCGTGGATCGCCGAACGGCTCAGCACCAGTGGCCGCCGGCGGCTGCGTTTGTCCGGTGGACTGTTCATGAACGTGAAACTCAACAAGGTGATCGGCGAACTGGACTCAGTCGACGACTTGTACGTCTTCCCGTCCTGCGGCGATGAGACCAATGCCATCGGCGCAGCATGGGCGTGGCTGTCGGATCGCGGTCTGGGTGAGAATATCCAGCCGCTGACTCACTATTATCTCGGTGTGCCGCCCACGGACGACGCTTGTGACGCGGCGGCGTCGAAGGCAAGCGGCTATGGATTGGCGGTCAGCCGGCCGTCGAACATTGAATATGAGGTGGCCGAGTTGCTGGCGGCCGGCGAGATCGTGGCCCGTTTTGATGGTGCGGAAGAGTTCGGCGCGCGGGCCTTGGGCAACCGTTCCATCCTCAGCGATCCTGCGCGCCGGGAACTGGTGCCGATCGTCAACAAAGCCATCAAAAGCCGGGATTTCTGGATGCCGTTCGCCTGTTCGATACTCGACAGTCATGCGGATCGCTACCTGTGCAACCCGAAACGGCTGTCCGCGCCGTATATGATTCTGGCGTTTGATTCCCGCCATACCGACGAGATCATTGCAGGTACCCATCCACAAGACCACACGGTCCGCCCCCAGGTGGTGAGCGGAGACTGGGCACCGGCCTACCATCGGCTGCTATCCCGGTTTGCCGAGAAGACGGGACGCGGCGCGCTGATGAACACTTCGTTCAATCTGCATGGTGAGCCGATCGTGTCGACGCCTGCACAGGCCCTGGATGTGTTGCAACGCTCGGGTCTGCGCCACCTCGCACTTGGGTCATGGCTTATCAGCAAGGACACTTAGCCGATGAGCGCCGCGACCATTCCCGAACCACCCGGCGCAAACGCCCTGCTGGAACCGCTGTCTGACGTGCTCGTGTGTCCCCGTTGCACTGCGCCGCTGCGGACGGCCGATACGGGACATGTACTGGTGTGCGGCGCCGAGTGCGGGATGCAGGCGGCGTGCCGCGATGGCGTGCTCGACTTCGTGTCGCCGCAAAGTGACGACCGCGGCACCCTGAGCGGCTTCGGGTACCAGTGGCAGCGGGTGCTGACCCGCGGCGTGGGCGGCCACACCGTCGCCTATGGCAACACCCTGAAGGGATTGGAACAACGGATTCCGCGTTGGCTGGATATGCCGCCGGCACACTTGCGCGGCCTGCGTGCCCTGGATATCGGCTGCGGGCACGGACTGTATTCGCTCGCGCTGGCGAACCTCGGCGCGCGCACCGTGGGTGTGGACCTGTCCGAATCGGTCTACCCACTCGCCCGCGAACTGTACGCACTACCGCGCAAACCCGCGCTGCAATACATACGCGCCGATGTGTTCACTCTGCCGCTGGCCGCGGACGCGTTCGATGTCGTACTGTCGATAGGCGTTGTGCACCATACACCGGACCCTAAACGCGCCATACTCGCATGCGCGCGGCGGGTTTCTCCGGGCGGGCGGCTGCTGCTCTACGTTTATGAGCCTTGGCAGGTGGGCCATGTGACAATGCGCAAATTGTTTCCGTTCCCCCGCTGGCTGCCGAACCCGGCCTTGCATCCGGTATGCCGCTTGTTGGCGGTGCCAGTTTGGCTGTACCTG
The DNA here is from genome assembly GCA_947259175.1 of uncultured Gammaproteobacteria bacterium. Lineage (GTDB taxonomy): Bacteria > Pseudomonadota > Gammaproteobacteria > Arenicellales > JAANXG01 > CALZGZ01. The sequence goes on along the minus strand of CAMYKW010000021.1, from coordinate 25,354 downwards.
TCGGCAAACCGAAGACAATTTCCGTCGCGCAGCTTGTATGACGATACCGTACTCGGACTGTTTGACGCGTATAGCCCGCGTTACGTATTCACTTATCCAGCTAAGCGTGTGATCGCCTGGCTGCGCGAGGCCGGCTTCACTGTAGCCGAGCGCATCGACAAGTGTATGTATCTGGGAATCAGGTAGGCGACAACCGCTTCGATACCGGCGCCCGTACATTCGATATCAGCGCCGAAATTTGCACCGATTGGCGGTGATCGCGCGGGAGATCGCCCGCGTTGACTCAATGCCATACGGGCTAATTTCCTACTGCTGAGTATTGACACAGATCAAAGCGGACGGCTGCAAATAGCGGTAATTTGCTTGACGGACAATGACAACCGGGAATAACCCACGCCGATGACCGCCAGCGCCGACGACGATCAACAGCCTCCCCGGTTCAACGCCAAACCGATACTCAATGAAATCCGTCATGGTGTGGATCGGCTGCTCAATGACGGCCAGACCACGACCATCGATCTTTCCAGGCTCCCCTTCGACGCCGAGGACGAACGCTACTTGCGGGAGGCACTCGGTGATGGCGAGGTGTATGCGAGCGTCAACGCCTTGGGCGAAAGCAAGGTACAGGAGACCGGCGTCGCCGGCGTGTGGTGGGTCACTCACTTCGATGCAGCGGGCGCAGCGCTTGGCAAATACATCGAAATCACCACTGTCCCCGGTATTCTCAAGTCGCAGCCGGAAGACATGCTGCGGGGGCTGCATATGCTGAATGCACGTCTTGGGGCCGATCAAACGATTACGTCGGTTCAGGAGCAGCAATGACCAAAGCCAAAACCCTCATTGAGCATCTCGAGCAACAGGGTATCAGCCGGCGCGGGTTTCTCAAGTTCTGCGCGCTCACGACCTCGATGATGGCGTTGCCGCCCTCCATGGCGCCTGGTGTCGCCCGAGCGCTGGAAACGGCACGCCGGCCGTCACTCATCTGGCTGTCGTTCCAGGAGTGTACCGGCTGTACCGAGTCGCTGACCCGCTCCCATTCACCGACACTCGAAAACATCATCTTCAATTATCTCTCGCTGGACTATCACCACACCCTGCAGGCGGCATCGGGAGAGGCCGCGGAACAGGCGCGAGAGACGGCAATGAAGGAAAACCATGGGCAGTACCTGGTCGCGGTGGACGGATCGATTCCGGTAAAGGACGGCGGCGTGTATTCCACCATCGCCGGGATCAGCAATCTGGAGATGCTGCAACAGACCGTCGAGGGGGCCGCCGCGGTGGTTGCCATCGGCACCTGTGCGGCTTTTGGCGGCCTACCCCGAGCGCATCCCAATCCCACCGGCGCGGTCCCGGTGCAGGAGCTGGTGCGAGACAAACCGGTTGTCAATGTCTCCGGTTGCCCGCCGATCCCGGTGGTGATTTCCGGCGTGCTGGCCCATTATCTCACCTTCGGCCGCATTCCGGACCTCGACGACTACGGGCGGCCGCTGTCGTTTTTCGGCACCAGCATCCACGATCGATGTTATCGGCGACCTTATTACAACAAGGGTCTGTTCGCCGAGACCTTCGACGACGAGGGCGCGCGGAAGGGCTGGTGTCTATACAAGCTTGGATGCAAGGGACCCACCACCTACAACGCGTGTGCCACAGTAAAATGGAATCAAGGCACGAGTTTTCCCATTCAGGCGGGACATGGATGCTTTGGTTGTTCCGAACCGGACTTCTGGGACGCGGGGGGATTTTATCAACCCCTGTCCGCAGGCATCGGCAGCGTTGGCGGCGTGGCTGCGGTGGCGGTCGCCGCCGGCGCGGGTGCGGGTATCGCGGCCGGGTTGGCGCAGCAATCGCAACGCAAACATGCGCAGCTGCAGCATGAAAAAGTGACCGTCGCCGACCTGAAGGAGTCGGAGTCATGACTAGCACCGAATGGTTGATCTGGGTCCGCGGGCCGGGACTGCAGCTCTCGCTGGGAATTTTCATCCTCGGCATGACCTATCGCATCATGCAGACCTATTTCCTCGGCCGCGCCAAGAATCTCGCCGAACCCCGTGGCTCACAATGGCTGCACGGCATGAAGACCATCTGGTGGCGTTCGTTTTTTCATCCCGGCATGACCATACGTGGTTATTTCACCATTATCAGCGGATACACATTTCATCTCGGATTCATTATTACGCTGCTGTTTTTGGATCAGCATATTGAATTATTCAGGAGTTGGACCGGCTTATCGTGGCCGGCCCTGCCTCCGATCGTCATCACCATTACCGCGGTGCTGGGGATCGCGGCGTTAGTCGCGGTGTTGGTGGACCGTTTCGCCGATCCGGTTCGATACCTGTTGTCGGACTATCAGGACTATTTGTGCTGGGTTCTGACCGTTCTGCCGCTGGTGACCGGGCTGTTGCTGGTGTACAAGATGTGGTTGCCGTACACGAGTTTGCTGGTGGTCCACATCATCAGCTTCGAGATTCTGCTGGTGGCGATCCCATTCACCAAGTTGAGCCATGTGTTCACCATCTTTATCGCCCGCTGGTATAACGGAGCCATCGCCGGCTACAAAGGGGTGCAGTCATGAGTGTGTCCTTAGAGCGCGGTATCCAGACCTTGAAAGAACATATCGACGCCCCTGTGGCGTCGTTTTTCACCACCTGCGTGCACTGCGGTATGTGCGCCGACGCCTGCCTGTTCTACACCGAAACCAAGGACCCGAAATACACGCCGATCTACAAGCTCAAGCCGCTGCGGCGACTGTGGCATCAGGAGTACACGTTCTGGGGCAAGCTGGCGGCGAAGCTGGGATTCAGCAAACCCCTGACCGCCGAAGAACTGAAGGAATGGGAGCCGTTGGTTTACGACAGTTGCACCATGTGCGGGCGCTGTTCGATGACGTGCCCGGTGGGCAACGATATCGTCTACATGATTCGCAAGATGCGCGAAGGAATGGTGGCGGCGGGCTTCGCGCCCGAAGGCCTCAAGTCCGCCACCGAGCGTGCTATTACCATCGGCAGTCCCATGGGGGTCAAGTTCCCGGCGCTCAAGAACCAGATCAAACACGTTGAAGCGGACATCGGGCTCAAGATACCGGTGGATGTCCGCGGCGCCGAGTACATGGCGTTGTTGTCGTCGATGGAGATTATGAACTTTCCCGAGTATATCGGGGCTATCGCCAAGATCTTCGACCAGGCGGACATCCGCTGGACACTGGCGTCGGACGCCTTCGAGGCCACCAACAGCGGTATCCAGATCGGCTCCAGCGATTTGGCCGCGGAACTGGTCGAACGCGTCGTCGCGGCGGCGGAAAGGCTCAAGGTGAACTATGTCATCAGCCCGGAATGCGGCCATGCATACACCGCGCTGCGTTGGGAAGGCCCCAACCTGATCGGCCGACCCTATCCGTTCAAAGTGATCCACATTCTCGAGTTGCTTGACCAGTTGCGGTCACAAGATAAATTGCCGGTAACCGGAAAAATCAAGGAGAGACTGACGTTCCACGACCCATGCCAAATTGTTCGTCGCGGCGGTGTCATCGAGGAACCGCGCCGCCTGCTGGAGATGGTGGCTGAAGATTTCGCAGAGATGGAAGACCACGGCATCATGAACTGGTGTTGCGGCGGCGGCGGAGGCGTGAGCACCAACGAACGTGCCGCAACCCTCAAGCTGACCGCATTCAATCGCAAGCGCCATCAGCTCGAGGCTCTGGGTGTGAATACCTTGGTGACCGTGTGCGCCAATTGCCGCATTACCCTGGAGGAAGGGCTGGAATTCAACAACATGGACGTCGCGGTGTTGGGTCTGGCTGAAACCCTGGCGGAGCATCTCGCAGAACAGAGTCCGGCTCCCACTACGACACAAACCCATTGACGAGGCCTGCCGATGAACCAGCGTGTTGTCGTTGACCCCATTACCCGCATTGAAGGTCATCTGCGCATCGAGGCGGCAATGGAGGGGGATGTCATCGCCCAGGCGTACTCATCGGGCACCATGGTGCGGGGGATCGAAATCATCCTGCGTGGCCGCGATCCCCGGGAAGCGTGGGCGTTTGCGCAACGTATCTGCGGGGTTTGCACCCTGGTACACGGCATCGCATCCGTGCGTGCAGTGGAGGATGCGCTGGACTATGAAATACCCCGCAATGCGCAGTTGATCCGCAACCTGATGATCGCCGCTCAATATGTGCACGATCACGTCATGCACTTCTATCACCTGCACGCATTGGACTGGGTCGACGTGGTGTCCGCGCTGCAGGCCGATCCGAAAGCGACCTCGGCACTCGCGCAATCCGTAAGTAAATACGCCAAGTCTTCGCCGGGGTACTTTGCCGACATGCAAAACAAACTCAAGCGTTTTGTCGAAAGCGGACAGTTGGGAATTTTTGCCAATGCCTACTGGGGGCACCCCGGCTATAAACTACCCCCTGAGGCCAACCTGATGGCGGTAGCGCATTATCTGGAGGCCCTGGAATGGCAGCGGAATGTCGCCAAGATACTTACGATATTCGGCGGCAAGAATCCACACCCCAACTTCCTGGTCGGCGGCGTGCCCAGCCCCATCGATCTCAATTCCGATTCAGCCATTAATGCCAAGGTGTTGGCCGAGGTCCAAAACGTTATCAGCCAAATGCGCGAGTTCGTGGATCAGGTATACGTGCCGGACACCCTCGCGATTGCGTCGTTTTACAAGGACTGGGGCAGCCGCGGCGAGGGCGTGGGCAATTTTCTGACTTATGGGGATTTTCCCGAACGCGGTATAAATGACCCCGCTTCATACCTGATACCTGCCGGGATCATTATGAACCGTGATCTGTCCACGGTGCACGAAGTGGATCTGCACGCCAAGGAACAGATTCAGGAGTACATCGCCCACTCATGGTACGAATACCAGGACGGCAAACAACAAGGCCTGCATCCTTACGACGGCGAAACCAGCTTCCACCACACTGGACCGACACCGCCGTACGAGCATCTTGACGTGGAAAATTCATACTCGTGGCTCAAGGCGCCGCGCTGGAAAGGCGCCGCCATGGAAGTGGGTCCACTGGCGCGGGTACTGATGCTGTATGCACGCGGACACCCACAGACCAAAGAGCTGGTCGATGCGACATTGCGCCGTCTTGAAGTGCCGGTCGATGCGTTATTTTCCACCTTGGGCCGTACCGCGGCGCGAACCCTGGAAACGAAAATCATCGGCGACGCCATGCAGGAGTGGTATAACCGCCTGGTTGCCAACATCAAGGCTGGTGACACAAGGACATTCAACGAAACCTCGTGGGAACCCGCGACCTGGCCCGCGCACGCTCAAGGAGCGGGATTCATGGAGGCGCCACGGGGTGCATTGGCGCATTGGATCGTAATCAAGGATAGCAAGATCGACAATTACCAGGCGGTGGTGCCCAGCACCTGGAACGCCGGCCCCCGGGACGCACAAGGGCAACCCGGTCCGTACGAGGCGGCGCTGGTGGGCCACCGGTTGCACGATCCCAAACAGCCCCTGGAGATTCTACGCACCATACACAGCTTTGATCCGTGCATCGCATGCGCGGTCCACCTCACCGATCCCAGCGGCGAAGAGCTGTTCCAGGTCAAGGTAACCTGAATTGATAGCGGATCCAGCGGCCGCTCAGCGTCGGCGTTGCGCCGTCCTGAGCGACTCCGTCGCAACAATCCAGGTGGAGTGATATACGAACCCCGTGCGGCAGTTCGGCGGCTGGTGTTGCATAGAGCGGACGTCCGCAACTACCATTCGCCACGCGACGCACCGACCTCGCGACATTCGCCCGCGGGCGCTATATTGTTGTCAATCGTTAGCATAAAGCGCCCCCGGATAAGGGAAGCCAAAGGACCCGAGAATCGAGAGTTACGATATGAACGAAAAACGGCACGATATGACGCGACCACCAGACCTGAAACATGGCCAGTTTTCGGGTCCGCGGCGCATTCGCCGCCCCACCTACGTCGATCTATTGCCGCCGTGTAACAATGCGTGTCCGGCGGGTGAAAACATTCAGTTATGGCTGACCCATGCCCAGCAAGGGCAGCTGGAGGAAGCGTGGAGGCTCCTCATGCGGGACAACCCCATGCCGGGGGTGCATGGACGCGTTTGTTATCACCCCTGCGAAAACGAGTGCAATCGCAAGCGCCTCGACGCCACCGTCAGCATCCACGCGGTGGAACGCTTTCTCGGCGACCAGGCGCTGGAAAACGACTGGACACTGCCGGTCGAAGGCGAAGCCAGTGGAAAACGCGTGTTGATCGTCGGCGCCGGCCCGAGCGGGCTTTCCGCCGCCTACCACCTGGCGCGCATGGGACACAGCGTGGAGATCCGCGAGGCGGGACCGGTTGCCGGTGGAATGATGCATTTTGGCATTCCCAAGTATCGCCTCCCCCGTGACATTCTGGATGCCGAGGTCCAGCGGATTCAATCGCTGGGCGTGAACATCGTCCTCAATCATAAGGTAGAAGATTTGCTCGCGGAAAAGACTGAAGGCGGTTTCGACGCGATGTTTGTCGCGGTAGGCGCGCATTTGAGCAAGCGCACCGACATCCCGGCGCGCGACGCCGGTAAGATGCTGGACGCGGTGAACTTCCTGCGCGATGTGGAGTCCGGTGTGGCGCCCAAGTTGGGTCGTCGCGTGGCGGTCTATGGAGGCGGTAACACGGCGATGGACGCAGCGCGCGTGGCGAAGAGACTGGGGATCGACGACGCACTGATAATTTACCGGCGCGACCGCGCCCACATGCCAGCCCATGAGGCGGAAGCCGACGAGGCGCTGCAGGAAGGCGTGAAGATTCACTGGCTGCGCACCATCCGCGAAATCGACCAGAGCAGGTTCACCGTCGAGGCGATGCGTATCGATGAAAACGGTCGCCCTCAGCCCACCGGTGAATTGGAAACGCTGGAGGCGGACACGCTGATCCTCGCCCTGGGCCAGGACGTGGAAGCATCTTTCTTGAAGAATGTACCGGACTTGACATACCACCGGGACGGCAGCGTGGAGGTTGATGACAATATGATGACCAACTATCCGGGACTGTTCGCTGGCGGTGACATGGTGCCGTCGGAGCGCACGGTGACGGTCGCGGTAGGACACGGCAAAAAGGCGGCGCGCAATATTGACGCATATCTCAAGGGGACTTCCTATAGAAAACCTGAAAAACATGAACTTGCCGGCTTCGACAAATTACACGTATGGTACTTCACCGATGCCGCGCAACGTCCGCAGAAACATCTCAATATAAAGCAACGACTCGCCAGTTTCGACGAAGTGGTGGGCGGACTGTCGGCGAAACAAGCTGTTTACGAGGCGCGGCGATGCCTGTCGTGCGGAAATTGTTTTGAATGTGACGGATGTTACGCCGCCTGTCCGGAAGATGCGGTGATCAAGATCGGTCCCGGCAAACGGTATCGCTTCGACTATGAGCATTGCACCGGCTGCGCCATATGTTTTGAACAGTGTCCGTGCCATGCCATCGAAATGGTTCCCGAACCGGGCTGAGATCGGCGCAAATTCCCATTGAGTATTCGACGTAACCAGACCACGGATCACCATAGACGCTGATGACGACCCAGCACACCATCTTTGACGGCAACGAAGCCGCCGCTTATGTGGCTTATAAAACCAACGAGGTTTGCGCCATCTATCCGATCACACCGTCCTCGACGATGGGGGAACTGGCTGATCAATGGACTACCGAAGGCAGAAAAAATATCTGGGGCAATGTGCCGGTGGTAGTGGAGATGCAAAGCGAAGGCGGCGCCGCCGGCGCTGTTCACGGCGCGTTGCAGACCGGCGCCCTGAGCACCACTTTCACCGCGTCGCAAGGCCTGTTGTTGATGATCCCCAACATGTACAAGATCGCCGGTGAACTCACCTCCACGGTGTTTCACGTCGCCGCGCGATCGCTGGCCACCCAGGGGCTGTCTATCTTTGGCGACCATTCCGACGTGATGGCCGTACGCTCAACCGGTTTTGCGCTTCTCGCTTCGGGCTCGGTGCAAGAAGCGCACGATCTCGCGCTCATCTCCCAGGCTGCCACGTTACGGACGCGAATTCCATTCGTACACTTCTTCGATGGGTTCCGAACATCACACGAAGTCAACAAGATCGAGCTGCTGACCGACGAGCAAATTTTCGCGATGATTCCCGATGAGTTGGTGTTTGCCCATCGGGCTCGGGGCCTCAACCCCGATCACCCATTTATTCGCGGCACCGCGCAAAACCCGGACGTATATTTTCAGGGCCGCGAGACGGTAAATCGTTTCTATCTCGAAACGCCGGGGATAGTGCAGGACACCATGGACCGTTTTAACGACCTCACCGGCCGTAGCTATTCACTGGTCGAATACCACGGGCATCCGCAGGCTGAACGGGTGATCGTCCTCATGGGATCCGGCGCGGAAACCCTGCGTGAGACCGTAGATTACATGGTACACAACGGCGACCGGGTGGGCGTCTTGCAGGTGCGTCTGTATCGCCCGTTCTCGGCGCAACCCTTTTTGCAGGCGATGCCGGACACCGTCAAAGCCATCGCCGTCCTCGACCGTACAAAAGATCCGGCCGCCAACGGTGAGCCCTTGTATGTCGATGTGGTCACCACATTGTCCGAAGCGGCGGCCACCGCGGCCCTGCCCTGGGCGACCCCACCGCGTGTCGTGGGTGGACGCTACGGCCTGTCCTCCAAAGAGTTCACGCCCGCCATGGCCAGGGGAATCTATAACGAATTGTCCGGCGCCAGTCCCAAGAATCATTTTACCATCGGCATACGAGACGACCTGACACACACCAGCCTCGAATACGACCCGGAGTTTGTCATCGAATCCGACAACACGGTGCGGGCGATGTTTTTCGGGCTCGGCGCCGACGGCACGGTCAGCGCAAACAAAAACAGCATTAAGATCATCGGCGACGACCCACGTTTCTATGCGCAGGGATACTTTGTCTACGACTCCAAAAAATCCGGATCCCAGACTGTGTCGCATCTCAGATTCGGGCCGGATCCGATCCGCTCGACCTATCTGGTGCAATCCGCCAATTTCATCGGCTGCCATCAATTCAGTTTTCTCAACTCGGCGGACGTGCTGGCGCGCGCCGCGCCCGGGGCTACATTCTTGTTGAACAGCCCCTATGATGCAGCCGAAGTATGGGACTCATTACCGCTATTTGTGCAACAGCAAATTATCGCCAAAAGGATAACGTTTTATGTGATTGACGCGTATAAAGTCGCCCGCAACGCCGGTATGGGAACCCGCATCAACACGATCATGCAAACTTGCTTCTTTGCGGTATCCGATGTCCTGCCACGAGAAGAAGCCATCGCGAAGATAAAGGACTCGATAAAGAAGACGTATCTCAAGAAAGGCGAGGAAGTGGTTCGCAAGAACTTCAAGGCGGTGGATGAAACGCTGGCCAACCTGCACCGGGTCAAAGTTCCCGCGCAGGCCACCAGCACTATCGCCAGGCGCGACGTGGTTGCCGTGGACGCACCGGAGTTCGTACGCAATGTTACCGCGTTGATGATGGACGGACGCGGAGACGAGCTGCCCGTGAGCATGCTGCCGAACGACGGCACCTATCCCAGCGGCACCGCGGCGTGGGAGAAACGCAATATTTCCATGTTTGTACCTGTATGGGAACCGGACATCTGTATTCAGTGCGGCAACTGTGGTCTGGTATGCCCACACAGCGTCATACGCTCGAAGTTCTACAACAAATCTCGTTTGCAACCGGCGCCGGCTTCCTTCAAGACTGCCCCGCTCAGTGGCCGTGGTTTTCCCGATGTGTACTACACATTGCAGGTGTACGTCGAAGACTGCACCGGATGCACCTTGTGTGTCGAAGCCTGCCCGGCGAAGAGCAAAGAAAAGAGCGGTGTGAAGGCGCTCAATATGCGCGCCAAGGATCCCGGTCTCGATGACGAGCGCAAAAACATCGCTTTTTTCCAGAGCCTGCCGGACAACGATCGTGGACGTGTCGATTTCAGCACCGTACGCGGCGTGCAGTACTTGCAGCCGCTATTCGAGTTTTCCGGCGCCTGCGCCGGATGTGGTGAAACGCCCTATCTCAAGCTGCTGTCGCAGTTGTTTGGAGATCGTTTGCTGGTCGCCAACGCTACCGGTTGCTCCTCCATTTACGGCGGCAATCTGCCGACGACCCCGTGGGCGGTGAACCAGGAAGGACGCGGACCGGTCTGGTCCAATTCCCTGTTCGAGGATAACGCGGAATTCGGTCTCGGCTTTCAGTTGACCGCGGAAAAACACCGCACCTTGGCTTATCAATTGCTTCAGGAGTTGCGTTCCACGCTAGGTGACGACTTCGTGGAAGACATCCTGTCGGCGTCTCAGGACGAGGAGTCCGAGATCCGCGCGCAGCGGGCGCGAGTAAATGAACTCAAGCAGCGCCTGGCGAACCTGAATGTCACGAAGGCCAAGCGTCTACTGTCTCTTGCGGATCAACTGGTGCGTCGCAGTGTGTGGATCGTGGGCGGCGATGGTTGGGCTTACGACATAGGAGCCGGCGGACTCGATCACGTGCTCTCCATGGACCGCGACGTGAACGTACTGGTACTGGACACCGAAGTGTATTCCAATACCGGCGGACAGATGTCGAAATCGACGCCCCTGGCGGCGGTGGCGAAATTTGCCGTCGGCGGCAAGATGGTCGGCAAAAAAGACCTCACGCTGCAGGCTATTTCCTATGGTCATGTTTACGTCGCCCGAATTGCCCTCGGCGCCAATCCTCAACAGTCCTTGCTGGCATTCCGAGAGGCTGAAACCTATAAAGGACCGTCGCTCATCCTGGCCTACAGTCCCTGTATCGCCCATGGAATCAACATGGAACACGGTCTGCGACAGCAGAAACTCGCTGTCGAAAGCGGTTACTGGCCGCTGATGCGTTACAACCCGGATCTGCGTCGGGATGACAGAAATCCGTTCATGCTGGATTCTCCGCGGCCGATGATCCCATTGAAGGACTATGCGTATAAAGAATTGCGCTACGATATACTGCGCCGCACCAACCCCGAACAAGCCGAATTACTCATGAGACTGGCGCAGGAAAATGTCGATTTAAAATGGCGCGTTTATGAAGAAATGGCCACCAGGGGTGATCCTGAACATCGCTTCGCAAAACCAAATTAAGGAACCTCTGATTGTCAGAGGTTCCGCCGGTACAAGGACGTACTGACACAGTTCAATCACGTAACTCATTGAACTGTGGAGAAAAACGAAAATCGCACTTTTCGTTTTTCGAGCTCTGATAATACAGGGATGGATTATTCAGAGCTTCCTGAACTAAAGCGACTGCACTTACACTTGGCAAATGACGACCTTGTCAGACATTTTCAGGAGTATATGAACATGGATCTACACACTAGCTATATGGGTTTACAGCTCAAACACCCGATTGTCGCCTCGGCTTCGCCGCTGTCGGAGGATGTCGATAATATAAAGCGGATGGAAGACGCCGGCGCCTCGGCGGTGGTGATGTTTTCATTGTTCGAGGAACAGCTCAGGCACGAATCCGCCGCCATGGAACATTTCATGTCGTACGGAACGAACAGCTTCGCGGAAGCCTTAAGCTATTTTCCAGCGGTCGAGGACTATCACGCGGGCCCGGAACGTTATCTCGACATCCTGCGCCGCGCGTCCGAGTCAGCGGACATTCCGATTATTGGCAGCTTGAACGGTATCACCAACGAAGGCTGGATCGACTACGCGAAAAATATGGAACAGGCCGGAGCCCGCGGCATCGAACTCAACATCTATTACATTCCCGCCGACATCAATATATCCGGGCGGGAAGTGGAGCAACGTTATATCGATATCGCCCGCCACGTGAAGCAAGCCGTTTCCATTCCGGTAGCATTCAAACTCAGCGCCTATTTCAGCTCGGTCGCATATATGGCCAAACAGCTCGATGAAGCCGGAGTTGATGCATTGGTGTTATTCAACCGGTTCTGGCAGCCCGACTTTGACATCGAACAACGTGAAATTGTGCACAGCCTCGATCTGAGCCGTTCGGGGCAGATCCGGTTGCGTCTGCTGTGGATCGCACTGCTTTACGGCCGCATTCAGGCGTCATTGGGCGCCACCACCGGTGTGTATAGTCACGTGGAGATAATCAAATATCTCATGGCCGGCGCCGACGTGGTGATGACTACGTCAGCGCTGCTTAAAAACGGCATTGCGTATCTCACCACGCTCGAGGAGCAACTGACGCGCTGGATGGAGGAACACGAGTACACATCGGTTGCCCAGATGAAGGGCTGTATGAGCCAACAGCACGTCGCAGATCCCACCGCCTTTGAGCGCGCCAATTACATCAAAATACTGGAGAACTATCAGAGTTCCTACGCGCTGTAAGGCGGTGCGAGCCGGCGTTGGCGTGAAGCCACACATCGGGGCGCTTTCGCCGTTAGCGGATTGCACCGCGGTGAATCGCGAACACGGTCCGCGCAGGCCGCCGGTAGCGCCAGGTTCAATGTCCCAGGGCGGCGTATTGCCGCTTCCGGCCGATCGTCCAGCCGACAATCAGCATTCAAAACATAGATTTATCAGTCGTTTATAGAATGTACCGGGAAAAAATTCGTACTGCATTGATTATTCAGGAAGTTACTGCTACCTTGCGTATTAACCCCGGAAAAAAACAATCCTTGGCATCGCTAACGGGAGATTCGGCAAATGATGACAATGACCAGATATGTACTCACCAGTCTGCTCGGCCTCGCTCTGGCAGGATCGGCCTTCGGCGCCGAGGAAGCCACTTGGTTTGGTCAGAAGGCCTCCGGAAAATGGATGATTGGCGTCAAGGGCGGTACCGTCAAGAACGGCAACGATGATTTTGACGATGCGAACAACGGCGGTATTTTACTCGGTTATGAATTCGCGCGACCGATAGGATTCGACGGATCGGCGGCGATCGAATTTGAAGGCACGAGCAGTTTCGACGACGGAGATTTTGGCGGCGCGAGCACATTCGGCACCAGCGGCCGCTGGGACGTTGACACGCTGGGATTATTCTTTGCTTACCGCACACCGGGTACCGTGTACTTCAAAGGACGCCTCGGAGGCATTCAATCCGACGTCACCACCAAGACCGCTGGCGGCAATGTCAGCGAGGATGATGCGAGTCTTGCCGGCAGCGCCGGGCTCGGAGTAAAGCTGGGTGAGTGGGGAAATATCGAGCTGGAATGGACCGGCGACAGTGGCGACAATGATATTCAAATAATCAGCCTGGGCGGTGTGCTTCAGTTCTGAGCGCAAGCCGGATCATCAAATTGAACAAATCACGAACCGGCCGCAAGGCCGGTTTTTAATTTGTAAAAGCTTGAATGTGATCTGTCGGTTTAAGGTCCACGAGCGCGTTCCAAACTGAGAGTAACGCAAACGCAGCCAGAAGGTCCGGTGTCGCGCGTAATACATCACCGCTTCATGGGCGTGCTTCGCGCATCAGGCGCTTCATTTCTCGCACCGCATCCGCAAGCCCCGCTGTCACCGCGCGGGCCACGATCGCATGCCCTATATTCAAGGTATGGAGCTCCTGGATCGCCGCTACCGGTTGAACATTGTGATAGTGGAGGCCGTGGCCGGCGTTGACCTGCAAACCCAACACCTGCCCCGATGCCGCGGTCTGCTGCAATCGCACTAATTCGTTAGTCCGCTTTAGGGCGAAATGCGCGTCGGCGTAACGACCGGTATGCAGTTCGACGGCGGCCGCACCGGCCTTGAGCGCAGCTTCGATTTGAGCCGGTTCCGGATCGATGAATAATGACACGCGGATATCCGCTGTCTTCAGTGATCCGCAGTATTTATACAAGTACTCCAGGTTACCGGCTACGTCCAATCCGCCTTCGGTCGTCAGTTCCTCGCGCTTTTCCGGGACCAGGCAGCATTCTTCCGGTCTCATACGCATCGCAATTTTCAACATTTCCGGGGTGGCCGCCATCTCCAGGTTCATCGGCACGTCGAGCACGCTCTTCAAACGCTCAACGTCGTGATCCTGTATATGCCGTCTGTCTTCGCGCAGGTGTATCGTAATACCGTCTGCCCCGGCGTCCTGTGCAATGAACGCGGCTTGAACGGGATCCGGATAACGGGTGCCCCGCACCTCTCGCAGCGTTGCCACGTGATCGATGTTAACGCCCAAACAGATGTCCTGAAACTTAGTGAGTTTTGTCATCTTTCAGCACCGCCTGCCGCAGCAACACGTAGACCGCCAAATAATTTGCGGCTATGCAATACACGCCTTCCGAGTTGCCGGTTGATCATCACACGCATCAAGCGCTTGCATTCCGCTTTGGCATATTCATCGGCTAATTCCTCGCGATGCAACGTAATTAAAGTCGACCCATTGACGATGACACCATTATAGCCGCCGGCCGTTACTTTTACCGCGCCAAATTCCGGGACGTAACTGTATGAGGATTTCGGGTCAATAGCCTGGTTCGTGGTCGCGTCATACTCGAGATTCAATGCATACCCAAGTTCGCGGAGCAGATTCTTTTCGAAAATCCGCAACGACCATTCATAATCACATGACTGAGCGAGGCGATCGACTACCTGTCGATAACAATCGTACAACCTGGAGTGCGGGTCGTGCCGGTGCAGCAGATACATCAACAATTCATTAACATAGAATCCGCACAGTCGGTGTTCGCCGGTTAATTCCGCATACGCCTGATCGAATTCCGCGGCCGTAAGAATCGGCAGTTCACCCCTCCCGGACCAGCTCAGCAGCAGTGACTGAAACGGACACAACAATCCCCTGATCCGGGACTTTAGTTGGCGCGCGCCTTTGGCCAGGAGACTCAACCGACCGTGATCCTTTGTAAACACTTCCACCAGCAGGCTCGACTCCCGATACGGCCGAGTATGAAGCACATAGCCGGGTTGCTGATGTACCCTCACCTGAGGTCTTCGTTATAACCCAGGGCATTCAGCGCGGCCTGGCTGTCGGCCCAGCCACTACGTACTTTCACCCATAATTCCAGATGCACTTTTTTCCCCGCGAATCGTTCCAGTTGTTTTCGCGCCTCGCTGCCTATGTGCTTTAATCGCTGCCCCTGCTTACCAATCACTATCGCCTTGTGGCCCGGTTTATCGACCCATATCTGCGCCTGCAGCACGAGAATTCCATCCCGATCGTCATAGCCGGTTAGTTCAACTGCCGTGGCATAGGGCAATTCCTGTCCTAACTGCCTGAATATCTGCTCCCGTACCAGCTCTGTGCAAATGAAACGTTCACTACGATCGGTCAATTGGTCGGCGGGAAAACCAGCCGCAGCGGATGGTAAGTAACTCTTAACCGCTCCCAGGAAGCGGTCGAGGTTGTAGCCTGTTTTCGCAGATATGGGAATGATTTCCTTGAAATCAAACAGCCGGCTGGATTCCTCTATTAGCGGTAACAAGTTTTGTTTATTACGCACACGGTCCACTTTATTGATAGCCAGGATTACCGGTATCGATGTCCCGCGAAGATTGTTGAGAACGACAGTGTCCGCGTCCCGCCAGCCCACGGACTCGATTAACAGTATCAGGACATCGACATCTTTGGTGCTGGCAACCGCGGTGCGGTTGATGGTGCGGTTTATCGCCTTGCCACGTTCGGTGTGGAATCCCGGGGTGTCAACAAATACGAACTGTGCATCCTCGGTCGTTTTGATCCCAATAATACGATGTCGTGTCGTCTGTGGTCGATGTGAAGTTATGCTGATCTTTTCACCCACCAGTCGGTTTATCAACGTTGATTTGCCGACGTTGGGGCGTCCCACCAGAGTGACAAAACCGAATTGGAAAGTCCCGTTCATACCTCGGACATTGCGTCGATCGCTTGTTCTGCAGCAGATTGTTCCGCGCTTCTCCGGCTGGTGCCGGTTGCAGTAAACACCTGCTCGACGCCCTCGATCTCGCACTGTACTTCAAACACCTGGAGATGCGGTTCTCCGCTGACGTTCACTATCGTATAAATGGGAACCGGGAGTCCGTGCTTTTGCAGATATTCCTGCAATCGGCTCTTGGCGTCCTTATACGCCGTTTCCGACCGCAGCTGATCGAGATGGGGTCGAAAAACACGCAACACGAACTCCTTGCACGCGTCCAGGCCGCTATCCAGGAAAATTGCGCCGGTAATCGCTTCGAGGGTGTCAGCCAGAATCGAATTCCTCTCATGCCCACCACTTTTCGACTCCCCCTCCCCCAGAATCAGCGCCTGACCCAGCTCCAGATCACGCGCAACCCGCGCCAACGTGTCCTTGCGAACGATGGCTGCGCGCATGCGGCTCAGCTTACCTTCGGTCAACTCCGGGAAACGGTGATACAGCCATTCGGCCACAAAAAACCCGAGAATGCTATCGCCAAGAAATTCCAGGCGTTCGTAATTAGCGGCGCTCCGGCTTCGATGGGTTAACGCCTGCTCCAGCAAATTCAGGTTGTTGAAGCGGTATTGAAGCCTGGACGAGATATAATCATGCTCATCCATTAGCGCAGGGCGAGTTGGGCCCTGTTCTTGAAAGTAAGCAGAGCGCTGACATTGTAGACCAGCGGCACTACCACTTCGTAGTCCACTGTGATGGTCATCAACTTGTCTTTTTTCACAATTGCAAGGGACTCTTTGAGATCGACGACTTCGTGCGCGTAGTCAATATACAGGATGTTATCCAGTTCCTGGATCACTTGCCGCCGCGTCATGCCGGTGATGCGGGGATCTTCAACGATTTTGTCCATCGCTTCCTGGAGCTTCAAATTGTCAAAATATGGCGGAAACAAACGCATAAACAACAAGGCCAACAGAACAAGGAGTATGACAACAGCCGACAGGCTCCATACAGTCCACCCTGCTTGTGTATTTCTCATCACTGAACCCCTGCCTCACCTAATGGTATTTCCGATACGCTCCCAATCTATACCGCCTCCGGAGGATACATTCCAGCTGAACCAGATAAAGAACGCGCGGCCGATAATGTTTCGTTCGGGGACGAAACCCCAAAACCTGCTATCATTACTATAGTCCCGGTTATCGCCCATCACAAAGTAGTGCCCTTCGGGCACGGTAAAACTCATGCTCGTCGTCCTCTTCCCCGGATCGTTGAGGATATCGTGTTTCGCGTCGCCCAACACCTCCATGAATTGATTGGCAACGATGTGCCGCCTGCCAGCTTCCTCAAAGGGATAGTCGCCGACACGCTCAGTGCGCATCTGCGCGCCATTAATGTACAGCTGCTTATTCCGGTATTCAATTTTGTCACCCGGCAGGCCAACCACCCGCTTGATAAAATTGATGCTCTCATCATGCGGAAATCTGAATACCATCACGTCTCCCCGTTCCGGCAGAGACATTTCGATTACCTTCTTATTGATAATCGGCAAACGTAAGCCATAGATGAACTTGTTCACCAGGATAAAATCACCGACTTGCAGACTGGGCAGCATCGAACCCGATGGGATTCGGAACGGTTCCACTATGAATGACCGCAATACAAATACCAACAAAATGACTGGAAAAAACGCCTTCGCGTATTCAACCAGCCACGGTTCTTTGCGCGCCGCCGTTAGTTCATCTGATCCCGAGGATTGCGCGGGTTCTAATTGTGGCCTCCTGACCAACCGATCGATCAGCCAGATCCCACCGGTGACGACCAGGGCAGTAAATAAAATCAACGCAAAATCCATGCTTACTCTCCGTCAACTCTAAGTACGGCCAAAAACGCCTCCTGGGGTATTTCTACAGACCCAATTTGCTTCATTCGCTTTTTACCTTCTTTCTGTTTCTCTAATAGTTTTCTTTTCCGGGTGATGTCTCCACCATAGCATTTGGCGGTCACGTTTTTTCGCAATGCCTTGACGGTTTCCCTGGCGATGACGCGGGATCCAATCGCGGCTTGTATCGCAACGTCAAACATTTGCCTGGGTATGAGATTACGCATGCGTTTGACCAATTCTCGCGCCCTGTAGTCCGCCTGTTTACGATGCACCAGAACCGATAACGGGTCGACCTTATCACCATTGATCAGAATATCCACTTTACACATATCGCTGGCGCGGAAACATTTGAATTCGTAGTCCAACGAGGCATATCCACGGCTTATCGATTTCAGCTTGTCAAAAAAATCTAGAACCACCTCATTCAACGGCAGTTCGAAGTGCAACATCACCCTGCGGCCCAAATACTGGATGTCTTTATGTATACCACGCTTTTCCACACACAGAGTAATTATCGAACCCACGTACTCTTGCGGCATGAGCATGCGTGCCTCAATAAAAGGCTCGCGTATCTCGCGGATCATTGCCGGATCGGGGAGCTG
Organism: uncultured Gammaproteobacteria bacterium; assembly: GCA_947259175.1. GTDB lineage: Bacteria > Pseudomonadota > Gammaproteobacteria > Arenicellales > JAANXG01 > CALZGZ01. The sequence continues at coordinate 7,064 of CAMYKW010000021.1, read as the reverse complement.
ACTTGGATTCTCGATGGCCATCACCTCGCCCTTGGCAGTCTCGATTTCGTATACGACGGTCGGGGCGGTGGTTATGATTTCCAGGCCATATTCCCGTTCCAATCTCTCTTGGATGATCTCCATGTGCAACATACCGAGAAAGCCACAGCGAAAGCCAAAACCCAAGGCCTCGGAGGTCTCGGGATCATAACTCAGGGATGCATCATTGAGACTCAGCCGGTCCAGGGCATCTCGGAGTGCGCCGTAGTCGCCGGAGCTGACGGTATACAGACCAGCAAACACACGCGGCTTGATCTCCTGAAATCCGCTCAATGGATTTTCCGCGGGCAAAACGCTACTGATCACCGTATCACCCACCCGCGCGCCTTTTACATCCTTGACCCCCGCCACCAAATAGCCGACATCCCCGGTCAGCAGCCGTTGCGTAGGCGTTCGCTTGGGGGTAAAAACGCCGACCTGCTCGGCAACATAGTCCCGCCCTGTCGCCATCATGCGAATCCTATCTTTAATTTTCAGACCACCGTCGACGATGCGAATTAGGGAAACCGTACCCAAGTAGTTGTCGAACCAGGAATCAAGAATCAGTGCTTTCAGTCGTCCATCGATGCTCCCACGCGGTGGCGGTAAAAACTCAACAATAGCCTCGAGCACGTCATCCACGCCTTGTCCGGTCTTGGCGCTGCAATGAACCGCATTTTCGCACGAAATTCCAATGATATTTTCGATATCTTCCAAAACACGCGCAGGTTCCGCCGCTGGCAGGTCGATCTTGTTCAGCACCGGAATGACCTCCAAGCCCAAATCTACAGCGGTATGACACACAGCGACCGTCTGGGCTTCAACGCCCTGCGAAGCATCGACCACCAGCAGGGCTCCTTCGCAGGCGGTAAGCGATCGGGACACCTCGTATGAAAAATCCACGTGTCCCGGCGTGTCAATGAGATTCAATCGATATGTATCGCCATCCCGTGCGCGGTAGTTCAAAGTAACACTCTGCGCTTTTATCGTAATCCCGCGCTCGCGCTCCAGCTCCATGGAGTCCAACACCTGGTCTTCCATTTCGCGTTCGGATAGTCCGCCACAGCGCTGTATAAAGCGGTCCGCGAGTGTGGATTTACCATGGTCCACGTGGGCGATGATCGCAAAGTTACGTATCTTGGTGAGTTCGTGAGTATCCATTTGGTTTCGTGAATATAACAATCAACCGTGTCGCTGATTACCAGAGGTAGAGACTACACCAAGAAAAAAGGGCGCACAGCGCGCCCTTTCTAGCGGCGAATCAAACCACGACTATAACCGTGTATTCCGCCGAGCGGACAATTCCTATTTTACATCCATTGGCCAGCTTCTGCTCACCGATGACTAATCGTCACCGTCGGTTTCTCCATCCGTCTTCAATGCGAGAAAAAGCGAGCGGTTTTCGCGGCGAACTAATACCGGGACCGATTTGTTAGGCATTATTGCCGCAACAATTTTCTTGAATGATTTCACATCGGTAACCGCTTTATCTTGAATTTGTACGATTACGTCCCCGTCCTGAATTCCAGCGCGCGACGCCGGGCCTGACGCAACGTCAGCGACGAACACACCCTCTTCCAAGTTCATTTTTTTCTTTTGCTCCCGCGTGAGGTCCTTTACCGTCATTCCCAATATTTTGTCATCCGGCTGGCGCTCCTCGCCTCGTTGTGCGAGCTGTCGCTCGTCTTCCGGCAACTCTCCTATGGTAACTTTGATGATTCGCGCCTTACCGCTGCGTATCACCTCAAGTCTCACCGTTTCCCCAATCGGGGTAAAACCGACCAGGGGCGGAAGGTCTGACATTCGCGACAGCTCAGTGTCGTTGTATCGCAGAATGATATCACCGGGCTTGAGCTTCGACTTCGCAGCCGGGCTGTCGGGCATGATCTCCGACACCAAAGCTCCGACGGGTTTGGCCATGCCGAAGGATTCCGCTAGTTCACTGGTGACGTCTTGAATTAACACTCCCAACCATCCCCTAGACACTTTCCCGGACCGCTTCAATTGATCCGCCACCTCCGTGGCAATATCGATGGGCACCGCAAATGACAATCCCATAAATCCGCCGGTTCGGCTGTAGATCTGCGCATTTATACCAACCACTTCACCGTCGAGATTGAACAACGGGCCGCCTGAGTTGCCCGGATTGATCGCCACATCGGTTTGAATGAACGGTACATAGTTTTCATTAGGCAGGCTTCTTCCTTTGGCGGACACAATGCCGGCAGTCGCCGTGCTCTCAAATCCGAACGGCGACCCGATCGCAAGTACCCACTCGCCGACCGAGAGCTGCTCCGGGTTACCGATCTTCACGGTGGATAATTCCTCGGCATCGACTTTGAGCAAGGCAACATCGCTACGGCGGTCAGAACCAATCACCTTGGCCTGGAGTTCCCTGCGATCAGTAAACCGCACCAGTATTTCAGTGGCGTCGGCAATCACATGCGCGGAGGTTAGGATGTATCCGTCCGCGGATATCACGAAGCCGGATCCGAGGGAGCGCGCGTCCCGCTCCTCCGGCAACTCATCAAAAAAGCGTCTGAAGAAATCTCGAAATGGGCTGTCTTCCGGCAGATCGGGGATGTTGAACTCCCGTGGCTCTTTGTGCGCCTTTAGCATCTGCGTGGTGCTGATATTGACAACCGCCCCCGCGTTTTGTTTTACCAGGGATGCGAAATCCGGGAGTTCTCCCCGGTAAGCAGAGGCCGTATTGCCTGCGAAGACAAGAATCAGTACTGCAAAAAACTTGGTAACTATAACGTTCACGTTCAATACTACTCCGTTCTGGTAACTGACATGGCAATCATGTTAACCGTTTCCGACGGTACTTCACCCACGACCATAATCTGATGCTCACCGATCACAGTTCCGTAGGCGCTGATCGCTCCCATGGTGTTGAGCCCGTTTATTGGCTTCACCGAATCCGTCAATTTCTCCACAAAAATCGACACCGCGGCAAGTCCGTCAGAATATACCAAATGCTCGACCATTTGTTTGCGTGTTGGCGACATTCTTTTTAACTTGTGCGACAACATAAATCCGTCCGGATAACTCGCTGCCCGCCAGTTTACCTCTCCTTGGATATTTTCCGGCTCATGTTTCTTATTGACACCGTACCAGACCAATTGCTGCTTACGCGTTCTCGGAGCCAGGTCCTCCTCGGCAATCGGAATCCCAATCTGTATATCCGTGAACATATACTGTTCGATCGGTTCCGAGTCTGCATTCATCAACGACGCCTTGAGCAATAAGCCGGATTCCTCATCGACCCACAGATCATGTCCGTAACGGTATTCATCCTTGGGCAAAATCCAAATCTGGACCGCTTTACGATCGGCGACGCGCCCTTTCCCTGCCATCTTCATTTTGTAGTTTTCGTCGAGTTTGTCCAGGCGCAGCGGAAGAATGTTCGGAAAATTATTGCTCGACACCTGGCGATATTCGTGCACTCCCATTCGTCTGTCCGGAAGGTAACACCACACCTGCTCGGCATCACGCACAACCTCACGCGGCGCACCATTGAGCGAATATATACGTTCCCGTATCACCCCGCTCCGTGATTGATGCGCCACGCGCATCACCTCAATCTGGTTTTGCTTGACGTACACGAAGGTGCCGCGGTAATCCAATTCCCGCGCTGCATCGTTCATCTTCATCAACCAATGCCTGGTCGCCTCATCCGAATTGGCTGCAAACGATATCAGGCACAGAAAGACGGGCAAAAATTGACGCACGTAGATCACTGTTTAGCGTCGTAACTAACGAACTTCGCGTATGAAATCAGCCCGTTCAATCCCGTCATCGGCGTGAATTCTCCATGCTCAACCAGCAGCGCGTTAAGCTGCGCCTCATGTTCCGGGATTGCGTTTTCCCACCGCGTCGCATTGGCTGCGACCGGGACCGAAGCGGTTGTTTGAGCGCCATTGAATTTTGTTTCATTCGGTTTCAGCACGAATACGCCACCCGCGACCAACGCCACGACCGACACCGCGATCGCCGTCACTGGAGCCCAGGCGAAGCGCCAAGGCCATTCCTTCGGTTTGGATGGTCTTGTTTTTGAATCATCCGATTGATCTTGACCGACCAATTGTGCAACCCGGTGTACAAGTCCTGGGTTGAGCGTTGCGATTTCACGTCGGCACACGGCACCGATAATGTTGTATCGATGCCATAAGCGGGACAGCTCGGCGTCCGAGCCAATCATCTTTACCGTCCGGTCTCGGTCTCGTTTTGAGAGCTCATCGTCCAGTAGTGCTGAAATCTTTTCATTCATGAGAATTAACTATTAACAATTTGTCTTTACGCGCCTTGTCTATTTCAACAATGGACGCAGATGACTATCGATCGCCTCGCGCGCACGGAAGATACGCGACCTTACGGTACCTATTGGGCATTCCATCACTGTCGCGATCTCCTCATAACTTAGACCCTCGATTTCCCGAAGCGTAATCGCGGTGCGCAAGTCTTCGGGAAGTTCCTGCACCGCCCTGGTTATCCGCTCCGCTAATTCCCGACTCAGCAAATTTGATTCCGGTGTTCCGATGTCGCGAAGATTTCTACCGGACTCTGTGAGTTCGGCATCGGCAGCATCGACGTCGGTGTTGGGTGGACGGCGACTCTGCGCCACCAGATAATTCTTGGCCGTATTGATGGCAATTCGATATAACCATGTATAGAACGCACTATCCCCACGAAAACCTTTAATCGCTCGGTACGCTTTGACAAATACTTCCTGCGCGATATCCTCTATTTCCGTCTGATCGTAAACATAGCGGGAAATTATGTTCGACACCTTGAACTGATATTTCCGAACCAGCAAATCGAAGGCGTTCCTGTCACCCCGCTGGACCCGCTTAACGATTACAGAGTCAACGCTCTGACGGTCTCCGCTTGACTTCATTCGACCAGAGCCAAGTACGGCCGCTCAGGTGCGTTATCGAGAAAGACAATAACGGAAGCGTAAAGTTCTGTTCGATCCACTGAACTATTTAAATAGTTTATGATTTGATGGGTCTTGGAAATTAGAGTTTGGGAAACCGAGCAACGTAACGGCGGTATAATAACTGAAAATCAGGCGGTTCGCCGCCTTGCCTCGAGTACATGACTAAGAGTAACCCTGTGGATGTTTTGGTTATTGGCGCCGGTCTAGCCGGCTTGGGATTGACTCTGCGCGTGGCGCAGGCCGGGCGGCGAGTGACGATACTCGCCAAAGGACAACTGACCGAAGGGTCCAGCCTCTATGCCCAGGGAGGCATTGCCGCGGTGTTCGGGAAGCACGATTCGTTCGCCGCCCATATCCAGGACACGCTCACCGCCGGCGCGGGACTATGCCGCCCTCAGGCGGTGGAATACATTGTGCGCCGCGGCCCCGAAAATATCGAATGGTTGATCGCCCAGGGCGTCGAATTCGATCGGCAATCCGGCGCCGACGGCGCCCCGAATTTTCACTTGACCCGTGAAGGCGGGCACAGCCGAAGGCGCGTCGTCCATGCTCAGGATGCCACCGGTCAGGCGGTGGAGAACACCTTGGAGGCACTGGTAAGGGCTCACCCTAACGTGACCGTGTTGGAAAACCACATTGCAGTTGATTTAATCTGCGCCAGCAAACTCAAAGCCGATCCCCCAGAGCGTAATCTTGGTGCTTACGTATTGGATATGACATCCAACCACGTGTCACCGATAGCTGCACGCGTCACTGTACTGGCCACAGGCGGCGCATCGAAGTCCTATCTGTACACCAGCAATCCCGACACTTCGACCGGCGACGGCATCGCCATGGCCTGGCGCGCGGGTTGCCGCGTCGCCGACATGGAGTTTGTGCAGTTTCATCCGACCTGCCTATATCACCCCCACGCAAAGTCGTTGCTAATCTCCGAAGCGGTACGCGGCGAGGGGGGGAAATTGTTACTCCCGGACGGCGAGCAATTCATGCAACATCACGACCCCCGCGGGGAACTGGCTTCCCGCGATATCGTGGCGCGCGCCATTGATTATGAAATGAAACGCCACGGTTACGATTGTGTTTATTTGGATATCAGCCACAAATCGTCACAATTCATTAGCGAACATTTTCCGAACATATACAAACGTTGCCTCGAGTTCGGGATCGACATGACTGAACAACCGGTCCCCGTGGTTCCCGCCGCGCATTATACCTGCGGCGGTGTATTGACCGACTTGAACGGACGCACCGATTTGCTGGATCTCTACACCATCGGCGAATCGGGATTTACCGGCTTGCATGGCGCCAATCGCTTGGCTAGTAATTCACTTCTCGAGTGCCTGGTCCTGGCCGAATCCGCGAGCAACGACATAGTCAAACGAATAGACTCTCGAAGCGATCAGGCATATGAACTGCCACATTGGGACGAAAGCCAGGTCACCGATCCCGACGAGCAGGTGGTTGTGTCCCATAATTGGGAAGAGTTGCGACGTTCCATGTGGGACTATGTAGGAATCGTTCGCACCGACAAACGCTTGCGAAGAGCCCAGCGGCGAATCGCCTTGTTACAGGAAGAGATCCGCGATTTTTACAGCAACTTCAAGATCAACAATGATCTCATTGAGCTGCGAAATCTGGTCATGGTCTCCGAGCTCATCGTTAAATCGGCGTTGAGTCGGAAAGAAAGTCGCGGACTGCATTACACCCTCGATTATCCACAGCCTGAAAAGACGTCCCACCCCCAGGACACCATACTGGTTCCCACCAACTTCGTGGGCGCCCACTTGAACCCCTTGTGGACGAGCGAACAGCAGCACTCGTCAGCGTAGCGCACAATGATGCTTTCCGCACGGCGACGCCGAGCGCGCCGCGCCGCGAGTTGCGACCACACCCGGCGGACCTCTCGATCTCGGCGATGCCGAATCTAGTGTAGTGTCTCATAAATAACTTTCTATTATATTCGGATGATGATAGCATGGCGCCGCACCGTTAAATCCGTGGGGATTGTTGCCATGAATCGTCCTGCGAAAGCGCTCCACCTGTCCGTCCAGGAACGTAGCCGACTCGAGTCCTGGCTGCGTGCTCACAACACCCCCCAAGCGCT
>CAMYKW010000020.1 GCA_947259175.1 uncultured Gammaproteobacteria bacterium | reverse complement strand
CAGGAAATTAAGCTGTCTCTTCATAGAATTGACGTCACGAGTCATCCCGGGGGGTGCCAGGAATAGTAGCTGGGCGCCTGGTGAGAAATGCGGGCTAGCAACGCATTAAGGTAAAGGGAACGGAGGGAGTAATATTAAGTCCCTCCGTTCCCTTTCCGGTTGATGCGTAGACCAGTGCGGAATTTGAAACAAGCCGGCGGACTCTGGGGCAGGAGTCGGCCCGTACACGATGTTGCGCTATTCCAATACCGTATCCTCAGGCGTCGTCTCGGCCGGCGCAGAGAGCGAAGCCACGATTTCCGGGTGGTCGTTTCCAGCCCGCCGTAAACAACCTGCTGGACTGACCGGGCCGGATGTCGACACCCACCATTCTTGAGAAATCGTTGCCGCCGGACGTACTAACGGCTCGAAGAGTGAGAGCGAATCGTATCCTCGTAAAACCGCAGCATGCGCGGGAGCACCGTGTCCAGGCTGTACTCGGACTCAATCAGCCTCATTGCGGCTTCGCGCATCGGTTCGTAGGCGGAGGGGTCGCGCAACACGGCCAGGGCCTGATCCGCCAGACCGTCGACATCGAAGAAATCCGCCAGCAGTCCGGTTTCGCCGTCGGTGATCATCTCCAGCACGGGCGGTGTGGCAGAACCTACGACTACCGCACCGCATGCTAGCGCATTCATCATCGACCAACTCAGCACGAACGGCGCAGTCAAGTACATGTGTACATCACCCATCGACAGAATGGCTGCCAAGGTTTGGGGCGCTACCAGGCCAGTGAAGACAAATTTCGAGAGATCGTAGTCGTTCTGGGCCAGTACATACTCGCGAAACGAGGCGTGACCGTGCTTTTCTGCTTTTTCGTCGCCATAGACGATGCGATCGCTGCCAACGACGATAAAGACCACGTCCGGGTATTGTTCGTAGATGCGCTTCGCGGCTTGCATGAATATGTCGAATCCCCGCATGCTCTCGAGGCCCCGCGCGCAGTAAGTCACGACGCGCGTATCGGGTCCGATATCGCGACCGCCGATACGACGGGGAAGACTTTCCATACGTCGGAATATGCGCGTTTCCACACCGTCGAAGATGATGTGAACCTTGCCGTGATACTCCGCTGGAAACAAGCCGTACTGAAATCGCGTTGGGGTATAGCCGACGTCGCAGTTGTCCAGGTCCAGAAGAATCATCGCGTTGCGGGTACGCCCGCGCAGCAGCTTATCTTCGCTCGGCGGCAACTCGGGTCGAAAATCCAGATCGCTGTTGTGGGTGTGGTAGTAGTATTCGAAGTGGTTGATGATCGGTACGTCGTACAGCTCGCGAAGATAAAGCGATGACCCGAACCCGGCGTGGGCGACGATTAGATCGGGCTTCACCTCCGGGACTCGCTTCAGGGCCATATACACCCCAGCAGCGTGGGCGACGGCGTTCTCGAACGTACGGGTCAGGTAGGGAGTTCGTTCGGTGGCGCCACCTTGGGGCTGGTATTGGAGTCGGCGTATCTTGGCGTCGCTCACGGATTTGCGTTGCGACAGAAACGTGCACTCGCAATCGTGCTGCTCAACCAGATGGGCGGCAATGTGTCCGAACTGCGCGGGAAAATTCTGATGAATGAACAATACGTGCATGAGCAACGTTTGAAATCGTTTGCGAACGTGGATAATTCAACATGGTCGATCATGACACGTCGCCGTCCGCAGACGTTTAGGGGATTCGCGTTAGGCCTGGGGAAACTTCACCATGCAACGCAGTCCCCCCGGCAGTTTGTTTTTAGGATTCGGCAACGCGAGCCTCACCCCGAAGGTACCGCTCGCCGCATCAAGCACCTGGTCAACGGTCACAACCTTGGCTTTGTATTCACCGCCCACGGGATCCTGAGGATAGACCGTCGCCTCCATACCGGTGGTGATCGAATTCAGATGTTCCACGGGCACGATCACCTCAACGTGCAAGGGGTCGAGCTGGGCGATCTTGAGAATCTCATCGGCGGACACGAATTCACCAACTTGCGCCAGCCTTGCGACCACCAGACCCGTAATCGGGCTGCGCAGCGTTTTCTGCCCGAGTAGCGTTTTGGCCTGCTCGAGTTCCACCGCCGCCAGCTTGGCCTCGGTCACCGCCTCGTCAACACTGTACTCCGAAGTAAAGTTTTCGCGGAACAACTCTTGAGTGCGCTTTACTTTGCGCTGCCCGAAGTCGACCTTGGCCTGGGCCAGCTTCACCGCCGCCAACTCCGCGGCGGCCTGCAGCCGGACCAGGATTTGCCCGCGCTTCACGCGGCTGCCGCGATCCACCTTGATCGTTTGGATAATACCGGGCACGGGGGAGCTCAGGGCGAGTTCCACCGCGGGTTCGATCAGGCACTCGTATTCAACGCCCTGCTGGGCATACCCTGGGATCGGTCGGAGAAATAGCCCAACAACAGGAACGCACAATGCAATGATTGCGGTGATCGGCCTATTCATACAGTCCTCGTCCGGAAAATGACAGTAGCCCCTGCATACTCGCATCATAGTTCAGCAGATTCCGGCGCACTTTATACAAATCTCGTCCCTTGCGCACCTGGTTCCGACGTATCCAGCGTTCCATTAAATATGCACTGAACCTTGCCCCCAAAAATCTGCCCAGGTTCTGCAACCCGGTGACTGCGAAGCCGGCAAACAGTTCGTCATCCGTTGCAAGCAGCACAATCGTTTCACAATCATCGAATGCCTGGGCCTGCATCCAGAATAGATTACGCTGGTCCTCGAGGTGCCGTACGGACCTCTGGGTCACCACGATCCTGACCGGATTACGGATGGTTTCCGGCAGCGCGGGCAACAGGTAGTCCATCACCGGCGCCAGGGCGATCACCAGCGTGCCTGGCTGCAGTAATTGAATCAGATTGGTCTCTCCCGGCTCGGTCAACACCTTCAGGTCGGGCACGATGGGCGCGAGGGAGGCATTGAGTTGCTGCAGCATGTCGACACTATTGGCGGTGATCACCAGGCAGGTCCCGGTATCCTGGGACGTCACCCATTCATGCAACCACTCCAGTTTCTCATCATCGTTTTGCACCAACCGCACCTGCCGAAACCCGCCACGCCTGCTCTCCGGCCAGCGCCGGCGACACTTTAAGCCATAGATAAAGCGAAGCTCGTGCTCAATCTGGTCCAGCGAATGACACACGCCGCATAGATGCACATAACGATTGAATATCTGCTGATAACTGGCCCTGCCGGCTACTTCCCGCTGGCTCGTTACCGCGCACTCCTCGCGGATCTCCACCACTCGGGTGATAAATGGCTTCGAATAAAATTCCATGCCCGGCACCAGCCGGTCCTGCACCAGCCATACTACAGATTGCCTGCTGATCCGATAGTGGATTTCCGGTTTCACCAGATGGGTCACGACGATCACCACCGACAGCATCAATTCGGCGACATGGGGCGCACTCCAGATGCCGCCAAACTGCTCGGCCCAGGCCTGCAGCTGTTGTTTGCCGAGTTCGGTCAACGCCACCTCCGCGCCCTCGCCGGTCAGCACGAAGTGCTGCCCGGCTTGAAGGTGCTGCACCATCTCCAGGCCACGCTTCAGTTCGTCCACTTCGTGCATCGGATGACCGTCTTTGGTCAGAACTATAGGAGTGCGTGCGTTATCGATCAGCGCGCTATCGATATCGACGTGAATCGCACAGGGTAATCCCCGCATCAGCAGGGGCCGGTGACGTGACTTTTCACCCATCAACCGGTCGATGGCTCTGCTCACCGAATCCCCCCTCTGGGGCCAGTTGATCGCGTCGCGCAGGAAATCCATCGCGCATTCCCGTGCGGTCAGCAGGGTGATGTCCTGCCGGTATGCCGCCCTGCGCGCCGCTTCGTCGGCGCCCGCCTCGATGGTGCCGGCGCCAAGCCCGAGCTGGTCAAAAACCGGAAACAACCACTTCTCGGTATACGATATGGCCATCTCGGCATCGACGATCAGATGTACGCGCATCCCTGTGCGGGCTAATACCGCAGCCGCCAAGCCGGCCGAAATCACCCGGTCGATACGATGCGGGACACCTTCCACGCGCCGGCGCAACAACGCATAGGCCGATTCAATATGTAACCGCGAAATTGTCATGTCCTGCTGCGCCGACAGCGCCGCCGAAAACCGTGCGAACTCCCGGGCGATCACGTCCGCGTCGAGGCGTACTGAATACGAATCACAATCGGCACCGGCCCGGGTAGCTGAATTCGACGCACTGTCCTTTATTTGCCGCGAAAACTCGTGAAACAGTTTTCGCACCCTGCGCAGCTTGGCATGGGTGCAAGCCAGCGAGTGTTTGTTGCCGGCGGAGACCCCCGCCGGGGCTCGCAGCGGATAGGTGTCGCGCAAGATCCCGGCTTCAAACAACATCACTTGGTAGTCTGATCAAACGTTGAACCGGTGCAGGAAAGTCTGGCGTACCGCTCGATATATCTGCACCGCGAGGCGTTCCTCACCGTGCTGGAACCTTACAAACACGCGTTGCCCCAGTCCGACCTCGTCTTCCGCCCGATCGATCTCGATGTCAAACTGAAACCAGCTTTGAAACGCACTCACGTAGCCGGTCTCACCCACCGGCTGGTAGGGGTTGACGGCAATGTCTCCGCCACCTTCGAAGGATAACGCCGCGCTCGGCAGGTCCTGGGAAGCCTGCGGCACCTCGCGGGATACGCGGGCGCTCAATTCCTGCTCAATCTGGTCAGCCACGCGCACGCTGATGGATTCGGTTTGCTGGCGCACCAGGTTTATGCGGTCCTGGGGCACCACCACGCGCACCGTCGCCGGCTTCGGTTTCGTCACAAATCCCACCACCTCGCCACGTTGCAGAAATCTGCCCAGCAGTGAGTCCTTGCTGAATGCGACAAAGGTACCGTCTGCCGGACTTTTTACCACCAATCGATCCATCTGGTCTTTGACGCGCTCGATCTGGGCCGATGTGGCGCTGATCTGTTCGCGCACCAATTCTGCCTGGATGCGGTCACGCTGCAACTGACCGCGAGTGGTTACTGCCTCATATTGCGCCTGGAGTTCGGCCAACTGCGCGTCCAGCGTTTCAAGGTGTGCCTTCATTTCGTAGTTGTCGCAGACAATCAACGGTTGCCCGGCTTCGACCTGTTCACCGGAACGCGCCAGCACCTGCCGCACAAAGCCCTGACTGTCCATGCGCACCCGGGATTCCCGGTCTGCCCAGACGACCCCTTCCACCACCGTTGTGAGCGGCACCGGCACCAGGGTGATGCCGATCAACGTCGCCACCAAAGCCGCGGATATCGCAATCGCGCGGCCGCGTTTTCCCGAAAGTTGTTTACTGGTCATGAGATATTTGATTTGCTTGTATACCGGCATGATCGCCATGATCACAACCGCCCAGAATGCCAGGATCAGGCCGATGACGAAGTATTGGTCCGCCAGTAGAAACACGATAAAGGTTATCAGAAACAGCCGATAGATAAACGACGCAATGCCATAGCCGACGAACCACGCCCGCTCCCCGGGTGTATTGGCCGGCGACTTGACATCCTTGAGCCCGAACAGGTGCTTCTGGATCAGGTAGCCGAGATAGCGGGTGGAGCGGGTTCCGAGGTTGGGAATTTCGATGAGATCCGACAGGATATAGTAGCCGTCGAAGCGAATCAGTGGATTGCCGTTGAACAGCAAGGTGGAAACACCGGCAATGATCATCGTGTTGTACATCACCGCACTGATAAAACCGGGCTCCACGTTGAGCCAGACAAACAACGCGATGGAGGCGAGAAACAGCTCGGTCAACATGCCGGCGGAGCCCACCAGTGCACGCTTCCAGCGACTGGCAAAGGCGGAGGAAGAGGTCGCATCGACGTAGGGAATAGGCATCAGGACCAGGAACATGATGCCCATTTCATGGATTTCCCCACCGTGGATCCGGGCCGCATAGGCATGGCCGAATTCATGAAAAAACTTCACCACGGGAAACGTGATCAGCAGGATCAGAATATTCTGCCCCGCAAGCACCCGATCGATCAGGTTGTCGGTCAACTCCGGCCAGTGCATGAGCGCGGCAACCAGGGCGCTCGCCACACACAGCAGCCATAACATCAAGCCCCAAACAGAGAATAGCCTGCGCGCCAGCGGCAAGGTGTCAACGATGAAGTTGTCCGGATCGATCAACGGCACCCGGATAGCAATCGGGCTCTTCCACCGCTGCAGCCTGCGCCGCTTTTCTCCGGTACGTTGACGCTGAAACAGCTCGCGGGTGTCCGCAGAAACGTCCGCAACCAGCACGTCCGCCTTGTATAGCTGACCCAGCAGTTGGATTGCCTGGGCCTGGGTCAGCGATTCTTCGCCCACCGATTGCGAGGCGTGTTTCCAGATCTGGTCCAAATCGTGACGGCCATCCATGAGGCCGATCAGATTGTAGGCGGCCGGTGAAAATCGATGGAAACGGCCGCTCGAGTGATCCTGCAGCACATACCAGGTATTACCCCGGTACTGGTGACGATGTAACTGCACATGTTTGCGCAGACGCGGCGTCAGCGAAGCGACCCGGTACCAGTAGGGGCTAAAAATGTTTTGTTGCTGCATTCAACAGTGAGCCGGGCTAAGCGCCTACTCCATCCAGCGCCAGGACCACAGACGCAGCCAGTTGATCAGCTCGCGGGTCCAGATCCAGACATAACGGCGGCGGTCGACATGGATCTTGGCTACGCCCTCCATGCCCGGTCGCAGCATTCCCGCGGCATCTTCCAGGCTGGCTTCCACACGGAAATAGTTTCTGCCTTCGGCAGCCCGGGTCACCGGGGTGACGGCATCCACTACCACCTGCATTTTTTCATCCGGCAAGGCGGACAAAAGCAGTTGAACTGTTTGCCCCGGTTGTACATAGGCGATATCCCGTTCATCAACCAGCAGGTTCACCCGGTAGTCGTAAAGGGAGGCGATCTCAAACAATACCTCTCCCCGGGAAACCACGGCGCCCAGTGATTGACTCAGGTCGCCCCGGACTATGATTCCGTCGAGCGGGGACACCAGCCGGGTTCGATTGAGCCGTTCATTGACCAAACCAATCCTGGCGTCGGTCTGTTCGATCTTGGACTTGAACACCTTGACCTTGGCCCGGTCATGTTCAGCGATACCCTCGTCATACTGGCTCTGAGCCTGGGCCCGGCCGCTGGTGAGCTCCACCAAGTCGAGGCGCAGATCGGTATCATCCAGGGTTGCAATGACATCGCCTTGGTTGACCCGGTCGCCGACCCGCTTGACCGAAGTCGCTACGTATCCGTCAAAGGGAGTGACCACCGCCCGCTGTTCCGCGCCCTCGAGCACGGTATCGGCGGTAACCCGGAAATCTCCTTCCGCGTAGTAAAGAACGGCGCCAATCGCCAGCAGGGCAAGCAGAAACAGTTTTCTGCCCACATAACGCGGGCCCAACAACCGCCCGAGTTGCGTCACCAGCGAGTCCTTGAGCTTGACGATGATCCAGCGGTCATTGAGCATCTTTTCGCGGAATATCGGGCCCACCACCGAAGCGATCGATTCACACAGTTGTACCGTATCATTATCAAACGGGTCGCCGGTGGACCGTTCGATACAGATCGCACCGGTGTTCTTGCCATCGGCGATCAGCGGTACCGTGAGTATGGCCCCGCCATTTTGCTGGCGCGCCAGGCTTTCGTGGTTATGGGTGATGCGGCCGCTGCCCGGCGGCTCCGGATAATTAATCGGCGCGTTTTGTTCGATCGCCTCGTCCATGGCCTTGCCGATGGCATTCACCAGGTTCATTTGCCTGCCAAATTGGCCGGCATGTGAAACCGATGCCACTTTCACGTGCTTGCCGGAAACAAATCCGCAGCTGACCCGTTCGCAGGACAGGCGCGTCGCCAGCTCGGTCACAAAACTGGTCACCGCCTGTTTGCAGGAGTTTTCTTTAGAGGCCGTGGCGGTCATATACAACGCCGTCACCAGCCGGTCGATGGTGGACTCGTCGTCCGCCGCCTGATAGCGCAGAAAAAAAGCCTCGAGCCAGGAAACACCCCATTGCAACTGACGCATAACCGCTTCGAGATCCTGGCGTTCCTTACCTCCGACTTCCACCGCGGCCACACATACCACCTCATCCTGGATCTTCAGTGGATAGGATAAGGCCACAGAATCCGGTTGCACCGTGAACCGCGAAGCATATTCGCGATCAAGATCAACCACGATGGCCTCACCCTCTTCGAGCGCGGATCGCGCCACATCCAGTAGGGCTTCGGATACCCCCTCGCCCACCGGCCAGATGGCGGCAGGGGCGAAGGTCTTGTCTGCTTCGGTTTCCGCCAGAATTAGGCCGGCACGAGTCTGTGCGATTTGCTTACACTGCAGATGCAACCACGCAGAGTAGAACTCGTCGCTGTGCACGGACCGCGCAAGTTGCTGCCACAGCTCGCGATCCACCCAGGCTGAGTGATCATCGGCATGGCCATCCACGACGGATGACAATTTAGCGCTGTCTTCCGTCATGCAAACAGTTCTTCAAGTTCCCAATGTGTAGAAGCCGCTGTCCGGCGAGACCGGCAGCGGCGTCGGACACTTAAGGAGATTGTCTGATCAGGAAGCCGGGCCGGTATCCGCAACATCCGTAGCCAGCGGACCGAAGCGCTGCTCGTACTGTTCGACGATATTTTGCAGCAACAGGCTCAACCGCTTGGCCGCATACGGACTGACGATCAGGCGGTCCGATAACTTGATCACCACCTCCTCCTGTCCGGTATGCCATGACTGGTTGGTGCCGAATAAAAGCGTGACCTCTTCGCGGGTGCTGCTGACGTTGCATACGTTTGCATAGGACGTACTCATGTCACTGTCGTCCCAACGGACCTTGGTTTCTCCGGCTGTTGCTTCTTTAGCGCTTCCGGTCTTTTCGTTCTGTCTTGCCACAATTACCCTCTCTGAAAGTACAATTTGAATTTAGAAGAAAGAATCGACGAAGATTACTTCGGACTCAACGATCCGCTATTCTCTACGTGAGTTTACCTGAACATGTGTCGAGCGCGGTCCTGACTTGGGACTTGAGCACGCTACCACAAAACCCATTATTCGATAGTCAGCGCAGTATGGATTATTTCGTGCTGTGGGGCAATCGGCAAGTATCGAATCGGACTTCCAATAATTCCGGATTTGACTTCCCAATTGCTGAACTGCCCCGGCCAAATTCTGAACACGGTTCGCGTATTGAACCCGGACCGCCGCTAGCCGCCACCGGCGGATCGCCGCGGGTTCGCTTTCGCGAATCGTCACACCTTCCTGGACAGCATATTTATTGAGCACAGTGCTGCTCGTGATACTAAGCTTTTTCATGATGTTTTAGCGGCACGCTGCTATGGTCCTCGCGCTCAGCTTCAAGGCGGGATACGGAATGCACGTTGCACTCCGGAACAAAATCTACCAGCAGCACCACTCGCTCATGCCGCGTCATATTCCATGCCTCATGCCATACACGATCATCAAAAACCAGCAGCTCCCCCGACTTCCAACCCTTGACTTGATTATCGACCTTAATCGCACAATCCCCGTCGGGCACCTGGAGACCCAAGTGCACTCTTAGAAAATTCCCCTGGTAGCCCTGGTGAGCATTAATGCGCGTGTTGGGTTTCAAAATAGAAAACCCGACAGCGCCGTGACGGTCTATGTTTTCGCTCACTATCGAGGCGGTAAGGGGACACCGCCTGATATTCGCCTCGATGGGTTGACCCGTAGGAAAATCGTACAAACCAAATACTTTCCATCCGGATCCATACAATTCCGTCTCCGGCCAATCGATCGCTTCACCGCGAATATCGAGATACTCCCGGTAAATCTTGCGCCATGAATGCGTCAATTCAGCGTAAAACTTAAATAACTGCGGATCGTAGAACATGCCAAGTCGAGCTTACCTGTTCGTAATCAGACACCTAACGTATGTCCACCGTATTGGAACTTAAGTATAATTGCCAAAGATGATACACAACTACTCCCCTCTGCGATAAGGCCCTGATATTAAGGGTAATAAAGCAGCCGACTACGCCAACCGGCAATACAGTTTCCGCAAAGTCACTCGGTATGAAGGCCTCCGTATTTGAGGGACTTTCCCTTACACGGCATGGGCACTCGATGCGAGTGACTTACCCATCCCTCATACAGCCCGTGGCCAAGGCGAAAGAAGCAGGAGTGAACTTGAGCCTGGACGTAACCGCCGTGCAAGACGACTTGTGGGCGGTGACATTTCCGCAACAGAACCACACCCGCTTGGAGCTGGCAAAACGGTTTTTTTGCCAACTGAATGATTTCCCCCCACCTTATTCCAGCCGGCACCCCGCCAACCAAACGTGCGACCAAGCTCTGGTGAGTTGCATCATCGTGCTCAACGAAAATCTACCCTTTGTCCGGGAACAACTGATCCCATCGATATTGACTCACTCAGGACATCAGCCCATCGAATTGATCATTGTCTGGAACGGCTCACAGGACCCCGGCGAATCGCTCCACCCGATCGGCACCATCCGTTCTGACTGGGGAGCGGTGGCACGCGCGTACAATGTCGGAGCCGGTGCCAGCACCGCGCCGATCCTCGCAATATTTCATGACGATTGCATCGTTGACGATCCGTTATGGATTGAAAAATGCCTCCAACGCCTGGATTCCGGAGCCGATGCCGTGGCCGGAGAATTTCGTCAGCTCGATACGGTCGCAGATGTTGCTTTTCCAAGACTGCCGATCGCCAAGAGCGTGCCCCTGGTGATTCGCAGGGACACGTTTCAGAGCGTGGGCGGATACGATGAGTACCACTATGCCGGTTACGAAGATCTGGACTTCACCTTATCCTTATTGCGGCAGGGGAAGAAGCTTGTGGCCACCGATCTTCGGATTCGTCACTTCAATGGGATGAGCAGCACCTTGAAGTACCACCCCATACCTGGTTTGGATCAGCTGTACGCGCTGACGGCCCTGCCTCGCACCGCGATAATAAAGCGCTTTCGTGAATTCACCGAGTCCGGCATTTCATTAAATGGGATCGATTACATGCAACTGGCAAAGGACGTGCAATTACTCTACGTGCTCAACAAGTATCGAGACTTTCTCTCAGACCTGGACCCGCACCGATATGCCGACGCTGCCGCAGCATTAGAGTTACACATCACGGCGCAATCGCTGGAACCTGGCGGCGTTCTGGAGCAGTTCCGCACGCTCGATATGGGATTCAACAGGCAACCCAAGGATGCTCTATGAGCGATAAGCCTGAATTGCTGTTTGTGTTGTCCGCCGATTTCGGCGAGTACGTAAACGCCAATCTGTTTTCTCGAAACCAACCGTTTCAGAGCCACTTTGCCTTGCCCCGCAGGCTAATCAATTATGTGGGGCCCCATCGCACCGGGGTGTTCCCTTACGGCAACATCAAAGATCTCGTCGAACTGACGACCCGACTCCGCCCCGAGGTAGTCCTGCTCTGCTCCGGCTATCTATTTTCCATCAATCGGATTTTTACGCACGATGAGTTGACCGGCTTTGTAGCGTGGCTTCATCAAAGCGGGGTCAGTGTGGGCACCACAGATCCGTGGCTACGGATATGGGCATTGAAACCGGATACGCGATTCACCATATACTCGGGTCACCGAACGGAACCGGATGCGGAGTTGTCCGATACAATGACAAGCTTTCAGAAAGTTATGGAGGAACATTTTTCAAACACCCCGCATGTATTTTCGGTGCCGATCAACACTGATCGCGCCGACTGGCTATCTTTCTATAACGATCGCTTCGCGCAATCGACCCAAGCGTCGCATGAGAGGCGTCCTCATGATCAATGGCTGTTCGTTATGTCTCGTGAGGACCTCACTTTCCTGATGAATCTGGAGGACGCGCATTTCCCGCACTCCCTTGCACAACGGCTGACGGAACTGTTGGAAAATGAACGAAATCGCATCACTCTGGTCGCCCCGCCGCGGCTCTTCGACCTCGCAAAGCAAGACTTTCCAGATAGCGATCGTCTGACTTTACTGCCGTACTGCGATTTTGATACCTTCGAGGGACTGGTGCGGGCAGCTGACATCGCGGTTTATTGGAACGTTCTTTCGGCTTCACTGCTCTATTGTCTGTATTACCGGGTTCCCGCCGTGTTCCTGTCAAAGGGCCACCAGGTGAGAGTATGCAGTAATCTGTACGATCACGCCGTGGAACACGTCTATCAGGGCCGTCCGCCGCTGATGCTGAATCCTCAGGACTCCTTCCCAGCCGAGGCCGATGGATTAATAGACAAACATCGTCTGGATGAATGGGTGTCTGCCATCAGCGCGCATTTTTCCCACTCTCCGTCACCCTCCCGGGTGATTCACAGCTTGAGACAGCATGAACGGAAATAAGCGCACGCCGGCGCAACCACGTATTAAACAGGGACGTGGGGATTCAGTCAGCGACGACACCGGCAGGCGATACCTCGACCTGAACATGGGCTACGGCAGCGTATGGGTGGGTCATGGCAACCCGGATGTATCCAGGGCATTAGTGACGCAATTGGAGCGTTACGCCGCACCCGGGTTTCTGCCTACAGAAGCACTGGACGCCGCCGCAGAGGCCTTGTCTGCGCACCTCCCCGACACCCACCGCTTAAAAGGAATCTACAGTAGCGGCACCGAGTCCATCGAAGTGGCGCTGCGGGCTGCCTGCGCCCACACCGGACGGACGCAGATCGTGGGTTTTGCGGGAAGCATGCACGGCAAGTCGTTTGTAACGAGTGCGCTGGGCAGCGCTCCCAGCTTGATCGACATCGGCTTCGTCCGCCGGTTGCCGGGTTTCGCACACGCGGACGAGGATCAGTCAGTTGCTGAACTTGAAACCGTGTTACAGACAAACCAGGTGGCCGCGGTCGCCGTGGAACCGATCCAAATGACGGCCGGTGGCCACGAGGCGCCGGACAGTTTTTACGATACCCTGTTTCGGATATGCCGCAGGCACGGAGTGCTGACCATCTTTGACGAAACACTGACCGGACTGTACCGCTGCGGCACCGAGTTTTATTTCTCCAGGCTTGGACACGCGCCGGACATCGTGGTGACCGGAAAAGGCATGGCGAACGGGTTCCCGGTATCAGCCGTCGTGGCGCGAAAAGATTTACGCTGGGATCGCACTCTCATTCGACCGGGCAGCACATTCCTGAATCATCCCCTGGCCTGCGCTGTTATCGCGGCTACGCTATCGATCATCAGCGGCCTCGGTCCGGAACAGAAAGTCCGGGATATTGCAGACGTGGTGAAGACAACGCTTGGAGATTTAGAACTTCGAGGCCGCGGAGCCATGTGGTGCCTGGGTCTGCCCGATTCTGCGGCCCTTCAACTGTTCGTAGAAAGGCTGACCGACCGCAATATCCTTGTGAGCTACTACGACAGGTACATCCGCCTGCTGCCGGCGCTCAGCGTCGAACTCGGCCTATTGAGACAAGCCTGTGAAACCATCCGGGATACTTATGCAGCTCAGATCCGGTAATATCTCGCTCGTTTCATTTGCTCCCAAAGATACGGAAATCGTTTACGAGATAAGGAATCATCCCTCGGTCAGGAACTTTTTGAGGAACACTCGTCCCATTCCATGGAACAGCCACCTCAATTGGGTCGAAGAAAACCTGGTGATTGATAAGAAGCTGCTTCTTTTCATTGTTCTGCAAAACGATACCGCGATTGGTATCGCTCTGCTTAGAAATTTCGAAGGAAAAAGCGCAGAAATCGGAGTGATGATCAAGTATCCCAAGCGCCACGCGCGGGCCGCCTACCGGGCTGCGCAAGTCTTAGGACATTATGCCTTTGAATACCTGCATCTCGACACGCTCTACAGCAACGTGCCGTTGCACAACGAGCATGCGCTTGCGTTCAACCAAAAATGCGGTTTTGTGCCTACCGGCGAGGCGAGCAAGCATTACCACCGACTGGCATTGACTCGAGACGCTTCGCGACACCATAAGGTGCATCAAGCGTTTTTCAAACGCTACGGTGTCCAGGTGATTGAATCCGAATCGGATTAACAGAATTTTGGAATAAACGACCCCAGCCATACACGAGACCTGTAGTCGGATCGTGCCGAAGGCGAGCTAAACTTCAGCTCCGCGGCGGCGTCTGGTGAAGTCTATTCAACGCTTCTTCGTGACTGGGCAACGAGTGAGCGATATCTTTGTTCATCTTCAGAATCTTGGCAATGATAAGCTCCACCTTATCAAAATCCGACAGATTCGCACGCGGCAATATGTTGCGGGGTAGTCTTCCCAAACCGGCGAAGATCGAATAGTAGCTGGTGTCCGGGAACAACGCCGACACACTCGTCTCGACGATACCCGTGTCATCGTAGATCTCCAGAAACTCGCCCAGAGAATCCGGTATCGCTATCTCACGGCAGTCGGTCCAAAAGTCGGTATCGTCGCGCCCCGACAACAGGTAATGCAGAATAATAAAATCCCTGACCTCTTCGAACATTTCCCCCATCCGATGGTTAAAGCGTTTGACGAGTAGCGGGTTGAAGTCGCGGTCGGGAAAGTAGTAGGTAAACAATTGCAGAGCCGCCTGGATCAGGTAAATTCCGGTGGACTCCAGGGGCTCGAGAAACCCGGACGAAAGGCCTATCGCCAGACAATTCTTCGCCCAGAAATTTTTTCGTCGTCCAACGCGCATGTTGAGAAAAAACGGATCAGACACTGATTGGGCCTGTCCCGTATATTTTCTCAACTCCCTTAGCGCTTGTTCATCGGAACGATGGGATGAGGAAAAGACATACCCGCAACCAACTCGATTGCTGAGCGGGATGCGCCATACCCAACCGGCATCGAGAGCGGTCGCTCTGGTAAACGGAGGAAATTCACCCGTTTGTGCCAGCGGCATCGCCACGGCACGATCGCACAACAGCCATTGGCCCCAATCGATATAGGGATCTCCCATGGCTTGCCCGATTAAGAGACTGCGGAACCCACTACAATCGATGTAGAAGTCCGCTTCCAGTTTGTTTTCGCCCGCAGTCTCTATATGCTTGATGTAACCACGGTCATCCAAAACGACCTCGCGTACCTCATCGATCAAATGCGTGACTCCGCGCCGCACCGCTACGTCTCTCAGCATTTCGGCGAACGCAGAAGCGTCCAGGTGATAAGCGTATGAACCTCGATCGCCGATATTTGAACTCGGCTGATCTGAATGCGGAGCCTTTCCCAAGTCACCCGCCGTCGCGTTAGGCGCCAAGGCTTGGTACGGTAGTGCGGAATCTTTGACTCTCTTATATTTTGTCCAGAAATGAAACGCCGGAAGCTTGTCGATAAAGCCACCGACTACCCCGAACGGATGCCAAAAAGACTCCTGACCACCGCACCAGTTGGTAAACTGAATTCCAAGTTTATATGTCGCGTGGCACCGGCGCATGAACTCGTGCTCTGGAACACCGATGTCCTTCAGGTAACCAACCAGCGGTGGAACGGTGGCCTCCCCCACACCAATCGTGCCGATCTCAGCAGATTCAATCAGCGTTATAGACCGGTCTTTAGTGCCGATGAAGCGGTTAAGCAGTGCCGCGGTCATCCACCCTGCCGTACCGCCACCGACAATAATTATGTTTCGTATTCTCCGCGTGTCGTCCACATTCAACGCCCGTTCATAGATGAAATACCTGCACTCGAGGCAAAGAGGTTCAGCAAACTTGATTCCAGCATCGTACCGCCGGTGCCTCACCGATTCCATGTGTGAGTTTACCCGACCGTACGTCGATTATCGTCCTCGACGCAAGCTCACCGTATTGCGTGGAAGCGCCGACCAACCGGGCATGGTGCGGGCACACCGGCCCGGCAAGGCTTAAGGAATCTCTGAATCTCAAACCCATGCGTCGACATGAATGGGTGGAACTATTCAGCGACCGTATGCCGCACGGATGCCGCATCCGAGCCTCCATGGATGGATTCACGGCGGGTCGCGGAATGTATCCACCGGTTCATGACCCTGACGGTGCAGGGCTCAACCAACACCCCATAAAGCAATGCATTTCGACGTCTCCATCCGCGTTTCATGGGACAGCAGTGCAGAGCACCCTTGAAATTCGACACACCTGCCACGGGGCTGGAGTTAGAATAATGGAAGCTCGATCGCAATGGGTCCGGACTCGGGGATCTGTTCAACTCCCTCAACGGTCTGATTGCTGAAATTCCTTCTATTAACAGCTGCTTTATAGAAAAACAGACTTTGGGACCGCGAATCGCCGAGGGTGGTACTGCAGAGATTTATATTTGGAAGCCAGGCCAGGTACTAAAGCTTTACCGCGCCTGGGTTCCAAAACGCGTTGTATACACGGAGGTCGAAAAAATTCGCCGCGCGACCCTGCAGAATATACCCACACCTCCCGTTCAGGGGGTGATTTCGATCGGATCGCGTGTCGGCATCCTTCTGCAACGAATCAACGGGCCGACGATGTTTGATCTCGCGATCAGCGGGCAGGGAGAACCTGCGGAATTGGCTCAAATCCTTTTTGAAACACAGCAACGGGTATCTCGAGCGAGCGGAGAAGGGATGATACCTTTTCATTTCAATATTCAAGAGAAAATTAAGCGGCTTCGCTCCGTAGATGCTCACACCAGGGAATGTGGTATTCGAGAACTGTCGAGGCTCCCCGAGGCTAATTTATTGTGTCACGGTGATCTGCACCCCAGGAATATCATCATGTCGAATTCGGGGCCGATACTCGTAGACTGGTTTGATGCTGGATATGGGAATCCGCTACTGGATGTGGTTCAAACACACATACTTCTAGAGTTCGGTCTGTCCGGAAAAGTGGACGACAAGCTTCGAAACGAATTTCTGCAAACCTATCGCTTGCTCAGTTACCGGTCATGGAGCGCGGATACGGATTGGCTGGAGCGTCTGCGCCTGCCGATCATATTGGCGCGAATGACTGAACCAATTAGTGCCGAGGAACGCAGCTCACTTCTTTTATGCCTGAACAAACTGCTATCCGGACTTTGAAGTGTGACTGCCAATTATTCGTAATACCTGACTGCGCTGCCTGGCGAGGAAATACCCGCGCCGCTCGTCCGCGGTTCAATCGGCCGCTTTCCTCGCGCTGAGTTTCCCCGAATGGGTGTCGAATACCAACCGCGACGGCATGGATGCCTGGTCACTCCGGCCTGCAAAATCGCCACAACCATCTGCCCGCTGCGATTGATCCACGTATAGGCGATAGCCCTGCGGGTCGACAGCGCGGCTTTCCTTTCGTTCAGCGAGTCCTTTCTTTTGCCGCCAGCCGGCGAGGCTGAGAATCACCGCGCTGCCGGCGATTTCGGAAACGTCGGCCACCGCGGTGGCGCGAACGGAAGTTTCCTCATCAACTTCAGGAATCCCGGCGGCCGGCTGTGCGGTGGGTTGTGCTTCACGCACGACCGGCGAATCGCCGCTCGCCGGAATCGCTGCCGGCTGCGGCACATCCGGGATTTCGTTTACGCCGGGTTGTTCGGATGATGGTTGGATCGCAGACGGCTGATGATGATGCCCAAGCCGGTTCTCATTGCCATTGGTGAAATCCTGCCTGACGTGAGCGTCGGCCAGGGGCGTACCGAATATCTCTTCGACGGAGGCCAGCGGGGTGAGATCCTCGTCGAAGTCCCGCGCGAACGCGTTGAACAGCACGAATCGATCCGACGAATCAGGGCCCAATGTATCGACCGACAACAGCTGCCGCCTGTCGCCGCTGAACATCGCCACTTCGTCGCCGCCATCGAGGCCATCTTCGCCGATACGGCCGACCCGCACTTCGTTGCCAACCCCGGCAATCAGCATACCGTGGCCCGGGTCCACCGCAGACCGGTCATTACCACCGGTGTGTGCATCAACGGATCCGAGGTCATCGTCGTCAATAAAGCCGTCGCCCGGCAGGAAGCCCTGGCCGGTGCCGTTGAGATCATTCGCGGAGCTCGCGATTGGCGGCTGGGCGTGATCGCGTCCGCTGGACGCAGCGCCGAAGCTGCGCTGTTCATCGATCCCTGAAATCGCCGGACTGTCCTGCCCGCCGGGCGCCGTACCGATCCCGGTGAGCAGCGTCGGCGCCATGATGTCGCCCAGCTTCTCAACCCCCGTATGGTGATCGAGACCCGCGACGTGCCCCAGCTCATGCAGGGCCACCGTGAGCAGGTCCACACCGGCCGACCCATCGAGCGGTGTGTGGGCGAGCCAGCCGTGACCCGCGGCCGTCAGGTCGATCTCAATCGTGTTGCCAACCGCCCGCCCCAGGGTCAACCCCGGCAGATCCACGATCTGGAACGTCACCCCATCAAGGGCATCCACAGCCGCGGCATCCAGGGTCGCAGAGGCGGCCAACTGCGCCACCGCTTGTTCGAAGATGGGCGCGAACACATCACCGGTCAGTTCATCGGCGCCCGTCACCGCTGCGCCCGGCGCCTGTGAAGCCATCAGATTGTTGTTGGGCAGATGCTCAACAATCAGCGACCAGCTGTTGAGGGTCCCGTACACCCTGCGCCGGTCGTCGCTGAGCTCCAGCGTCCAGGTGCCGGAGATGTTCTCCCCCTCCAGCAAGCTGAGGTCTCCCTCGGGCCGGAAGCTGCCGGAAAACGGCGCAGATCCGGTAGTAATCGCCGTGGCCGCGTCATCGTCGAGGATAGTGCCGCGGAAGTGATCCCCGGCGCCGCCCACGTCGGTGAACAACTCAATGCGTGTGCCCGCAGGGCTGATCAAGAACACGTCCAGATCCGCCACCCGCCGGTGGGTGATGTCCAACTGCACATCGAGATCGAGCACCGTGAACGAATCGGCAACCGTCAACACCGAGGTCACCCTGCGGCCGTCGGGAATGGCTTTGGGCCTGTCGCTGCTCGCATAAGTGGTGACCGTCGCGCCGCCGGCGACCACATCGCCGCTGGCCGACGCCACCGCGCTGCTCAGCCCATCGCTGTCGGTCGCTTGCGCAAAATAGGTCTGCGCCCCCAGCGTGAAGCCCGCGGTCGAAACCGTGATGCGCCAGCCATCGCCACCGACGGCGTCGGTTCCAAGCAGTTCATCGTCGCCCACCTGCAGGGTGCCGTTACCGTTCGCATCGCGATAAAACGCGACCCCCGTCACCGTGCCGCCGTCGCTGTCTACCACGCCGGTTGCGGTCAGGGTCAGATTGTCACCCTGCGTCACCGGATCGGGACTGTCGCTGAGCCCGCCGATCGTCGGTGGGGTTGCCGCCGCAGCGGTCACTTCGCCGGTGGTCGAGACCACGGCAATGCTCGGACCCTCGTCGTCCGTCGCCTGCGCGAAATAGGTCTGCACCCCTACCGGGAAGCCGGCGGTCGAGACCACCGCACTCCAACCGTCAGCGCCGTTGACATCGATTCCGATCAACTCGTCGCTGCCTGCCTGCAGCGCGCCGTCACCGTTCGTATCGCGATAAAACACGACGCTGGCCACCGGGCCGCCGTCCCGGTTGACCACACCGGTTGCCGTCAACGTCACGGCGTCGCCCTGCGTCACCGGATCGGGACTGTCGCTGAGCGCTCCAATAGTGGAATCGCCAAACACCGTGTCAACCCCGCCACCGGCATTGATAGCGTCCGTATCCACACCACCGAGCACGGTGTCCGCACCTATACCGGTGGTGATCTTGTCGGCGCCGCCGATGCGCCACGCGATCGACTCGATCCAGTCCAGGTCCTCGGGATCCGTGTTCGACGTGTAGGTGTAGCTGTGCTCGGCGGTGGCCGGATTGCCGGGATTCACCGGCTGCGTCGGGTCCACCTTTTGCGTGATCGCACGCGTGGTCGCGGCATCGTCCATCGCCTGGGCATACACCAATATGCCACTGTCGCCGACCACCACATTGTCGCCGTTGCCTGCGTCGATGACGTCACAAAATACCGTGGGCGTGTCCCAAACGGTAGACACCGGCGCATCCCCCGACATCCCTCCAATCACGATGTCGTTGTCGCCCAGGGTCGTGATGCGGTCGTTGCCGCCGATCACCGGCGCCGTCGACATCACCCGGCCCAGACTGATCATCGCCGGCCCGAACCGCGCGCCGTCAGTAGACGGCGCCGGGTTCTGAAAGATCCGCCGCCAAATACCACCTGTATCGTCACTTCCACCAAACCTGGCCGTATCCGACTGCGCCGCTACCACCTGGCCGTTGTCGCCGAACACCAGGCCGTGGCCCGCACCCGCATTGATCAGGTCGCTGGCGGCACCGCCGATGACGATGTCCGCACCGTCGCCGGTGGTGATCTCGTCGGCGCCGCCCGCACTCCACGCGGTCGACTCGATCCAGTCGATATCGCCCGGGTTGGTGTCCGCAGTGTAGGTATAGCGGTATTCGGCGCTGGCCGCATTGCCCGGATCGACTTTCTGGGTGATCTCTCGCGTGGTCGCGGCATCGTCCATCGCCTGGGCAAACACCAGCAAGCCGCTGTCACCCAACACCACGTTGTTGCCGTTGCCGGCAGCGACTACATCGCGCGCCACCGGATGGGTCCAGGCCTGCGACACCGGCGCATCCCCGGACATCCCCGCAATCACGATGTCGTTGCCGCCCAGGGTGGTGATCCGGTCGTTGCCGCCGATCGCCGGCGCCGTCGACATCGCCCGGCCCAGGGTCATCGCCCCCGGCCCGAACAAGCCGCCGCCGCCGAACCTGACCGTATCTGCCTGCGCCGCCACCACCTGGCCGTTGTCACCGAACACCAGGTTGTCACCCGCGCCCGCGTTGATCTCGTCGCTGCCCGCACCGCCGAGCGCGATGTCCGCGCCGGCACCGGTGGTGATCTCGTCGGCGCCGCCGATACTCCAGGCCGTCGACTCGATCCAGTCGATATCCCCCGGGTTGGTGTCCGCGGTGTAGGTGTAACTGTACGCCGCGGTGGCAGGATTACCCGGATCCACCGGCTGGGTCGGATCCACTGCTTGCGTGATCTCTCGCGTGGTCGCGGCATCGTCCAGTGCCTGGGCAAACACCACCAAGCCGCTGTCGCCGAACACCACGCCCAGTGTCGTGATGCGGTCGTTGCCGCCGATCGCCGGCGCCGTCGACATCACCCGGCCCAGGGTCATCGCCGCCGGACCAAACTGCGCGCCGCCGCCAAACCTGACCGTATCTGCCTGCGCCGCCACCACCTGGCCGCTGTCACCGAACACCAGGTTGTCACCCGCGCCCGCGTCGATCTCGTCACTGCCCGCACCGCCGATCACGATGTCCGCGCCGGTACCGGTGGTGAGCTCATCGGCACCGCCCATATCCCACGCGATCGACTCGATCCAGTCGATATCCCCCGGGTTGGTGTCCGCGGTGTAGGTGTAGCGGTACTCGGCCCTGGCCGTATCGGCCGCATCCACCGGCTGGGTCGGATCCACCTTCTGGGTGATCTCGCGCGTAGTCGCGGCATCGTCCAGCGCCTGGGCAAACACCACCAACCCGCTGTCACCGAACACCACGTTGTTGCCGTCGCCGGCAGCGACTACATCGCGCGTCGCCGTCGCAGCCCCCGACATCCCCGCAATCACGATGTCGTTGCCGCCCAGGGTGGTAATGCGGTCGTTGCCGCCGATCGCCGGCGCCGTCGACATCGCCCGGCCCAGGGTCATCACCGCCGGACCGAACAAGCCGCCGCTAAGGCGGGACGTGTCCGATTGCGCCGCCACCACCTGGCCGTTGTCGCCGAACACCAGGTTGTCGCCCGCGCCCGCGTCGATCTCGTCGCTGCCCGCACCGCCGATGACGATGTCCGCGCCGGTACCGGTGGTGATCTCGTCGGCGCCGCCCACACTCCAGGCCGTCGACTCGATCCAGTCGATATCCCCCGGGTTGGTGTCCGCGGTGTACGTGTAGCGGTAAACCGCCGTCTCGGCGTCAACCGGTACGCCTCCGTTGAACGCATCAACCGCATCCACCGGCCGCGTCGGATCCACGGCTTGCGTGATCTCACGGGTGGTCGCGGCATCGTCCATCGCCTGGGCAAACACCACCAAGCCGCTGTCGCCGAACACCACGTTGTTGCCGTTACCGGCAGCGCCCAGTGTCGTGATGCGGTCGTTGCCGCCGATCGCCGGCGCCGTCGACATCACCCGGCCCAGGGTCATCGCCGCCGGACCAAACTGCGCGCCGCCGCCGAACCTGACCGTATCTGCCTGCGCCGCCACCACCTGGCCGCTGTCGCCGAACACCAGGTTGTCGCCGGCGCCCGCGTTGATCTCGTCGCTGCCCGCACCGCCGATCACGATGTCCGCGCCGATACCGGTGCTGATCTCGTCGGCGCCGCCCATATCCCACGCCGTCGACTCGATCCAGTCGATGTCGGACAGGTCGTTGTCCCGTGTATAGCTATAGGTGTACACCGGCGCGGCGTTATCCGGGCTGGTGGGCACAACGACCGATTCCTCGGTGTCGGCGCCGCCGAACTGCCGGCCGAACACGATGAACCCGTGATCGCCAATCACAATGTTATTGCCATCGACATTGACCGCGGCATCGCCAACCAGGATCCGGTCGCCACCGATACCGCCGAGAATGATGTCATTACCCTCGTTGCCCTCGATGACATCGCCTTCACCGGCGCCGACGTTGACCGTCTCGATGCGCTCGACCCAAGCACCGCCGGTGGTCACCAGGCGCTGGACCGCCAGCGTCTGCGGCAGGTTGCCGGTATCCAGCCCAAGACTTGCGATCTCGCCCGCGGTGCCCCGGGTCTGCTGGATCACCCCGTGATCGCCAAAAATGATGTCGTCCCCCGGGCCCCCATGAATCCGATCGGCCCCTTCCGATTCGGTCGCCACCGGCGTACCGGTGGTGGTCACCACCGTCAGGATCTGCGAGGACAGCGTAATCAACTGGTCCTCGCCCAGATGCGGAGTGAAGTCGGCATTGAAGCCGGAGTCGCCGTAGATGTGGTCGTCGCCCCCTTCACCGTGGATCGTATCGCCACCGGCGCCGCCGGCGATGTGGTCGTTGCCCTGGCTGCCGAGAATCACGTCGTCGCCCGCGCCACCGAATACGATCACGCCTTTGACGCTTTGGCTGGCATCGATGAGGTCACTACCCGGCACACCCAGGCCACTGCCGCCATCGGTCCACCACGGACTGTAGACCACGTAGGCGGCGCCGGTCGGATCGTTGATCCAGTCGTCACCGCCCAGGGTCAGCGTCTGCCCGTCATTGCCGAGCTGCTGCACGGGCCGCGCCTGCACCATCGAACCCAGGGAATAGACCACGAATTCGCTGCCCGCAACCGGGTCCGTCTGCCAACCAAACTCGACGGTAATCCGCCCGCTGCCCGCATCCACCGCGGTCACCTTGCGGCTGGACAGGATATTGCCGTTACTATCGAGGATGCCCACATACGGATCGATGCCCTGACCATAGAGCAGTTCCTCGACCCCGCTCAGATCCGCGCCCGTTTCCAGGGTGGCCACCCAGTCGGCAAACAAGCGGCTGATGACCTTCTCCGTCGCCGCCCCGGTCAGGGTGCCGACAAACACCTCCCCACCGTTGTCCTCGCCCAAGGCGACGCGCGGCTGGTCGACGATGCCCAGATAGACCTTGGATCCATCGCCAATCACGAGATCGGCGAAATCTGCATGGTCCACGGTGATCTGGTTGGCGCCGTCGTCAAACGAACTGACGGTGCGCTGGGCACTCACCACGGTGACGGTGACCACCGGATCCACGATCGATGGATCAAAAAGCCCCACCGCCGTATTGCCGGGGTCGTGGAGAATCAGGCTGTCGCCGGTTGCCGCCTTGACGACATAGTCCTTATAGAACCTAGCCGCACTGCCGCTGGCCGCATCCTCGACTTCAACCCGTACCACCTGATCCGCGGTAAAGCCCTCGTCGAGCCAGTCAAGCAGGCTGTTGACCGCCGAACTCACGGTGCTCTCACCAGCGGCGTGCTGGATGGCGAGCGAACCCGTGACCTGCTGACCGGTTTGTTCCCCACCGTGATAGGCGATATAGCGGCCCAGATCGGCCGAGGTATCGCCGTAGATCACCAGCGGTGAATCCGCACCACCGCCGCCATTGACGGTGATGGTGTCGCCGCCCGTGAGCGGATCGCCGCCTTGCCCGTCGATCGCGGTGACCGTCCCGCTCGGGTTGGTGTGCGCCTCGAAATACGCCCTGATCAGGAGCTCGTAGGGGCCTAAGTCGAGCACCAGGTTGCCCGCTTCAACGGATACGACCCTGGCATCAAACGATACGTTCTCGTCCCCGGTCGATTCGGTCTCGGCAAATTGCACCCGCACCCACTGCTCGGCGGCAAAGCCCGCGTCCACCCAACCGATACCGGACGCCGGCGCGACCGCCTTCAGGTCCCCGGTTGAGGTGAATTCCAAGCTCACCGCAAGCTGACGCAACGTCGAATTGCCGCCGCCGTGGATGATCGTGTTGGTCATAGTGCCGTCCGGTCGCCGCTCATCGGTGCTGTCCACGGTGAAGGTGTCGTTGCCCTTGCCGAGAAAGATCTCCAGCACCTCGAGATCGGCATAGGTGATGCCGCCGGGGCGAACGTCGCCGCCCACACCGATCACCCGGTCACCCGACATGTTCAGACCGGTCAGCGCGCCGAAGCTCTGAATCCTGTGGATGCCGCCGATGTTCGCCACCGGGGTCAGATCGATCTTCGTGCCGTCGAGCGCATCGCTGCGCGACGCGGCCAACTGGATCAGCTGTTCCCCGGAGGCAGGATTCCACGCCCCGGCGATAACGTAGTAGGGGCTTCCCTGCTCCAGGGACTCCGAGCCACCCACGCCGATACTCAAATCAGCATCGCCGTTGCTGTAAAACACCGCCTGGCCCGTCGCGAACGCCTGGCCGGTGATCACGGTGATCGATTCGTTGTTGTAATCGACGTTGCCGCCCACGGCCGGATCGATGTCCACGCCGGCGTTACCGCCGGTCAGAAAGCCAACGTCATTGGACGGACTCAGGGTATTGAACACATTGGCGACGTCGATCTGCTCCGCCTCCACCGCATCGAATGTGCGGCTGCGGAACAAAATCGCAAACGCGTCGCCCGGGGCCGGGGCGACGTCCCAGGCCTCGTTGACGGTCACCACACCGCTCACATCATCGACCGCCGAAATCAACCGCTGCTCGACGATCACGCCTTGATCGACAATGGCAAGATAAGTAATACCGGGGAAATCCTCGACATCGGCCTTGATGTCGGCCAGCGGCATCCCGTTGGGCGCTATGCTCACCGCAACATCCAGACCATTCACGCCGTCCACCGATCCATCCGGGTTATAGGCGTCGGTTTCGCTGGGCAGCGTCACCGCCACCGCCAGGGTGCGCACCGTGCCCGGCTTGTTGCCGCCCCAAAGCGTCAACGGTCCGTCGATATCGTCCAGCCGCTGCGGCGCCGGCGGGAAGCTGAGCTCGCTCACCGGCACGTCCGGGTTGTCCACCGCCGTCACCGTCACCGTCTGGAAGACATTCCAGTCGCCGGGCCCAAACGTCAAGCTGGCGGGAGCCACGGTGGACAGGCCATCGGAAAGCACGGAAATGGTGACGTTTGCCGCCGGTTCGCTGGTCAGACGCACCTGGTAGCTGTCCTGATTGTCGTCGAGGCCGTCACCGTCCGCATCCCCCTGCGCGCCGGCGATGACGAACGTGGAGTCGTTGCTCTGCAGGACCTCGACACCGACCTCATCGCGAATGGTCACGTCCAGCTCCACCACAACCGGTACCTGTTCGGCGTTGTTGTAAAGCCGGGTCACCGGGTCGCCGTTGGCCTTGAACAGCGAATGGATAATGCGCGCTTCGTGCGTGCCCTCCGCCGCGCCGTCTTCGACACCGGTGACAAATACCGTTTGCGCCTGATCCCAGTTTCCGGAATCGAAGGCGAGCGTAGTCAGCGTTTGGCCATTGGCGTCAACCAGGTGATTGCCACCCGCGTCGGTGAGCGACAACTGGCCGCCATCGCCGTCATTAAGCGCCAACTGCACGGTGATCGCTTCACCGGGATCGGAAGGCAGCCGGATGTCATAACTGTCCGTACTCAGCGTCGCCCCACTCTCGAGCACGTCGGTGTCGTTGTCGGATTGATCAATCACCAGGCCCGGCGCGTCGTTGTCCCGCAGCAGCAACCTGAGGTTCTGAATGGCGATGCCGTCGTAGCCGTTCTGCGCCACCAGCTCGTGATCGGCGCCGGTGAACGTGCCCAGATCGGCAATCGCGTTCCCGGCGCGGGCATCCTCCAGGGTCAGCGCCAGTTTGAAAGTATCGTCGGTCGCCCCCTCGATAACGTAGTAGACCGCACCCGATTCGAGCACATCACTGGTCGCGCCGCCGCCGGCGACATACAGCACCTGATGCCCGGTGACGAAGCCGTGGTCGGTCAAAGAAACGGTGTCCGCACTGACGTTGCTGCCGTCGAACGATTCAACCCGGTCGGCGGCAATGGTGCTGTGACTGATCTCGACCTCCGCGTGCCCTTCCTCGACGTCGTCATCGATCGCGGAAACGGTGACTTCCTGGTCTTGATCCCAGTTGTCCGGGGTGAACTTCAATACCAGCGCACGGCGCCCGGGGTTGATGCCGGTCGACACATTGACCCCGGCGCCCGTAGTCGCCGCGGTGCCGCCCAGCAGCGGGATCGCCGCGGACACGGTGAGATAGACATCGTCGACCGGCCGGCTGGCAAGGCGAATCTTGTAGCTGTCGTCGGGCCCGCCTTCGTCAACCTGGGTGTGACCGTCGGTGGGGGTCAGGATCACCTGGGGTACGTCGCTCTGCGCCGCGCGCAGCACGATATCTTCGACAACGATGCCGTTATAAGCGCGATCGTCGCTGGTGGCCACGTGGCGGATGACGCCGCTCAAGCCGCCCAGATCGTCGCTCACGATGCGGCCGCTCACATCACCGGAGATGTCGAAGGTGTCGCTGCCCAGATTGCCGATCAACTCGGTGACCATCTTGTCGCTGGTGCTGAGCACAAAGAAATGATCGTCGCCTTCCATCGCGTCGACCTCCAGCCGCTCGGTATTGCTGAATTCGACGAACAGACCGGCGCCGAACACGCCGTCTCTGGTAATCACGAAGTTGTCGTGCAACTCGGTGCCGATAACCACCACGGTATCGAAGCCGTCGCCGCCGTCGATGCTCACCGGGGCGTTGATCGCATACTGAATGTTGTCCGCACCGCGGCCGCTGTTGATCTGGGTCATCGCCTGCTTGGCGAAGTCGTCCAGAATGACGAACGCGCGCACCACGAAGGTGTCGTCGTCATTGCCGCCTTCCAGCCGCAGCACCGCCTGGTTGTGATACACCTGGAACAGGTCGTTGCCGTCGCCGCCGTAGATGGTCATCGGCAGGGTGATGCCGTGGGTCAGAAAACCCAGGGTGGTCTCCACGGTGTCGAACAGATCCTCGGGGGCGACCCCGGCACGGGCATCGCGCTCGGAGCGGAAGATCTGGCCGATCTGGAAATAGTCCGCGCCGGTGCCGCCGTCGATGGTGGTAATCGCCGCGTTGTCGTCGACAAAGAAACTGTCGTCGCCGCCGAACGCATTGATGCGCACCCGCGCGTTGATGGTCTCGTCGTAGTTGACCCGCTCGACATGGTCCGATGCAAAACCCGCGGTGGCGCCGTCCGCGGTCATGCCCACGCCGGGTACGTAAATGCCATCGACCTTGGCCACCATGCCGATGCCGTCGACACTCTTGCGCAGCAGGAAGGTGTCGACATCGTTCGTGGCGTTGATGGTCAGGGAGTCGATGCCGTCGTCCGCGGCGCCGGAGTCGTGAACATTGATCAGATAGTCGGTGGCGCCGCCGGTGATATTGATGGTGACGTCATCGGTGCCGCCTTCGCCGTCGATTTGCACCATGTCGCGAGCGGGATTGGCGCTGTTGGTGCCGGGGACGAACTTGTTGGCTTTATCGAGCGTATGCAGTTTGTTGACGACGATGTCGTCATCGCCGCCGCCGCCGAAGATATCGACATCGCCGTCCAGGGACAGCACGTGGCCGTCGGCGTTCTCCGGGTTCAGCGAGATGACGTCGTTGCCGGCATCGCCGTGAATAACGATGTTCGATGCAGTCACCGTGCCCCACAGGTCAATGACGTCGGCTTCGCCACCGCCGCGAATGGTCAAGGTGGTGGTGGTGGCATCACCGACAGCAGCGCTTCCCAGGACCTTGATGGCGTCTTCACCGTCGCTCCCCGCGCCGCCGACGCCGGCAATGGCATCGCCGTGGAGGGTGATTTGATCGGCGCCGACGTTGCCCCGGATGTTGATCTGGTCGTTGTCGCCTTCGCCTTGAATATTGACCGCGGACGCCGCCGGTAGCACACCCGGATACGTTAGCGCTGCGGCGCCGTGGCTGCCGTCGAACGGCCAGGTCCCTGCAGTCCAGGGCCACTGGGCCGTCAATGTGCCGGTGATATCGATGACGTCCCGGTCGCTCTCGCCGCGGATGGTGATCGTCGGCGCTGTCAGCGTTCCCGCTATCGTCAGGGTGCTGCCTGACGGATCGACATTGAGCGGCGTCGCCGGCTCACCCGGCTTGTCGGATTGATTGTCGCCCTGCAGCTCGATGGTGCCGCCGGCCTCGAGGGTGGCGCCGCTCTCGATGATCAGGTCATCACCCGCCAACAGAGTAATGTCGTTACGGGCCTTGAGAAACAGCGGGTTGCCGGCCAGGTCCAGCGCCTTGACGGTCAAATCGTCCGGTTCCATGCCGGCGCCGCCGCCGTCGAGGTTGTCATCGTAAGCAATGAGCATTATGGAGTCGTTGGAGATGATGCTCTGTTGCTGCACCACCGGACTCGATGCCGTGACCGTGATCGAGCCGCCGGCAGCGATGCCGAAGGGATTGGCGTTGAAGCTGCCGCCCACGGTCAGATCGCCGTCATTGTCGACCCAGACCTGCCCGGCGGTGGACAGGGCCTTGATCGCGCCGACCTTGGTGGCGATGGTCTTGTTCTGCTTGCCGATGTCGCCGGAGGCGAACAGGTAGACGTTGCCGGAAAGCACGTTGTAGCTGTTGGCCGCCGGAAACGGGTTCAGGTTTCCGTTCAGGATCTGTCCCAACGGTGCGATGATAAAGGCGGTTCCCGCCGGCACGCTCACCGTATTCAGCCACAGGTCATTGGCCGTCTCGCGTACATGCGAATCCAGCTCACTGGTCAGGGTCAAAACGCCCTGCACATATTTAGACGAGTCGATATCGAAATCCTGACCGCTTTGGCCGACGCCGCCAAAGGTGGACTCGAAGGTGATGTTGTTGCCTGCGACATTGGCGACCGCGCTGAGATCGTCGTCGTCGGTGTCGAGAATGGAAGAATCGGCCTTGAGAAAGACATCGCCCTTGGCGCTGACCAGGCCGACGCGCAGGTTGCCGGCGGCTTCGGTGATGAAAATGTCGTTTCCGGTGTTGCCGGCGGCGCCCAGGGTGTCCGCGTTGAGCACGCTGCCGTCCTGCAGGTCGATGTCGAGGTGGTTGCCGGATTCACCGATGGAACCCGACCCGCCGGTGGCCGCGGTGAGATTCAACTGGTTGGTCTGGATGTTGACCGCATCGTCGTTGATGGCGTCGAGGATCGAGCCATGGGACACCAGGGTCACCGTGTTGTTGGAAAAGACCGTATCGAGGTTGAGATCACCGTCGATCTCGGTGATCCAGATGTCTGCAGGTGAACCTTCAATACCCGCCCGGGCGATGAGTTTGGCGCCCGGCAACAGATCGATCAGCAGCGGTTCGGCGGCGCTGCCGATATCGTCGTCGCCGGCCTCCAGGATGGTGTCGCCGCCGCGCACGTTGTAGACGTCGGCCCCCGGGGTGCCGTTGAAGATGCCCGTCGCACCCTTGATGCGCACCTCGGTGCCCGCGGTCAACTGGTCGAGCTGGATGTCGATCTCCGAGCCCAGGAACACATGGTCCTGGGTGTTTATCCAGATCAGCCCGCCGGCCTCGACGTCGATGTCCTCCTTGACCTCGATGACGAGGCTCTGCGCCGAGGCGAGGTTGCTCTGCGGCAGCACGTTGCCGTTGCCGTTGGCGCCGTCGTAGAAGGTCAGATCGTCGCGCTCCGCCGCGGCAAACGCGATCTTGGTGGCGTCGTCCAGGCTGCCGCTCAAGGGCAGGTCGACGGTGATCGGCGCTCCGACGGAGCCGATGCCGCCCATCGGCACGGTGATAAACACGTTGTTGCCGATAATATTGGAGAACGGCCCGTCCTCCTGCACCGCTTGGGTATCGCCGGTGGGCTTTAAAAGACCCGGACTGACGGAATTGGTCAGCTTGGAGTGGCTCCACTTGCTGCGCTTGGCCAGCGCATCACCATCGGCCAGGTAGTGGCCGTTGCCGGCTACCGCGCCCAACGTCACCACGGTACCACCCAGGTCCAATTGGTCCGTGGCCAGCTGAATCTGGCCTCCGCCTGAACCGAGTTTCACGTAGTAGGTCTCACCGTCGACGAGACCACCGATGTCGGTACTGCCGCCATTGTGGTAGACCACCGCCTGCCCTTCGGAGTAGAGATGGCGACCGATGTCGATCTCGTCGCCGCTGATCTGCGCCGAACCGAAGGTGCTGTGGAAAGTACCCAGGACGGTGACGTCAAAGGTGTGCTCCTCGCCGGTCACCGCAGCATTGATGGTGACCGGACCGGTGCTGAGGTCGGCGTTCGTGTACAGCCGGTAGGTGTCGGCCTCGGTCGGATGGCGCTTGACGTAGTAGGTAGCGCCATCGTTCAGGCCGGGAATCGAGACCGGGGTGTCGTCGTCAAAACTCGTCACCCCCTGCTGGTAGACGATGGCCTGCCCATCCTCCAGGGTCTCCACGCCGAGGTCGACGTAGTGCACGCCGCCCGCGACGCTGAAGTGGCTCTGGGCGACGGAGATGTTGAGACTGTAGTCCGCGACAAAGTCGAAGTTCGCATCGTATACGTTCGGGTCGTGGTCAAAACCCGGATCGAAGTCGCCCGGGTTGGGATCGGCCAGATCCGCGATTGCGGCGGCGTTGCCGATCGTACCGTAGATCGCGTGCAGAGTTTTGTACTCGGCATCGCGCTTGAGTTCGTCGGCCAGAATCGCATTGTCAACCGCCGTATCGACTGCCGCATCGTTGGCTGGCAGGGATAGTTGCGCGGCGAGGATAGGCCGATAGTACGCGTCCAGCTGGGCGCGCTCGGCGGGGTTGAAAGCAAACGTGTAGCCGGCGTCGTAGATCAGGCTGTGGTAGACCACCGCATCGCCGTCGGTCAGCGCGTTCCAACTGGCGGTGTTCAAGGTGATGGTATCGTTGCCAAGATCAACCACGGCTCCGTCGGTGGGATCGAACAAGCCCAACTCCGGATCACCGCTGTAGAGCTGATGCTGGGCGCCTGTTCCCAGCCCGCTCAGATCAAGCTTCGAGGTCAGGGCCTGGTCGGTATACAGCTCGACCTCGTCGGCGCCGACCTTTTTCACGTAGAAGGTGCCGCCATCCTGCAGGTCGCTGCGGGTGACTTCGGACAGCGGCGTGTCGGAGGCGCCGACGCTGTAGAAAACCGCATCCCCGGTGTCGAGCCCGTGGTTGCTCAGCGTGATTTCATCCGCCGAACCGCTGACCCCGGTGGATGCATTGAAGGTCGACAAGGCGTATAGCCGGTGACTGCCATTACCGGCGCCGTTCAGGGCCACCGCTGCGCTGAGCGCGGCGTCGGTGTACAGCGTCACCTTGTTGGTGTCGGTATCGTCGACGTCGACATAGTAAGTCTGCCCCTCGCTCAATCCACCGATGAGCGACGCCCCGGTCGCGAGGTAGGTCACGGCATCGCCGTCGGTCAGGGCGTGCCCACCGCCAAGGCTCAAGGTATTGGCCGCGGTATCGACGCCGGCGACGGCGTTGAACGTGGCGCTTGGATCGGAGATGCCGTGGCCGGTATCGGCGGGGCTGCCGGCGGCGATATCGATCGCATTGCCGGCATTCGCGTCACTAAAGCTTCTCGCTAGCCGGATGGTGTCGTCGTCCACCTTGATGACGTAATACTGGCCGGTGGAGATGGCTGCACTGACGTTGACGTCCAGCGCATCGTGGGGCTGGGTCATGCGCAGCTGCCAGTAGTCGCTGTAGGCGTTGACCTTGAGGCTCTCGTAGGCATCGATGCTGTCGAGGATCTTGTCGTCCGCCGAGCGGCCGAAGGCGCGCATGTCGTCGTAGAGCTCGAGCAGCGCCGTTTCGGTGCGGGTATCGCGGTTGGCGTCGGTATTGACATCAATCAGATCGCCGCTGCTCGAGGCGCTGAGGCTGATATGGACGTCGCTGGTGGGCGAGGTGTGGGCGCGCACCAACAACAGATTGCCGGTCTGTTCGCTGACGTTGATGATGCCGGTGGCCACCGCCGACAACCCGTGACTGCCCACGTCCCAGCCGCTGTCGATGTACAGCGTGTTCGACGAGTCGCCGATGGATCCGATCTCGGCGGTGAGATCGATGAATCCGCCGCGAATGATCGTCTCGGTGCCGGCGTCGGCACCGTCCTGCGCCAGGATGTCGTTGTTGGCGCGCAGCACCACGTCACCGTTGAAGGTGCTCACATTGTCAACATACAGGCTGCCGGAGATCTCATCGATATGGATGTCGCCATTGGTGGTGATGGCGCTCAAGGTGCCCGCACCCCCGTCGCTCAGGTTGGTCTGCACATAGCGGCCCTCCCCGGTCGACTCGGCCCCCGGCCGGCTCGGGGTGACCGGGGTCTTGGCATGGATGCCGGTGGCAGCGTTCAGGTTGATGTCCTCACCGCTGATCACCGCCGCATCGTTGATCTGGATGATCGCACCCTGGCTGCTGGTGATGTTGGTGGTACCCGTCGCGTTCTGCACGTTGCCCTTGATCAGGACGCTGCTGTTGGAGGAGACATCGACCCGGCCCTCGTCATGACCGATGAACTCGATGTCGATGGGGTGGTCGGCCTGGATGGTGTGCGTGTTGAGCTCCTTGAACCCCTGTTCGACGATCTGATGCCAGGTGTAGGTGGTGGTGCCCCAGGCGTCGGTCTCCGAATCGTGCTCCTCGTAGTGGGTCTCCAGTTCGCTGCCGACGGTTCTCTTCTCGAACGTGTAGCGGTAATCGGCGGAGAAACCGGAATCCAGCCCGACAAACTCGCCATCGAGCAACGCCGTCAAATCGGGGACACCGTCGCCGTCGAAGTCGGCGATGCGCGAGGTCTCTCTGGAGATTTCGTCCGGATCCTTGGCGAAGGCATCGATTCCCAGCCAGCCCGACTTGAACCAGTATCGTTCGTAAATATCAGCCCCGACCCGTCCGGTCTTGAAGGTGTAGGTCAGGCCCTGCAGCGGATCGTATTGCGTGGTCCGGTCGTCGGTCAGGGTTTCCGCCGCCGCCAGCGGGCTGCCGCCCGGGCCCAGCGTGTTGGCCGGTATCGGCGTTTCCGTGCCCGGCGTGGTGCCGGGCACGTCGGGCAACAGATAGCGGCGGATCTGCAAGTCGCCGTCGAGCCCGTGCCGGTACTCGGTGACCATTGGGTGGGTAAGCGCCGCCGTGTCGCCGACGCCGTCACCGTTGGTGTCGAACAGGAAGTTGAACGCGGTGTCGACGAACTTGATACTGCCCTCGGTTCCCGATCCGGTATCGATGTTCTTCAGCAAAAGGTCGATGGGTTTGCCGCCCACGGTGGCTGTGGTCGGGTTGTTCACGGTCACGTGGCTGTAGCCGGAGAACGCCTCGATGCGGCCGGTGCCGGTGCTCAGGACGCGGCCGAACAGATCGACGCGGCCGCCTTCGGCGCGCACATTGTGGATCTCGAAGCGGTCGTTCTCGGCGTCATACAGCACACCGATTGCACCGGCATCGGCGTTGGTGGTCACACCGGCGGTGACGTCGAAGTATGGCCCCTCGTTGTTGTTCTGGTAACGGCGTTCGAAATCGTCGATGGTGGCCTGGGCGACGTTGATGGTGACATCGTAGCTGCCTTCGCCGCTCTGGATCAGGCCGTTGATGTTCAGGATCGGCGCACTGATGGAGACGCGGTTGCCGGCAAAAATACCGGGGCTGTTGGCTCCCTTGCCTAATGCGGTGGTTACTTGCCCACTGACATCAGGCTGACCAGTTTGATTGGGCTGGGTATACGACTGGAAATCGTCGGCTTTCGTATCCGTATTAACGACAAAGTTGCTCGGCAGCTCTACAGAGGCCCTGACAGCCGCGAAGTGTGATACCGGTGAGCCGCCGATATGGGCGATCGGGTCCGGCAGGCCGTCGCCGTCGATGTCGGGAATGTTGAGCACGAAGTCCTGGCCCGCCGAGATGTCGATCACCCCGGCGACGATCGGCGCCTGGATCAGCACGTTGCCTACGGAGGCGAGCTTGAGCGAACCGCGCAGGTTCTCGATGCCCTTCAACTGGATGAGTTCGCCTTTGTCGTTGCGGATCGCCTCACCGACCACTTCGAGGTCGGTCGGCCGCGCATTCAGCAGACCGGCGTTGAGCGCCGCGGCGCCTTCCGGATCGAAGGTGTTGGTGATCTCGATCTTCGGCCCCTCGGGGATGATCTTGATCGGCA
This sequence comes from uncultured Gammaproteobacteria bacterium, assembly GCA_947259175.1. Lineage (GTDB taxonomy): Bacteria > Pseudomonadota > Gammaproteobacteria > Arenicellales > JAANXG01 > CALZGZ01. The sequence goes on along the minus strand of CAMYKW010000020.1, from coordinate 29,090 downwards.
ACTGGTCGCCCGGGTTGTTGAATGTGATTTTCCATGGCGCGAGACCCGTGCCGGTATCATCATTACCGACGACCGTGACGCCACCGGGCACCAGCGGGTCAAGCGCGCCTTCGACCGTCGATGCATTGGCGGTGACATCCAATTCGCCGGTGGTCCCACCCGCCACCTTGAGCTGCACCTTGCCGGCGCTGCCCGGATTGATCTCCTGCACCTCGCTGACGTCGGACTGGCCGTCGTCAAGGGTTTCGGCGACCGCCGGGCCGCTGACGATCTGGATAGTGTCCTTGTTCCCGGTCGAGTCGAACGTGATGTCGAACCAGACCTGCCCCTGGGTGGTGTTGGTCTTGACCACGGTGACATCGCCGGCAAACGCCGCGTTCAGGTTGGACTCTACCGTGCCTTTCGAATCCGCGGCGTTGATCACCACGTTGGACGAGCCTTCATGGCTGACGGTGATCTGGGCATCGGGCACGATCCGGATGCGCTGCACCTCCTGGCTCGCCGTTTCGCCCTGGGTGGTGGTGACGGTGGTGGCACCGGCGTCGATGGTCGTGAACGCGGCCGATTCCGGCGCGCCCTGGTTCAGGGTATTGATGAACGAATTGGTGGCCACCTGATTCTGGTTGAACAGGATAAAACCGCCGGCGCTCTCGGGTATGGTGACGCTGGTCACGCGCAGATTCTGGTTGGCGCCGTTGGTCACCCGCACCGCCACATCGGACGGTGCATTCAGCACGCCGCCGCCGATGAAGTAGTTGCCCACCACGTTGATGACCCCGGACTGGGCGTGGATCGGCGCCAGGTTGATGAAATCGACGTCGGGCGAGAGAAACACGCTCTGGCCGACCGCCTTCAGGCTGTGGCCGGTGGTCGATCCCGCCGGCGTCAGCGTGATCGCGCCGCCGCCGGCGGCGTCGGCCAGTTGCAGCTCGGTGGCGTTGATGCGCTTGACGAAGTACTTCGTTGTCCCATCGTCATCGGTGAGCCCGCCGATGCTGGCATTGCCGCCGTTGTCGTAAATGACTTCAACATCGTTCTCCCAGCCGTACTCCACGCCGAGATCGATGGTGTTGCCGCTTATGTCGGCGACGTCGAACACGAACGGCGGCAAAGCGAGTTCCAGCTCGGCCAGCTGGGAATTGATCTCGTCGATCTCCACCTGCCACGCCGCGACGGCGGCGGTGTCGCCGGCGTACTGGGCCTGCATGTTCTGGTAGTAGGTCTTCAGCCCGAACAGGTTCGAAGCCAGCGACTCGCGGGTGATAGTGAACTCGATGTCGCCGCTGTCGGCCACCACCGATCCGTCCGCGGCGAACTCCAGGACCTGATTGCGCTGGGTGCCGACATTCACCGTGCCGTCGACATCGACACCGGTGAGAATACGCATGTCGGTGTCGCCGCTGGCAAATTCGCCGGACATGCCGTCGGCGCCGAACAGCGAATCGATCGCGCCGGCCACCGCGGCCAGCCAGTTCTTGCCGAAGCCCTGGGCGGTGATCAGGTTGATGGCATCCTTCTCGGCCACCAGGTTGACGCTGCGCGCGGAGTCGATGACGGCGTCTGTGCCGACATGGACATTGGCCCGGTACAGGATCTCGCCCTTGGCGTTGAGCGAGGAGATCGGCACCGCGGAGGCGTTCAACTCGTCGCCGATGGACTCCAGGTCGATGCGGTTGCGGGTGCCGTCCACGTCCTTGCCCGCCAGCAGGTGGACGTTGCCCAGCGCGATGATGTGCGCGTTGCTGCCCAGGGCGACGGTATTGCTGGAATGGACATTGGCCTCGGAATCCACGGTGCCTGCGGCGGCCAGACCGCCGGTGATAACCTGGGCGTGGACCGTCACCTCGGCGTCGGTGCGGGCCGACAGCACCACCTCGCCGATGGCATCCACGGTGGTGTCGTCGCCGATCGCCGCCAGCGTCTTGTACGGATTGTTGTCCGCCGTCTCGCTCGCCGATCCACCGCTGAACGGGTCGACACCGGCGCGAATGATCGAACCCGCACCGGCACCGGCGATGGCGCCGTACGCTTCGTTCTTGACCTTGTCGTGGGCATCGAGCTCGTTGACGGCATTGAGGCTGAACGTGCCCGGGTCGAACAGCGACCCGCCGATGGTGATTGTTGCGTCATCGCCTACCGTGGCTTCCGTGGTGTTGGCGATTGTGGTCACACTTTCGCCGGCGGAACCGGCGATCACGCCGCCGGCGCCCGCCTGGGCGTTATAGTCCGACAGCTCCGGTTTCTTGGTGATATTCAGGGCATCGACATCGACATCGGTGGCGGTAATGTCAACGTAGTCGCCGATCGAGGCCTCGACCGTGCTGGTCACACTGTTGTCGACGTTGGCGCCGCTGCCACCGACGACGCTGGCGGAAATACTGTCGGTGACGCCGTTGACTTTGGCGGTGTGCTGGGCGTCGATATCGATTTCGTTGACGTTGATGGCAACGGTTTTGTTTGGATTATTGTTCGTCGCGTTGGCAATATAAGCCCGGGTCGCGCTGGTCATGCGGGTGTCGGCATCCGCCGACTGGCCGGAGATGATGCCGCCGCCGCCCGCGCTGGCCTCGGCGTAGTTGTCCTCGACGCCCACCGCCGCGATGGTGAGGTTCGGGCCGGTCCCGCGACTGTAGGTCACCACCTGCCCTTCCACCAGGCCATGGTCGGATCCCAGGTTGATGGTCTCCCGGGTGCTGTCCACCGCCGCGGCGGGATCGAACTGCAACTCTTTGAAGCCACCGAACAGCGTCGACGTCAGCGTGTGGCGGGAGCCTTGCGCCACCGCGGCATCCAGGTCCGTGGGCGTGACGGGATTGGCCTGGTTGTCGAAATCCACCGTCACCAGTTTGATCTGGCGGGGATTCAGCAGGGTGAGCCGGTGGTTGCCGCCGGCGTTGCTCAGGTTCAGCGCATTGCCCGCATTGGCGTCGGCTGCGGACTGGGCCAGCTTGATCTTGTCCGCGCCGACGGCGATGGCATACAGGGTTTGGCCGTTGCCGATCGGCGTCTCGTTGGCGAACATTACTCTCAGCGGTGCGCCCGCGCCGCCGGTCACATCCTGGTAGGCGACGGCGTCGCCGGTGGCCAGACCGTGGCCGGCAAACAACGTGATGGTGTCATTGGCCAGATGGACGTCGGCCGCGGTGAAGTCACGCTCGTCGTCAAACTGGACCCAGTATTGCTGACCGTCCGTCACACCGCCGATGTCGGCACCGCCGGCGACGTCGACGTTGTGACCCAGAAAAGCCGCGGTGTCCACCCCGGAGATGGCATCGGCGTTGTTGAAACCGAGCGCCAGGACACCGCCGATGGTGATGCCGGACACCTCGGCGTGCTGTTTGCTGCTGCCGCTGGCGGTAATGGATAGGCTGTCGCCGATGCGCAGCGTGCTGTTGTCGCCGACAAAGCTCCGCACCAGGCCTTGGGATTCCGCCTCGCTGGAACTCGCGGTGACGCCGATGAGGCTGCCGGAAGAGGCCACCGAGTCCGATTGCGCCGAATTTCCGCCGGTCGGATAGGTCTGGGTGGCGCGCACATTCAGTGTCCCGGCGGTCACGTTGGCGTTGTCACCCACTTTGGCGGTGATGGTCGGATCGACTTTGGCTTCGGCGATGGATGCGCCGACGTCCAGCACCCCGCCACCGGCCCCGGTGGCGCTGGCATCGGCATGCACCACGCCGCGGGCGCTGACGTCAACCAAACCGTTGGCGTTGACGGTTTTACCGTCACCGATGAAGGCCTGGATGGTAGGCGCCACGGTGGCCTCGGCATCCGCGCCGCGCCCGGAGAGAATCCCACCGGAGACCGCGGTGGCGTCGGCCTCGGCGGAGTTGTCCGCATGGGCCTCGATCACCAGGTTGCCGGTGTCGACCACGTCACCCAGCAAATAGGCTTCGGTGGTGCCGTTGGCGGTGGCATCGGCAATCGCGGCGCCCACGCCGGCAAGCAGCCCGACGCCCAAGCCGAAGGTTTCCGCTTCCGCCTGGTTGCTGGACAGGGCGCGCAGCGTAATCGTGCCGCCGGGCCCCGCTGTCAGGGTGGCGCCGGTATCCGCGTAGGCGCTGACGTCGGCGTTGGACTCGGCGGTGGCGTCCGCGCCGGCGCCGGAACCGATCAGGGCGCCGGCGGAGGATTGCGCGGTGGCCTTGGCCGCGCGATCCAGTTTGTTGTAATTGGTGTCGATGTTATGCAGGGTCTCCACCGTGATGCTGCCCCCCGCATTGATGCTGGCCCCATCGTCGATGTAGGTGCTTACCGTGGGACTGACGGTCGCGTCGGCCAGGGACACCCCCACCGAAAACGTGGGCGATGCGGAGATGCCGCGGGAGGTCGCCGTGGCCGAGGCTTCCGAGATCGTGCGGATGGTGAAATCACCCGCAGTGGTGATGTTGCTGCCCGCCGCCACGTAGGTGGAAATGGTCGGATTGACCGTCGCCGAGGTCAGCACGCCGGTGCCGGCGGCGATACTGACGGTCAGCGATTCGGCGATCGCCACCGCCTCGTTGGTGGTGTTCAACTCCAGGGTGAGGCTGCCGCCGTGGGTAATGGTGCCGCCGAGAAAAACACTGATGGTGCCGCCCACCGTCGCCTGGGCATCGACGACTCCGAAGGGCACCACGTTCAACTGATCGAATCCGCCGCCCACCGCCCGCGCCACGTTGTGGGATTCCACGGTGATGAACACGTCATCCGTGTTGCCCGCGCTGAGCTCGGAATTGGTGCCCAGATTAATAACAAAATTCGGCTCCACCTTGGCGGAGACGGTGACGATGGGCGCAGAGATGAAACTGCCGTTGTCCTGGTCCGCCACCTGGCGCACATAGTTGGCGCCGCGACCGCTCTCCGAGTCGCGGTCGGCGCCGTCGGAGCCGGTCAGAAAGTGCACCGCATCGGACACACCGGGGGCGGCCCCTTCGGCCTGCAGGGTAATCGGTACCCGGCGCTTGCCCTCACCGATGTAACGGTTCATCACATCATCGGGGTTTTCCGTATCCGGCAGGCCGAGCACGTGTCCCTGCTCGTGCATCAGCACGGTGAGCAGATCGATGCCGCCGGCCGCCGCACCGTCCTCGGCGACGAAGGTGGCGTCGTCAAACTGTTCATATTCGCTATCGTCAACCGGCGTGTCGTCCACGTACCAGCCGAACAGGTTGGCGTTCGCGTCGATAATGATCGTGTCGCTGGAGGCGGCGGCAATAAATCCGCCCTCGAGGTCGGCAACCTGATAATCGATGGCAGCCAGCGCCGCGACCTGTTCCTCGCTCAGGCCGCTGTCCAGCCAACGCTGTTCGGCCGCGGCCGCCAGCTCTTGCACCGATGCCAGCGCCACCACGCCCAGCACCCCGTCCTCGGTGCGCTGGGCGCCGGGGAGCAGGGCAATGCCGGCGCCGTCGGTGACCGTCACCTCGACAAGCTTGGAAGCCAAACCGCCGTTGCCGTCGTCGGCGGCCACCACCACCTCGTAGACATTGTCGGCGTCGGTGTCGGTGGGCGCCTCGAAGTCCGGCGCGTTGACAAAACTCAGGACGCCGCTGGCGCTGCCGATCTGGAACAGGGCCGCGTCCGCGCCCCCCAACAGGCGGAAGCTCAGCGGATCACCATCCGCGTCGCTGGCGGTGACGGTCATCACCGCGGTGGTGTTTTCCATGACGCTGATCGCGCCCGCAGAAGTAATCTCCGCAGCATTGTTGCCCAGGTTGGCGATTGCACCCGGCGCCAGGTCGAGGGCGACAAAGCTGGTGGTGAGGACGGTTTGATCCAGAAAATGACGCACATGAATGGCGCCGTCACTGGTCAGCGTGGCGCCGACGCCTATATCGATGGTCATGGTCGGCGAGGCATCCGCCCCGTCGCCGCCGCTGTGGTCGATGGGTATGATGGCCGCCGCGAGCGCATCCGGCGTAGCCAGGGTCTCGGCGATCGCCAGGTTGTAGGCGTCACCCGCGGCATCGACGAGCGCGCCCGCCGCCAGGTTGGCGGAAATGGTCGGACGAATCTCGGAGTTGGTGGTCACCCCGACGCCACCGATGCCTATCGCATAGGCTTCCGCATTGGATGTGGCCTTGTGCCAGGCGGCGGCCACATTGGCAAAGGTATCGTCCGCGGCGTTGCCGGCAATCACGGTGCCGTCGATGTGCGCGCTGATCGTGCCGTTGGAATCCGCCTCCGCGTAGGCGGAACCGCCCGCCACCAGGCCGATGGCGAAACTGAACGCCTGGGCATTGGTGTTCAGGTAGGAAGTCGACAGGTTGAGAAAGTCGCCGCCGCTTTGCACCGTGGACCCGGTGCCGACGTAGGTGTTCAGGTCGGGTGTGGCCTCGATATCGCTGCTGGCGCCGGCGCCGGAACCGAAGAGACCGCCGGAACCGGAATCGGTTTCCGCCTTGGACTCGTGATCGTAGCGATCAATCTTGCCGGTCGACTCGTTGTACTGGTAGTTGTGCAGGGACTGCAGTTGCACATCGCCGTCGGCATAAAGCGTGGAGCCGGTGGCACCCCCGACATAGGTATCGATATCCGGATTGATCTTGAGATCGGAAAAGGCGCCGGCCACGGAGACGCTGGTTGAGAAAGCCACACCCAGGGCGGAGGTGTCGACGTCATTCACCGAGGTGGAGCGGATGAGCACGTTACCGGTCAGCGGATTGGCCTGGGTGCCGATGGCGCCGTCGGACACGTAGGCCTTGACCTTCGCTTCGTAGGTGGCATCGCTTTGCGTACCGGCGCCGGCATAGCCAAATCCAGGAGGCGCCACCCCTCCGGCCAAGGCAAATGCCTTTGCATCCAGATCGCTGGTGTTCTTGGCCTCGATGGTCAGGTCATTCGCCTGGTCGATCGTACCCAGCACAAAGGCCTGGGTTTCGCCATTGATGGTGACATCGGTCAGGGTTACGCCAACCGCGACGGCGGGGCCGCCGGAGACGCTGACGGCGATTCCATAGGCATCGGTGGCCACGGTCTGGTCAGTGGTGGCCCTGATGACCACATCGCCGGTGGCGGCATTGACGGTTACATTGCCGCTGTTGCCGACAAACGCCCTGGTTTTACCGCCGATGGTATTGCTGGCGTCGCTGCCGGCGCCGGTCAGGCCGACCCCGGCGGTCACCGCCACCGAGGTGGCCACGGCGGTGGCATCGGCTTCGGCGGTGGAATCGGCGAGTATCTCGACGCCGCCGTTAATCACGTCCACGGTGGCATCGATGTAGGCATCGACGTCGTTAATAATCGTATTGTCGGTCAGCGAGACGCCGACGGATGCGCCGGCCGCGCCGAATGACAGGGCCCCCGCGCCCAGATCCGCGGTAATGGTGGCATCGTCCGTGGCCGCGACCTTGACCCCGTTGCCCGCATCCACATCGGAACTGGTTTTGATCGACGCCTCGATCTCCGCCGAGGTCTTGTTGTAGGCACCGGCCCCGGCCCCGGCGGCGGCAAAACTGACCAGGGAAATGGAACCGCCCACCGCCGCGGCGACGGCCAGCGAGGTGATCTCGGAGGTGGCATCCGCGATCACATCCACGTTGCCGTTGTTGGCGAAGACTTTGGAGTTCTCGATATAGGCCTTGACCGAATGCCCCTGCTGCTCGCCGATATTGTTCTCGGCCACCACCGCGGTCAGGGCCAGGGAAATCGTGACCCCCGTAATACCCGGGGAAACGCTGACGGCCAGGCTGCCACCCCCGGCGTCGGAACTGATACGCGCATCGTCCTTGGCGTTGACGGTGACATTGCCGTTGGTCGCGGTGACGCTCTTGTCGGCGCCGCTGCTGGCGATATACGCCCAGATCTGGTTGTCGATGTCGTTGTAGGTAAAGCCGCCGGCGCCGGCCACGCCCACCGCCGCGGTGCTGCCGCTGGTGTCAACGGACACCGATCCCGCGCCGCCGAACGCCAGGGCGTCGATATTGGATTCGGATATCGCGTCCAGGTCCACGTGCTGGTCGGCGCTGACCGTGGAATTGACAATACGCGCCTTGGTGTTGACCTGAATATCGTTATTGCTGTTGGCGGCGCCCACCGAACCGCTGCCGGCGCCGGTGCCGACGCCCACCGCGATGGCTACGCCGCCGGCATCCGCATAGATCACCGACTGATCGGCTGCAGAGACGATCACGCTGCCGCCGCTGCCGGCGGTGGTGGTGACGGTGCTGGCGTTTTGAATACTGGCGATCACGTCCATGTTGATGTCGTTCCAGGAGCCGGCGCCGGCGCCCGCCAGACCCACGGACAGGCCTGAACCCGCACCCGCCGCACCCAGCGCGCCACCCATGGACAGACTTTGAATCTCGGCCACCGAGGTGGCTTCGACGCCCACGTTGCCGCTGGCGGTCACGTTGGAATTGTCGATATACGCCTTGGTCCAATGTCCGGTTCCCTGGCCGATGTCGTTATTGGCCAGGGACGCGCCGACCGCACCCGAGCCCGCACCGCCCTGGGTCGATATCGCCAGCGACGCGGCGAAGCCGCCGGCATCCGCCTTGATGATGGACTCGTCCCGCGCCGTCAGCGTGACGGCGCCGCCGTTGGCGGTGACGCCCTGCGAGCTAGCGGCGTCGCTGTTCTTGATGTAGGCCTCGATGGTGTTGTCGATGGAGTTGTCCGCCTCCGCCCCGCCGCCCGAGGCGGTCAGGGTCAGCCCCTGGGAGCCGCCGCCGGAGACCGCCAGACCCAGGGCAAAGGCATCGATGGTGGCCTTCAAGGTCTCGAACTTGTGGCTGGCGCCACTGCCCGTGGTGCTCAGATCGATGGCAGGATCGGGACCCAGTTCATTGACCCGGTCGGTGTCGCCGTCGGCGACGGCATCCGCAATCGCGGCACTGGTGCGTGCATCCGCGCGGGTGGCCGCCAGCTTGAACGAGTCGTCGTTGAGCTTGACCACATAATAGTAACGGCCGTCTTGCAGCCCGCCGAGCTCCTGACCCGCGCTGCCCAGATTGCGGTACACCACGCGGTCACCGGTCTGCAGGCCATGATCGGTATCGGAGATGGTGTTGGTGCCGCTATTCACCGCGGTCTTGTTGATATTGCGGGTCTTGTCGACGTCCGCCTTGGTTTGCGCGGTGATATCAACGGAACCGTCGGCGACCACCAGCGAATCGTCCACGAAGGCCTTGATGTTGTTGCTGACGGTGTTCTCCGCCACCGCCACACCCACGGACGCGGAGGCCGCCGCGCCGCTGCCGGCGGTGATGGCAATGGACAGCGCCCCGGCACCGGCATCGGCGACGATGCGCGACGAGTCCCTGGCGCTGAGGGTGATATTGCCGCCGCTGCCGGCCGTGGTTGCCACGTCCGAGCCGCCCTTGATACTGGCTTCCACGTCCAGATCGATGTCGTTGTAGGTGCCGGCGCCGGCACCCGCAAGGCTGATGCTCAGGCCGCTGCCCGGGCTGCCCGCCCCGGAGCCCGCGGCACCGATACCCAGGGAATCGATTTGCGCCTCGGTGGTCGCGCTGAGGCCGATGTTGCCGGCCGCGCGCACCTTGGAATTTTCGATATAGGCCTTGACGAAATGACCGTTGCCCTTGCCGATATCATTGACCGTAATGGAGGCGCCCACCGCACCGGCGCCGGTGCCGCCGCTACTGCCGGTGCTGCCGCTGATGGCCAGGGCGTAGCCGCCGGAATCGGAGCGGATGGTGGAATCGTCGGTGGCGGTAATCGTCACCCCGCCGCCGTTTGCGGTTACCCCCTGACTTTGGGCGTTGTCGCTATTCTTGATGTAGGCCTGGGTCTGGTTGTCGATATTGTTCACCGCCACCGAACCGGCGCCGGCAAAGGCGCCGGTGATCCCGGTGCCGGTCGAGCCGGCGCCCGTGACCGCTACGCCGAACGCCAGGGCGTCGATGCGGTAGTCGCGCGAGGAACTGTCTTTCTGCTTGGATTCGGCGGTGAGACTGACCGCGCCATCGGCGGTGACGGTGGAGTCGTCGATGTACGCCTTGATGGTGTTGCGCATGGTGTTGTCGGCATTGGCAATGCCGATGGTGCCAGAGCCTGTAAAGCTGCCACTGCCCCCGAGATTGGCGGCAATAGCCACCGCCACACCGCCCGCATCGGTCCAGATCTCCGACGAGTCCGTGGCGGTGAGATTGATGTTGCCGGCGCTGCCGGCCTGGGTGGTGACCACACTGCCACCCTTGATGCTGGCCTCGATGTCCTGATCAATGGTGTTATAGGAACCGGCGCCGGCACCGGCCAGGGCGACGGTAAGACCGGAACCACTGGTTCCCGAGCCGGAACCCGCGGCGCCGATGGACAGCGATTCGATCTCGGTGGTGGAAGTCGCACTCAAGGTGACCGTGCCGCTGGCGGTCACTTGCGAATTATTGATATAGGCCTTGACCGAATGCCCCCCGTGAATACCGATTTCATTGACCGCGAGGGAGAAGCCCACCGTGCCGGCACCGGTGCCGCCGCTGGATCCGGTATTGGCGGCGATCGCCAGGGCATAGCCGCCGGAGTCAGAGCGAATGCTGGAATCGTCCGCTGCGGTGACCGAGACGCCGCCGCCGTTGGCGGTGACCCCGGCATTGTTGGCGGGGTCGCTGTTGGTGATGTAGGCGGCGATCTCGTTGTCGATCCGGTTGACCGCCACCGATCCGGCGCCGGCAAAGGTGCCGGTTACGCCGGAACCGGTGGACCCGGAACCGGCCGCGGCCACACCAAAGGCCAGGGAATCAATTCTGTATGAGCGGTCCGAATCGGCCTTCAGTTTGGCCTCGGCGGTGACGTTCACGGCGCCGCCGGCGGTTACCGTCGACTGGTTGATAAACGCCTTGGTGGTGTTGGTGATCTTGTTGACGGAGGTGGCCGCACCCACGGAACCGGAGGCGGTGGTCCCGGCGCCGGAACTGTAAGCGATGGACACCGCCACCCCGCCCGCATCCGCCAGGATCTCGGAGCTGTCCGTGGCGGTGACATTGATATCGTCGCCGCTGCCGCTGGTGATGACCGAGCTCGAGCCCTTGATGCTGGCTTCGATGTCCTGGTCCAGTGTGGTCCAGGCGCCGGCGCCGGCGCCCGCCAACGCCACGCTGGTGGTGGTGCCGCGTGAACCGGCACCCGCACCGCCCATCGCCAGCCCCTCCAGTTCGGCCTTGGACTCGGCGGTGACGTTCACCACACCATCGGACTCCACCTCGGAGCCGGTAATGTAGGCCTTGATGGAATGGCCGCCGTTTTTGCCGACGTCATTGATGGCGACACCGGCGCCGATCGCGCCGGACAGGGAACCGCCGGTGCCGCTGGCGTTGCTCAGGGCAATGGCAAAGCCGCCGCCGTCGGCACGCAGTTCGGTTTCGTCGGTGGCGGAAACGGTGATCGCACCCACCGCGTCCACGCCCGGGGTGCCGACGCCGCCGGTACTGCCGCTGATATAGGCCGCGATCTCGGTGTCCAGTATATTGCGGACGCCGGCCCCGGCGCCGGCCAGCGCCCCGGAAAGGCCGTTTCCGGCGCTGTTGGACACGGAACCCGCCACACCGATGGCCAGGGCGTTGACCTCGGAGCTCGCCAGCGCCGCCAGCTCCAGAGTGCCGTCGGAATTGACGGTAGAGCCATCGGCATAAGCCTTAACCCGGTTGTTAATGGTGTTGCCGGCCACCGCCACGCCGATAGACAGGGCCCCGGCAGCCGAGGCGCCGCCGCCGAAAGCATTGGCATAGGCGACCGCGATGCCAAATGCGTCGGCACGAATGAGTTCCGATTCTTCGGTGGCCTTGACGGTAATATTGCCACCGCTGCCGGTGGTGGTAGTGACCGCGCTGTTGCCGGCAATATAAGCCAGGATATCGGTATCGATGGTGTTCCAAGCCACCGCCCCGGCCACGGAACCGGCCAACTGACTCTGCCCCGCCGAACTGCCGCTGGCTTTGGAGAAGGAACCGCCCACCGCAAGCACATGGGACTTGGCCTGGGACTTGGCTTCGACGGAAATATTGCCGGCTGCTTCCACGGTGGAGTTGTCGATGTAGGCCTTGACGAAATGACCCTCGTCTTTACCGATCTCGTTGAGGGCCACGGATACGCCGATGGAGGCGGAGATGGAACCACCGGTCGTCAGGTCCTGGCTCCAGGCAATGGACACCGCACCGGCCTGGGCCAGGACGGTGGAGGCGTCGGTTGCAGTCAGGCTCAGGCCGCCCGCAGTGGACTGCACCCTGCGCCCGCCGTCGCTGTCACTGATAAAGGCGAGTATGGTGCTGTCGATGGTGTTCTTGGCCCCGGCTCCGGACAGGGCGACACTGATTTCGTCACCCCGGGCATAGCTGCCGCCGATGGCAAACGCCTCGTAGATCGGCCGGTAATCGGCGTTCAGGGCAATGGTGCCGGAAGCCGAAACGGTGGCGTTGTAGATATACGCCTTGGTGTTATCCACCACGTGGTTCTGGGCATAACCGACCGCCGCCGCAACCGAGACTTTATTTATGTCACTACCCGGATCCGGGTCGGTCGCCGCGCCCGCCCCGGCGACCGCGAAGGCGCCGACAAAACCCTCGTTGACCGCCTCGATGGATACCGCGCCACCCGAGGTGAACAGCCCGCCGCCCAACAGGGTGGTGTCCGAATCCCGGTTACCGATCAGGGCCTCGGTGGTGCGGGAGATGTCGTTGTAGGCCACCGAGGCGCCGATGCCGACCTTCTCCGACACTGCCAGGCCGCCGGCGATGTTGAACAGGTAGGCGGTGTCGGTGGCGGACAGCTTGACGCTGTTGCCGTCACCGATGTCATTGTCACCCACGGTGATCGTAGCCCGGTCGTCGATCTGGGCGATGGTGGAATTGTCCAGCCGGTTGTAGCTGACAACGCCGTTGAAGGTGAAGTCCTCGGACTTGCCGCCGCCGGCGCCCACGCTGACCGTGACGTTGTCGTTGTCGGAAGTTACCTGCAGGGTGTCCGCATACAGGTCCACACCGTCTTCGATCCTGGACTGGGCGTGATTGCGGAAGTCGTACACCAGCACGGTGGCGCCTACCGCCGCCTTGGTGTCGTCACCGCCGGTGCCCACGGGGGTGAAACTCCTCTTATTGATGGGATCGTAGCTCCAGGAACGCGAGTCCGTGCTGCCGCCAATGCCGGTCAGCAGCCCGATATCCGGCGTCTGGAAGTTGCCGCCCAAATTGATCATGTGGTTGATGATCTGGGATTCCACCACCACATCGCGGGCGTCGCTGACAAAATCATCGGTATTGGTGACGCCGTCGTCATCCTGATTGACCTGGGCGCCATTCTTGATCACCGCATCCGCATGCTGTTCATGCACCACCACCATCACCGAGCCGGAGATGGAAGTCTTCTGGCCGGTGGCCACAGCCTGGGTCCAATGATCCACCAGGTTGTTGTCCAGGCCCAGGTTGCCGTCCAGGTAGGTGGTCAGCGTCTTGAAGAAATTCAACCCGGCGTCGGCGCCCAGATCCACTTCTTCCCATTTGAGTTTATCGCTGTAGTTCTCGGCACCCAGGTCGATTTCGGCGCCATCGGGGCCGATGTATTTATAGACCGATCCTTCGTCACCGTAAGCGGAACCGGTCTGGATGTTATTAGTGTTGTGACCATCCTTGACCTCGACCGTGTCACCCGCATCCAGGGTCTCGGTGCCGTCATCACTCTCGTAAGCCGGCTTGAAATTCTTGTTCAGGAACGGGGCGGCGAAATTGGCCCCCCACAGCCCCCAGGGATCGATTTCGTTGAGCGACGCGGCCTTGACGGTAATGGTGCCCTTGGCGTCCACGTCGGCGTCTTCGGACACGTAGGCGTCCGCATCGTTGTCGTAGACGGTGACACCGACGGATAGCGCCACACCAAAGGTGGCCTGCCCCTGGACCAGGGTCTTGCCGCTGGCATTGGTGACCTGGTCCCGGTCCTTATCGCCGCCGTCCGCCGTGGCCCCGGCGCTGGTGTCCGGACGGTTTTCCACCGTGGACTGCACCGTAATATTACCGTCGGCCTCAACGTCCGCCCGGTCGGCGGTGTTGCCGTCGCCGATACGGGCTACCGTGGTATTGGTATCGACCGCGACCGAGACCCCGGCGGCCACCTGGAATGAACGTTGCGTGGTTGCGGGGTAGTCTTTGCCGACTTTCTTCCAAAACCAATCCTTCAACGGACTGAAAATCGTGCCGACCGCAGTTGCCTTGGCGTCATCCAGCAGATCACCCAGGGAATTGTCACCGACGCCGGTGCTCGCTGCCGTGCCGTTGGCCACCGACGGCAGCACGAACAGCTTGGCAATGTCCACCGGACTGCGGGATTGCTTGGCGGTAACCACGATATTGCCGCCCACGTCCGCATCGCCGTCCAGCCAGGCATTGGTGGTACCGTTTTCCACCGAAACCGCCGCTGCAACGCCCACCTTGCCATCACCGCCGGCCGTGGAACGGGCCATGGTGCGGTTGCGATCCAGCGTATCGCCCTGCACAAACAGGTGATTGCCCACGGTGAGGCTGGCATCGTCCTGCACATGGGCGGTGGCATCCGAATTGATGACGCTGACCGCCACCGCGCCGGCCGCGCCTTTGGTGCTGGCGGCATCGGCCACCACGTCCACGATATGGTCTACGCTGGCCTGGATCCTGGCATCGCCGGTCGAGGTAATGGAGGCGTTGCCGATGACCACGTCCGCATCGGTCTTGGCGATGCCCACGGCCACGCCCACGCCCAGGGCCACGGTCGGCGCCGCGTTGGCCCGCACCTTGGCGGTGGACAGGGCGGTAAACTCGCTCGCCTGGATAACGGTCGTGGCGCCGGCGCCGGCGTCGATGGTGATCTCCGCATCGGAATGGGAATAGGACACCGCCGCCAAGGCCGACAGGTTTTCGAGGAAATTCACTATGCCATTGGAGGTGACAAAACCCAGGTTGCTCCAGAACGGCGTGTCGCCGAAATCACTCTCGCCAAAGAAATACTGGCTGTCCGCGTTGGCGCGAATCTCCACCTCACCACCGATAATCGTGGCCTCACCGATAGTGACATCGACATCGATAATATCGGCGTTATAAAAACCCAGCAGCCCCGGTTCCGCATCCCCCACGTCGAAGAAACCACCGGCATCGGTATCATCCTCGGCAATGATGTCGATATTGCCGTCGGTGCCGCCCACGACGGTGGCGTTGGCCAGCAACCGGGAGCCGCCATCAATGGTGATGTGTTCGCCGCGCAGCGTGATCTTGCCGCCGGCGGTGGGGTGGCGGGTATCAATGTCAAAACCCAGGGTGCGGATCGTTTCCGCCTCCAGGGTAATATTCCGGCCGGCCTTGATCAGGTCGCTGCCCAGCTCGATCAGGTCGTCGGTGTCGGTGGCCAGGGTGTATTGATCCGCGGGCCCGCCGGTGAAGTTGACCCAGTCCAGATCCGACTGGGTGATCGTGCTGCCGCCGAGCAGCACGATGACCTCGTTCTCGGATCCCCCACCCACATCGATATCGACCTTGTCGGTGGGGGAAGTGAGGCCGGACACATCGATAATAAAGGTGTCATCGGCGCTGCCGCCGCTGAGCGTATCCTTACCGCCGCCGCCGGTGAGGGTGACCGACCCCCCTGCCGTAAAGCCCGAGGCATTGATGACATTGGCGGTGACGCCGCCCGTTAATCGGGCCTGCTCGATGCCGTTCAGGCTGTCCGCAGCATCCGCACCGACGGTCAGACTGTTATTGGTCAAGGTGAAATTGACATCGCCGGATTCGACCACCGTGTCCGTGCCCGCGCCGCCGGTCATCGAGTCGGCGCCGGCGTTACCGGTGAGCACGTCGTCGCCGATACCGGCGGTCAGCGTGTCATTACCGGCGCCACCGGTCAGGGTCACCCGGGCCACGCCGATGGCCGCGCCGTTGAGGGTGGAACCGGCCACGCTGGTCGCGATGCCCAGACTGGTTGCCGCACTGGAGCCATTGAGATCGGCCACCGTGAGATTGCCGCCGACGACGGCCGAATCGGTGATCTGGATGCCGCCGGTAGTGGTATCCAGCGTCGCGGTCAAGTTGGCATGGGCAGCGGTGATGGCGTCGAGCACATCCTGCACCGTGCTCAGACCGCTCAGGTCCACATCCACCTTGGTGCCGTCGCGCAAGGTAATCCGTATGTCGCCGCCGCCGTCTGAAATCGATCCGCCATGGATGGTGTCGCCGTTGCCGACGCCTGCAATGCCCAGGTCCGCCGCGGCGCTGGAACCACCCAGGGCATTAATGGTCAGGTTGCCGCCATCGTCCGTACCGTCAACGATATCGATGCCGGTGCCGGCACTGTTCAGGGATATGGTCAGACGACCGGTGGTGTCGGCAGCGGTGATGGCATCGAACACATCCTTGACGGTGGAGGCAAAACTGAGATCGACGTTGACCTTGGTAGTGCCATCGGTGAGCACGACCTCCAAGTCATTACCCACCATGGTGTTCACACCGGTGGCATTGTTGAGCAGGGCCAGCGCCACGGTGCTTTCCAGACCGGTCATATTGACGGTGACGCCCTGGCTGGTACCGATGCCGGTGGCGTCATTGAGCATCCACAGCTCAGTGTCCGTGGAGATGCCGAAGAAGTTGGCGGTGTTAATGTTGTTGGCTGAGCCGCCGCCGGTCAGGCGCGCCATCTCGAAACCGGAAATCGTGTCCACCACCCCGTCCACGGTAAAGGTGGCGTCGGTGAGCACTTGGCTGGCGCCATCCAGGTTTTCCTCCAGCATGTCGATGCCGGGTCCGCCGCGCAGGATATCGGCACCGGCGCCGCCGGTGATGGTGTCCTGGCCGTGGCCGCCGGCCAGTGAATCCACGCCGGCGGTGCCGACCAGGCTGTCGTCTCCCGCGCCACCGATCAGGGTCACCGGTCCGCCGGTAAAACCGGAGGCATCCATGTCGTTGTCATAGGCATCACCGGTCAGGTGGGCTTGCTCGATGCTGAACAATTCATTGTCGGCGGTCCCGGCCACAGCGCCGTGCTGGGTGACCAAGACACCGGCGGTGTCGCCGGTGAGGCTGCTGTTGTCAACGCTCCAAGCATTCGATTGGTCCAGCCCGGCCTGATTGCCGGTGAAGGTGATGATCCACGGCGCACCGGCGCCGGCCTGCACCACATTAACTTCGTCATCGCCGATGTTGGTCAACGCGCCCAGGGCGGCCTTGACCATGTAGGGATTGGCGTCGTAGTCGAGATTGCTGGTGGTCTGGCCGTCAAAGGTCAAGCGGAAGCTGCCGCCGGTGACCGCGCCCCCCATGGTCACGGTCACCACCTCGCTGATGCCTTCCCCCATGTCCAGGGTGGCGCTGGTGGCGTCACCGTCCAGGTCAAAACGGGAACTGCCGGTCTCCTTGACCGTGTCGGTGCCGCCACCGCCGGTGAGGCTGTCGATGCCGCTGCCGCCGGTGAGCACGTCGTCGCCGCTGCCGCCGGTCACGGTGTCATCGCCGGCGCCGCCGATCAGCGTTACGTTGCCGAGGGTAAAAGCACTGGCGTCGAGGGTGTTGGCCGAGTCGCCGCCGCTCAACTGGGCCTGCTCGATGCCGTTCAGGCTGTCCGCTGCGTCGGCGCCAATTGTCAGGATCGCATCGTCGGCGGGCGCACCGGCCACGTCGGCGAGGGTGAAATCCGCGTCCCGGGATTCGACCACCGTGTCGGTGCCGGCGCCGCCGGTCATGGCATCCACGCCGCCGGCGCCGGTGAGCAGGTCATCCCCGTAGGACCCGATCAGGGTGTCGTTGTCCAGGCGCCCGTCCAGGCGCACGTTGCCGGCAACAATGCCCGTTGTTCCGGTCTTAGTGGAACCGGTGCCGGTGCCGGCGATGCCCAGGTCGGTGGCGGCGGTGGAACTGTTGAGATCGCCGATCTGGATGTTACCGCCAATCGTAGCGCTGTCCGTAATGTCGATGCCGGTGCCGGCGCCGTTGATGCCGGCGCTGAGATTGTCATGGGAGGTGTTGATGATAGTCAGCACCTCTTGCACGGTATCCGCGTCACTGAGATCGATGTCCACCACGGTGCCGTCACGCAGGGTAATGCGGATATCGGCGCTGACATCGGTGATGACATCGCCGAAAATACTGACGCCCCCGCCAATAGCTTCGATGCCCAGATCGGCGGCTGCCGTCGAGCCCGGCAGGGCGTTGACGGTCAGATCACCGCCGTCGTCGGTATTGTCGATGATGCGAATGGCGTCCCCGGTGGAGGTTAGGCCGACCGCAACACGATCCAGCTCGACGGCATCCACCGCGTTGTTGATGGCGTCGAATACGTCCTGCACCGTGGTGGCGGAACTGATGTCGACAGGGACCGGCGTGCCATTGGTGAGCACGATTTCAAAGTCATTGCCGACAACCGTCCCCACACCGTCGCCGTTATTGAGGACGGACAGGTTGGTCGTGGCGGTGGCGCCGCGCAGATCGATGCGATCGGTGTTGTCGATACCCACGCCCGTGCCGCCGTTGAGCACGGACAGCAAGGTTTCCTCGCCTCCGTCCAGCACCACGTAGCCGGCCGGCACATCATCGCCTGACAGCGCGCTTGGACTGCCGGCCTTGAGAATACCCAGGTCGCCGGCGGCGGTGGAGCCATTCAACGCGGTGATGGTCAGTGCGCTGGCGCCGGGGGTGATGTCAGCAATATCAATGCCGGTGGCATTGGCGCCGTTGAGGGTCGCGGTCAGATTGGCGTGGGCATTGGTGATGGCATTCAACACCTGCTGCACGGTCGTGGCCGAGCTTAGATCCACCGGACCGGCTATTGTGATGCCGTCCGACAGGGTGATCTGAAAATCATCGCCGCCGACCGTGGCGACGCCGCCACCGTTATTCAGAAACGACAGTTCGGTATCGCTGGTCAGGCCGGTAAAGGCGCTGGCATCCAGCGTGTTGGACGTGGCGCCACCCACCAGGGTGGCCAGTTCGAACCCCGACAACACGTCGGTATGGGTACCGTTGGCCAACGAACTGTTGGTCAGGGTGAGATTTGCATCCTGGACTTCAAACAAGCTATCGGTGCCGCCGCCTGCGTCCAGGTTATCCAGGCCGCCACCGCCGCCGATGGTGTCGTCACCGGCGCCGCCGGTCAGGGTATTGGAGCCACCGTCACCGATGATCCGGTCGCCATGGATGGTACCGATGACGTTGTCTACATTACTGATGGTGTCGAACAGGGTGGCTTTGCCCTTGGCGAGATCCACGTCGACACCGGTATCCCAGGCGGAATAATCCAGGGTGTTGGTGCCGCTGCCGCCGACGATGTTCTCCGCCGCCTGGGCGGTGACCGTGTTGCCGCTGCCGTCGGAGACCGTCAGCGAGCCGTCGGCGTTGACTGTAAAAGTCAGGTTGATGGTCACGGCGGAAAAATCCAGGGTGTCGTTGCCCTGACCCGAATCATTCCCGCTTTGCTCGGTCACGGTGTCCGCGCCCCAACCATCGGCGAACAGATAGGTATCATCGCCAAGTCCACCGGCCATCGTGTCGTTGCCGGCGCCGCCGGTGATGACGTTGTCGCTGACATTGCCGGTGATGTCGTCTGCGGACGCCGTACCGATGACGGCCTCGAAATTCACCACCGCAAAACCGCCGTGCGCGCTGTTGCTATCCAGATCGACCGTGACCGCGCCACCGAATCCGGAGTAATCGAGGGTATCGACACCTTCGCCGGCAACCAGTACTTCCACATTGTCGGCCGCCACCGTATTACCGCCGCCGTCGGAAACAGCCACGGTCCCCGCGGCAGTCACTGCGAACGTCAAGTCCGCGGTGACGGTATCGAAATCCAGGGTGTCACTGCCTTCACTGGCGTTTTCGGTGACCGTATCCGCGCCCCAGCCGTCCGCAAACACATACAGGTCATCGCCCTCGCCACCCACCAGGGTGTCATTCCCCGCCAGGCCGGTCAGGGTATCCCCATCCTCCAATCCATTGATGGTGTCGGCGCCGGCGGTGCCGGTCAGGTCGTTGGGATCCGCATCCCCGTCGATTGTATCCAGAATGAACCCGTAGTCCTGCAAATCCGCCGCCATGAACAGGGTGCGGCTCTCGATCACCCCGGTGGTGACCTCCAACTCCCAGTCACCGCCGAGTTCGGCGCTGCCGGTGTCGTCGTTGGACGCGGCCACATCGGCGCCGGTGTAGGCGCTCAAGTCCTGAACGAACTGAACGCCCGACTCCCCGTCGGCGACCTCACAGCCGTAGAGCAGTAGATCGCCGCCCTCGGCCAGTGACCGGCCCCAGCCTTGTAACTGGTGTTCAAATTTTTGCAGGTTGTTGCCGCTCAGCCGGGTGCTGCCCAGCGCCACGGCACCGGCCGCGCCATGGGAGAGAATATGCACGGCGGCAACATCGTCATAGCCGTCCAGCACTTGGCTGATCTGCGCTATCCCGTCCTGCTCGGAATCGATGACGTAAACGACAATATTCGTATCGGCGGTCGCAAGCATTCGCGTGGGTGCGGGCCCGCCGGCGGCTGTCGCAACCGAGTGGCTCAACGAGACCGCGTCTTGTTCCTCACTGCCTGGTGCGGACGCGGTTAGCGATGCCGCGGCCGCTGCTCGCGCATCGGCATCAGCGTCGCCGTCAACCGTCTGTGACGGAAGTTGCGCATCGTTGATCACATCCTCGGTCGGTTCACCGAGAATCTGATCGATGAGCAATTGATATTCCTGCACCGCTGAATCGACAAACACGATTTGCAGGGGAGGTTGAAGTTCCGTGTCGCCGTCGATGGCGCCGCCCCAGGCAGCAGGCGCCGCGGTGTGGTCGGCACCATCGGCACTGCCGTCCGCAAGCTGGTGTGAAGATTGCTGATCGGCGGTAGCGCCCGGCTCGTCATCCGGATCAAGGTTGGACGTATCGGCGTTGCCGCTGTCGGCACCCTTACTGACGGAGTCGCCCGCGGCGTCGCTGTCTTCGAGCGCATCCACGGGCTCTGCCACCATCGCCTCGCCATCCGCGTTCACGCTGAAGCCCAGGCTGGATCCTTCGGCCGGTTCGCCGCCGATGGCGATTTCCAGCCCGCCAACAACGATCACCGGGTTGGCCGGATCGAGCTCACCGCTGGACACCAGCGACCCGTCCTGATCGAGCAGCTGGTAGCCGGATTCGGAAATAAAGTTGATCGAGTATTCGCCGGGAACCGTCTGGTCGGCGTCCAGCACCTGAATGGGTTCGAGAAATGCCGCCCCGGATTCCCCGCCAGTGCCTTCGCCGGACGGCCGTTCGACCTCCGCAGCACCGGCGTCCGCGATAAAGCCCGCGCCTGCGGTTGCCTCGCCCGCGTCTTCGCTTGCCGGATCTTCGGCCTGCGCGGCATCGGCGTCACCGACGTTATCCGGCGAACCCGCCGCCTCGGCGGCGCTGTCCGCGTTTGCCGCTTCGCTCGCCGTGGTATCGCCGGCAAGGTTCTCCTCCGTCGGATCCAGGGTGCTCACTTCTTCCGGCGGCAGTTGGTCGGCGACCTCTTCATCCAGTTCCGAAGGCGGTAATATCACCTCCTCCACGGGCGGGTTGTCATCGAACATTTCCGGCGTGGGCGGCGGCATAAAGCCGTCCGCCGACAGCAGGATACGAGGCTCGAGGGTCTCGAACAAAATCCGGCTGTGCCTGACCGAAGATTCGTCGCGAAGATCGACGCCACCGCCGGCGACCCGCCGCAACATCTGCGCGACGTCGGGCAGCGTCATCGGGTTGCCCCGACGGCTCTGCTTCCTGAGCCGGGCGCGGGCGAACAGGGACTGAGTCAACACCGGCATCCATCCACGATTCCCGCATCGCGTATTGCGATGCATGAACCCGGGTATCCGTTTGGTGCGCTTATTGCGATCGGTCAACATAAGTGTCTATACAGTGTGCGTTATGTCAGGTTTGAGTGATGCGCCATTTTCCATGTTATTGCTTTTTTATTGCCCTCCGGTGCTCAACGTGGAATCGCTGCAGAGCTGCTTGACCCGCTGTGCCACGACTTCCGGCTGGCTGGCGGCAACGTTGCAGCGTCCGGTCTGCACCGCGGAAATTTTTCGTATCAAGACTTGATCCAGCGCGAGCGCGTCCGCCGCGTTCTGTGCGTCCCGATAACTTGCATAGGATCCGGAGAGAACGTAATACCAGAATTGACCGATACCCGGTGAAAGGAAGTAGTGGGCGTCGGGCAAGTTGTTTTCGACGATGTAGTGTTCCGCCTTGTGTTCCGCGTCCACACTGGCTGTCTGGATCGAAAACTGATCTGGCGACTGGTCAAACAGCCATAGATGGCTTTCAATCTGTCGCTGCTCTGAGACAGTGCCCGCATCGGTTGCGGTGGGCGTCGCGAATGTTTCTCCGACTTGCGGTTTTTCCGACGCCGCGATCTCCGCGACACCAGGTGCGGTATCAAATTCAGGCTCGCTTCCAGGGGCGTCGGTTACCGCCGCGGGCATGGGCACCGCCTGGGCCCTTTTCAGTTCGCTGACGCTGTTGATCGAGGCGGTCTTCAGCAGGCCGTTAATCATCTCCAGGTCGTCGGGACTCAGGCTCCCGATCTGTTGTTTCAGATTCAACAGGCTCAAAAGGTAATCGTAGCGCGCCTTCAGGTAATCGCGTTGGACAACGAAAAAGTCGCGCTTGGCGTCGAGCACTTGAATGTTGGAGTTGGCGCCGGTCTCAAAGCCCTTTTGCTTCGCCTGCACGGTAAGTGCCTGGGCATCGAGGGACGACTTGAGCGCACTGGCCTTGGCAATATTGCTGACCACACCAAGATAGGCGTTGCGGGCCTCGCGACGCACGTTGCGGCGCTCGCGTTCCAGGTCGTCCTGGGCGCGCTGCAGCTGGTACAGCGCTTCCTTGATCCTGGCGCGCAGGATGCCGCCCTGAAAAATAGTCCATTCGGCCCGCAAAAGAACCTCGTCCGTGTCGACATCGCTGCCGCCGCCAAACAGGCTGCCGCCGGCATCCCGGTTATTGAAGTCGGCGACCAGGCCAACGGTCGGATAGCGGTCCGCCTGTTGGAGTTTGTGTTCCGCGCTGGCCACTTCCACCGCGGCCTCGGCGGCACGCAGTGTGAGATTACTTTGCGCGGCCCGCTCCATCCACATATCCGCGTCAGCCGGATCCGGCGGCGCCATCTGGAAGTCGTCCCGCAGCGGCATCAGATCGCCCGGCGCTTCACCGATGATGGTGCGCAACCCTTCCTCGCGGTCAACCACCGTGTTTTCGGCGGCGATGACTTCGGACTGGGTGAATTCGACGCGGGCGCGCGATTCGTATACCTCGGTGGCATTGCCAAGGCCGACCTCGAGGCGCTTTTGCGCAAGCTTGAGCTGTTGCCCCATCGACTCCAGTTCGGTGCGGGTGACAAACTCGTTGTCCGCTGCCGCCAGCGACAGCAGGTAGGCCTCCGCAGTTCGCAGCATGAGGTCCTGCTCGGCGGCGGTAAACTGGTACTCGGCCTGGCGTACTTCCGCCTTGGCTACTTTTCGTTGTGTAAAATAATCCCAGCGAAAGATCGGCTGGGTCAGGGTCAGAGACACGTCATCGGTGGCATAACTGGATTTGCCAGTCCCATACACTTCGTTGTCGCTGCGATTGATTTGCTGATCGGTTTCGATGCGGTCGTACCTGAAAGCTACATTGGGATAGTAGAGTCCATTGGCCTGGCGCTGGGTCTGCTTGACCGCTTCAAACTCGTTCCTGGCGGCGCTGAACGTCTTGTCATGCTGCTGCGCCAATTGATATACGTGGAGAAGGTCGGTTGCAAAGACGGCCCCGGATAAGAGGCCAATAGAGAGACCGAAAAAATTGACCGGCCACAGATAGTTCCCTTCAATCACTGACAATCTGCCCCCAGGTCATGATGATTACGTCGATTGTCGTTTAAGCAACGGCTTTATCGCCCCCCGAAACCACCCAACGACTGATCCGCCGGAACTACGGCCCGCTGCGGAGCGATTGTTACTGTTTTCACCGACCCACCCGTTCCATACGACGCGAAAGTACGAATGCGCCGCGAAATCCACGCACGATCCGCGACCCGCAGTTTTTAGCGCGTCACGACGAGATCGATCGTCACGGATTTCGCACTTATATAGTGTGGATCGTTTCGTGCCGCGGGACTATCGGCAATATGCTGAATTGGACTTCCGAAAATCCGAAATCGGACCTCAAAAATGCCGACAGGCCCGGGTGGCTGGACTCGGTCGGCGTCGGAGACCCGATTGCCAACATCCGGCCACCATCGCATCGCGGAGTTTTAGCATCACAGCGTCGTCAACCCTTCCTGGATGGCGTATTTGGTGAGCCCGGCGATACTCGTGATACCGAGCTTTTTCATAATGTGTTCGCGGTGACTTGCGACGGTTTTCGTGCTCAGCTTGAGGCGCTCGCTAATCTCTTTGGTGCTAAAGCCTTCGGCCAGCAACTGCAGCACCGCCCGTTCTCTGTCGGTCAGAATCGAGAACACCGAGGGCGTGCCGTCAGGGCCTTTATCGCCTTTGAATTGATCCGCGATCACCCGGCCGATACCAGGACTAAGGTAAACCTGGCCCGCCAGCACGGTGTGGACCGCGCGGACCAGTTCCTCAGTCGCACAATCCTTGAGCAAGTACCCGGACGCCCCGGCTTTGAGCATCGCGGAGACAAACCCGCTATCGGAGTGCATCGACAGGCAGATGACATGAACCTTCGGCCATTGCGCGCGTATTCTCCGGGTGGCTTCGATGCCGTTCAGGTTCGGCATCGAGGCATCCATAACAATAACGTCCGGTTGATGCTCGCCGGCGATCTGTACCGCCTCCTCCCCGTCGACGGCCTCGGCTACGATCTCCATGTCGGTCTGCTGGTTGAGCAAGGATCGCAACCCTTCCCGCACGATGATGTGGTCATCTGCCAGCACAATTCGAACACTCATGACGCGACACCCGCGCTGCGGGGATTCATGACTCGTGCAATGGGGTTGTTGCAACCACCCGTGTGCCCTGACCCAGGGCCGAGTCAATCGTGAGGTCCCCGTCCAGATAGGCCAAACGCTCGCGAATGCTGAAGTATCCGAATCCACCCTCCGGGCTGTGGCCGTTCAGGCGTGCCGTGTCGAAGCCGAGTCCATCGTCTTCTATGGTGATTTGGAGCCCAACGCCCACGCGTTCGAGCCGCAGGTCGACGGCATCCGCTTTTGCATACTTGGCTGCATTGAACAGCAGCTCGCGCGCAACGTCGTACAACATCAAGCTCTGATCCTCGCTCAGCGGTTTCGGTTCGCTATCGGCTGCAAACACAAACCGCGTGTCCTGGTACTCGGCATCGAACCACTCGACGAGCTGTTGCAATGCGGCCTCCAATCCCAGTTCCTGCAGGACCGCCGAACTCAACTGGAATGTCAGCGAGCGGGTGGCCTGTATGGACTGTTCCAGCAGGGTTTGGCTTTCCGTCAGCGCACGCCTGGCATCGACGGACAGATCCGATTCCAGCGCCGAACACAGCTTCAGCTTGATCATTGCCAAGGCCTGACCGACTTGGTCGTGCAGGCCGGCCGCCACGCGCCGGCGTTCCCGCTGACTCGCGAGCGCAAGTTCCGACGCCAAGGTCCGAAGCCGCTGTTGATATTCAATGAGGACCTGCCTCGCCTGCTGCTGCTCGGTAATATCGCGACCGACAATGACCACGCCGGAAACCGGTCCGTTGGCGTCTCGGAACGGGTTGAGGTGGACGTCCAGGCATCGGCGCCCCAACCGGGGAAAATCAAACCATAGCTGGTAGCTGACGGGCTCGCCCGCCAGGCATCGGTCCAGATTGGGCTGTACCTGGGTATTAAAGATCTTGTCCCCCAGCAAATCCGCCACCGTGTGCCCCACAATCTGGTCTTCGGGCTTATCGAACCGGTCCACATACATTGCGTTGACCGCCTGATAAATATATTGAGCGTCTATGAACGCCATCAGATCGTGGCTGGTGCAAACGATATGCTCGTACCGACGCAACGCCTCCTCGGCCTGCCTGCGTTCGGTGATGTCCTGGCCTGCGGCGATGACGCCAAGCGGCCGCGCGGCGGCGTCGAGGATGCGGCTGACACTCCACTGCAAGACCCGCTCTTGCCCATCCACCGATCGGACAGAATTTTCAAATGTCGACGACGGCTGCCCATCGAGGACCCGTTCGATATGAGCTGCAAAGGCCCGCTGATGGTTTTCGGTGGCAAACAACCGTGAATAGTCCCGCCCCAGAACCGCTTCCCGCTTTTGCCCGTAGAGCCGCTCCGCCGCGCGATTGAATTCCAAGATACGATGATCCGGCGACAGACAAAGAATCACGCTCGCTCCGGTCTCGATCAGGGAACTGTAGCGCTGAGCGGTATCGCATGCCCGGCATACCTTACTCTTACGGTCGGGTGGACGGCGGGCCTGGCGGGAAGCCGGTTTCGACGGGTCAGAAGACGCTGGCATACTTATTTACATATCTCCTGATACATACCCTATCTATCCGGCGATTTCATGCGGTCCGACACGCACCCTTTTTGCCACCTCCGGCATGAGACAATGCGATTGCAAATCAAGAGCTTGGGGGGCCGACCGCGATCGGTGGATATCGCCGGTCGACAAATTCCCACCCCTGGGCAAAATGAGCAACGATTTTGGATACATACGGCACGTATAGACAGCATTACACCCACTACACACGAGTATAAACGCGAACGACGGGAAACTCAGCCTTTTGGTAAGTACAACTCAGCTTTTTGGTAAGCCAAATTCAGCAAAAAACCAATGGTTTTTGTCGTCGCAGAGCCGTTCCAGTTGGCCCAGGGAGGAGCGAGCCGCATCGTTAAACGCCCCTGCCACAGCTTAAGGTTCTATTCGTTCAAGAATGAGCCTGGAGGTGGAGCCGAAACCCGGCCTGACCGTAGTGGGCGAGGCTGCCGACGGCGCAGCACGTATCGGGCTCGTCACGGATCGCGGCTACCATCGTTTGCGTTTGACTGCACAACTCCTTTTTTATTGGTGTTGTGTGTGTTCGCAGATCGATTCCGATACTTTCTGCGGGTCTTCGATCATCGGCAGGTGGCCGATGCCGTCAAGCAGGACTTTTCTTGAGCGCGGTATCAATTTCTCGAAAACGTTCACGTTGCCCGGATGGATAACCCGATCCAACTTGCCCCATATGATGAGAGTCGGCGCCTTTATCCGGGTCAGCGTTGTTTTAAATCTCTCCCGGTCTTCGTGCTTGTAGTCTTCACTGATCGCTTTAAATATCCGCTCATTGATGGCGGTTCTACACCGTCCATCGCGGTTCATTACAGCGGCGAAGATTTTAACCAAACGCTTCGTCATTGCGGGAAGGCGTGCGGTGGCGAATGCAAGCAGATGCTCGATATCATTCTGCTCAGAGATGATCAATGGATTTACTTCCCCTCGGTCTCGGGCATCATCCATATCGCTGCGATGGTCGAAGATGCCTGCCGGATTAATCAGGGTCAGGGTGAGAATCGACTGCGTGGATTCAGCGGAGACCAATGCAGCAATCGCCCCGCCCATCGAGTGGCCCACAAGGTGAATTCGACCAAGACCCAGTTCTTTGGTAATCAGGCTTAGAAACTCCGCCTGTGCGGTAAAGCGAAAATCCCAATCAAAGTCCTGAAAACTCTCGCCGTGCCCCGGCAGATCAATTGCAATGATGCGATATTTCGACTCGAGCTTCTTGGATAATTCGAGCCAATTATCTTTCTCGGCCCCGAATCCGTGAATCAATACAATAGGATCTGTATTGCCGCGTTTTCGGCTTTCCAGGTAGACGATCTTACGACCTTCGACTGTCAGTTCTTTTTTTATGAAACCTGCGCGACTACGAAGCCATTGAATACCATGGTTGTAAATCCAAGTTAGCACTTTCATGCGCCCGCCGTGATCATACTTATGAATAAGGAATAGGAAATCGCTTTGTGCTGCGCCGCGATTAAGGAGTCCCTTTTTCTTCCCAGCCGTTCTTAATGCGCCTCGATTATTGGCTACTTCTTATTTTTCTTCCATCTCCTCGAACTCTCTCTTTTTTTCCTCGAGTTTGGCTTCGTGTTCTTCTGGCGTGTCCAAGCGAGCCATATCGGTAACACCTGTGCGCCGCCCAACTTGCCTAAAATCCCACTTCGTAGCCATTACACCATAGCCGACGCGCATCGCGTTTTTAACAAACAATCCCAAAAACTGCCCATTGCCGGCTTCGATTTCAATGTCCCGCTCCTTAACGAGCTTAGGAAAAGACATTGGAAATTTTATCGTTATTCTGTATTCACCTGGATCAAGCAGGAATTCATCAAACGTCCCGTTAAATAGCGGTCCTTGTTTCTCTCCATTAATAAAAATATTGGGTCTAAGATTGAAGGACGCGATATGAAAAGGCCGGTAAACATACAGCACGCCTTTATCATTCGGTATCTTTCCCACATAAGG
Organism: uncultured Gammaproteobacteria bacterium; assembly: GCA_947259175.1. Taxonomy (GTDB): domain Bacteria; phylum Pseudomonadota; class Gammaproteobacteria; order Arenicellales; family JAANXG01; genus CALZGZ01. The sequence continues at coordinate 739 of CAMYKW010000020.1, read as the reverse complement.
CAGTTCGGGATACTCCAGGGGCTGTGCAGTATCGGGGCCCGTGAACAATAGCGCGGGAACTAGCAGCACGGAAACTAGAAAGCTCTTGGTTGTCACTTTGTCGACTCCCCGGTTAACCAGATCGAGTACCAAATAGCCGACAGATTACTTTACGCGTCAATATTTATTCGTTCACCCTAGTAAAACCATCAAGATATCAGGCTGAGTAAGCGCTTGGTTAGCCACACCGAGCTGTGTTATGCCTTATGCCCATCGCAGATTGCGGTCATTGAATGCATAGAGCACGAATGCCTACACCAGTCCGATCGGAAGCCTTTGTGACCGAGGGGGCACTCGCACCAGCGCGTACCGAGGCTGCGTACAGCAAGCTGAGACCGATGACTCATTGGCGCGAAATTCCGAGAGAATCAATTTGTCATGTGCTGGGCCGCGCAGGACGATATGCAGGATGCGCAAGTGTCGCGGAGCGCAGGACGTGCGAGTGAACGTACCCCCGAAACCTGCTACCACCTGGCGAAAAGACACAATCGGTTAGTAAGCATCTCACAAGCGTTATTGCCACAAAATCGCCACACACGGCCGCCGCTCTGGCACAAATTTGGCACACCGCGCAAAGGGTCGCACGCCAGCCTAGGTTGTTGGGGTCAGGTCTTTCATTGACGCATTAACGCGCGACTGCGCGAAGACGGTGGCGGCGACAGGGGCGGGTTCGATTATTCAGCTGCTCAATACGCCTTCA